>SHAK01000062.1 GCA_004213515.1 Limisphaerales bacterium | reverse complement strand
CCATATTACAAGAAGCACTAGGGATATAAGCCAGCCCCCCTTTGATCCTGACCAATAAAGGCAAGCTAAACCTATTACGGTTAAGAGAAATGCTAATATGAGTCTGGCAATGAGCCAGTGACCTTTTTCAAATAGCAATGCCAATGTAACAGGTAATAAAAGTAAAATAATTCCAGCTAGCGCATTCGGATAGAACATATGTCCATAAACTCTTGGGCTATACCATCGTTTTAGTATTTCTACAGGGAATTTTTTTAATTTAGATGCAGTTTCGGGTGGCAATTGATCGATCAACTTTATTATTTCGACTGGAAGTGTTTTTCCCTGCTCTTGTAAATGAGGTGCAATTTTAGAGGAGTCTAATTCTCCGGATTCAATTTTGCTGATGATATTGTTTCGAGTTTGCTCAAGACCCCCAAAGTGTTCTTGGCTGGCATCAATCAAATTAATTATAAGTCCAAGTGATGCCCCCCAGAGGGCTAGTTTTGCATACCGAATTCGAGCGAGCACAAAAATACCGAGATAATATGCTGCAATGCAGGATCCAAAATGTATTACTGTGACTTTTGAAAGCTCATGATCCTCACTTTGTATTAAAGAAATGAGCTGCCAGAGAAACCAAATTAGAGGTAAATAAACGATCCATTTTGGGCAGTGGATTGGTAATTGGAATTTAGGGTTTTTTAAGCGTGAAATTCCAAGTAAGCATGCGAGGCCGAGTACTGATAGAATCCCAATATAAGGTTTTGTATTAGAATAATCCCCTGATTTTATGCCAAGAGACTCAGTGGGTAGCCCAATGTTTTTTGGTGGATGCAGATAATCAAGAATTACAGGGTTCGTGAATAGGAACAATGCAGTGAATAGCCAAGCCCCGATTAGAATCAAAAAGATGCGATCTTTGTGCTCAGGGGTGTCAGCAAACATAATGAATATTATAGTTTAAGTTTAAGTAGCCCGACTTCTAATGCGAGGGTTTCTTGCACATTAGTTCTTTCTAGAAGACGCTGAGTATTTTCTAAGGACTGAAGGTTTTCTAGTGCTTGATCAGAATTGATACGTTTTGCTATAGCTTTTGAAGCTTCAGCCCATTCCTTAAAGTATAAAAGATCTATACTTTGTTGCATGGCCATCATCCAAACGTCGCGCAGCCACCACTGTAATCCGGCAAGGAACTGACTGCGTTGTCCTCTGTATTCTGATTCAATGGTTGCATCTAATTCTTTCTCCCATTTTTTTCGAAGTGTGGGGTCAATGTCATCATGTTGATTTAATGGTGATGCCTCTTGATAAGTCTCTTCGATAAAGTCTTTTTTTAAAGATAGGTGATTTAAAAGGTTACTTAGTAGGCGGTAACGTCCCATCAGTACCTCATTTGTTTCTACAGACATACTAATAAAAGAATGTAACCAATTCTTGTCATCATCATTGAGTTCGACACCGGTTTCACCTGTAAAATTAAGCCTCAGGCAACGTGACAACACTGTATCGATGATTTTCTCTGGAAACTGAGTTAGAAGCATGAAAACCGTACGATCAGGGGGCTCTTCAAGTGTCTTTAGGAAGGCATTTACGGTTACAGAAGGCATGCGTTCTGCGCTGGAGATAATAGCTACTTTGTAGCGTCCTTCTGTTGGCTTTAGTGAAACTTTTTGAATTAGCCTGCGGATTTGATCAATTGTTATTACTCGCGATTTTGATTCAGGGCGAATTACATCAAGATCTGGAAAATTATGAGTGTCTACCTTGTTACATGATATGCATTCGTGGCATGCATCAAGTGGGATTCCTGACTTACTACTTGCCTTTGGTGATTGGCAATTAAGAGTTCGTGCTAACTCGGTAGCTTGTGACTCGAGATTCTCCATGTTGCCTCCTACGAAGAGATAAGCATGTGATAGCCGTTCGTTTTTTAGGCTATTCCTGAGGAGGCTGGTCGAATTACTAACATTATTGATAGTTTTTGTAGCCACATGTTTATTTTATAATTTTACTTAACTGAAAGCTATTCTTGAATTTGGTTTTATAAAAATTTGATTTATATAAGTACGTTTCTTGCTTCAGGGGGCATCGTTTGGCATTTTGTTTCTTTATGAACCGAATAGATGAACGGTTTCAAAGCCTAAAACAAAAGGGACAAAAAGGATTTGTTGTTTACATAGGTGCTGGAGATCCTGATTTAAATGCGACGCATGACCTTGCGCTAGCATTCGATGATATTGGTGTCGACGTTTTAGAGCTTGGTGTTCCTTTCAGTGATCCTTTGGCGGATGGTTTGGTAAACCAGTTGGCAGCTCAGCGAGGTTTAGACGCAGGAACTACCATGACTAATGTGCTAGAAACTGTAGCTAGGATTCGAGAAAAGTCTAACATACCAATTGTTCTTTATGTGTATTTTAATCTTCTACACAAGCGCGGTTTAAAGAAGTTTGTCTTGGATGCTGCTAAGGTTGGTGTCGACGGATTACTAGTACTAGATTTGCCGCCTGAAGAATCAGAGGATTATGAATTGTTAATGGCAGAAGCTGATATGTGCCCAATCTACCTAGTAGCTCCAACGACGCCCCCGAATCGTGTAGAGCGGATTGTTAAAAGAGGGAAGGGTTTTATTTACTATGTGTCTAGGGAAGGGGTGACCGGTATGCAAACCACAGTTTCTGATACTGTAGGTGAAATGACTGCTATTATTCGGCAAAATACGGATGTTCCGATTGCCGTTGGTTTTGGGATTTCAAATCCCGAACAGGTTGAACAAGTTGCTCAGAACGCCGATGCTGTAGTTGTAGGCAGTGCGATTGTGAACCAAATTGCTGAAAAAGGTCAGTCGATAGAACTCGTGTCACATGTAAAAGCTTTTACAGCTAACCTAATTACTGGAATCCGTAGGTAGAATATGAACAAAAAGGACCGTTACATAGTAATTATGGCTGGAGGGCGGGGTGAACGTTTTTGGCCAGTAAGTCGGGAAAACCAACCCAAACAACTTATCAGCTTATTAAGTAATAGATCATTTTTGCAGCAAACATTTGATCGTGTAAAACCAATTGTCCCATTGGAAAATATAATTGTTATTACAAATTCATTACAATTATCAGAAGTGCGAAAACAATTACCGGATTTGCCAAGGAAAAATATTTTTGGAGAGCCGTGTGGTCGTGATACATGTGCTGCAGTTGCTTTGAGTACTGCGATTGTTGGGGCACGTTCAGAGAATGCTGTAATGGCTGTGCTTCCAGCTGATCATTTTATTGCCTCTGAAGCTAAGTTTCGAAGTGTACTTTTAGATTCGATGCGTTTTGCTAAAAGTGAAATTGCATTAGTAACTATTGGAATTAAGCCTGAAGAGCCAGCTACTGGTTACGGTTACATTCAAGTTGATGGAGAAATTAGAGATAGCAAATCTCAATCCCTAAAATCTACTTTTTTTAATGTTAAGCGATTTGTTGAGAAACCGGATCTTTATAAGGCCAAACGTTATCTCAAAAACGGTGGTTATCGTTGGAATGCAGGTATGTTTATTTGGTCATACAGTTCAATTTCAGGGGAAATAAAACGGCAGCAACCAAAGTTATATGCAGCGGTCGATCGTTGGTTATCGATTACTAGTTTGTCAAAACTTAACGCAACCTTATCTGCGGAATATCCAAAGCTAAATAAAATTTCAGTCGACTATGCCATTATGGAGAATGCTGAGAATATTGTTTGCGCTGATGGAAGCTTTGGTTGGGACGATCTCGGTTCATGGCCAGCTCTAGCGCGCCATATTAAAAGCGATGATAATGGGAATTGCAGTATTGGTGATATTGTTCAAGTTGACTCTTCAAACAATATTATTTTTGATGCTCGTACATGTAATCATAAACCAATTGCATTGGTAGGTATAAATGACGCAATTGTGGTGCAAAGTGACGATGCAACTATGATTGCAGCCAAATCTGAATCGCAAAAAATTAAGCAATTAGTTTCAAAACTTTCTAAGGATAGGCGTTTTAAACACCTGATATAATGACTTCAATAAATTTTACGCTTCATTATGAGAATGCTCGGATTGCTCAACAATTATTCAATAACGATACCAAGAATCTGCAAGCCTTGAGTGATCTTCTGGGTGTGAAAGCAACATGTCGTGACGGTTGGATAAAGCTTGAAGGGGCTGAGGCAGGGGTAACAACTGCAAAGAATTTGTTTGAATCACTTGAGAGCGCGATAAAGACAGGTGTAGTAATAAGGAATCGAGATTTTGACTATGCTTTGAATACTGTGGCTACTGAAGGAAGTGATTCGCTAGATGGTCTTTATACGACTACATTGCAAACTTCTTTCCGAAAGGCTCCAGTTAATCCCAAAACTCTTGGTCAAAAAAGATATGTGGAAGCTATACAGAAACATGATATAACTTTTGGTATTGGTCCAGCCGGAACGGGTAAAACTTTTCTGGCTATGACACTGGCAGTAATGGCACTTAAGGAGGAGAAAGTGTCGCGAATAATCCTTACACGACCAGCGGTTGAGGCAGGCGAAGCTTTAGGTTTTTTGCCTGGCGATTTGTATGAGAAACTAGCTCCATATTTGCGCCCACTGCATGATGCATTACAGGATTTATTACCTATGGAGGAAGTGCAAAAATTAATGGATCGAGGAATTGTTGAGATTGCACCTTTGGCATATATGCGAGGTCGTACACTCAACAATGCTTTTATCATTTTGGATGAGGCTCAAAATACAACCGGAGAACAAATGCTAATGTTCCTTACAAGACTTGGTTTTAGTTCTAAAGCGGTGATCACCGGAGATCCGACACAGGTCGATTTGCCGCCAAGTAAAAATTCTGGATTAGTCGAGGCTGAAAGAGCTCTTTCTAAAATTGAAGGCATTGCACTATGTAAATTTGACCGTAGTGATGTGGTCCGTCACCCACTTGTGCAGCGTATTGTGGAAGCTTATGAAGCATTGAGAAAACCGCGCAACTGATTTTAGTTTTTTTAAACTTAAATATGTCACTACTTGTTCGCAGCCGGCAGAAAACTCACTTGATTGACTCCTGGATGGTTCGACGTTTAGCCAAATGGGCGTTGGAGACGACTGAGCCAGGTGAAAAAATTGAATTAATCGAGCATGAATTAGGTGTGTTTATTATTGGGCCAGAGGAAATGGCGCATTTGAATTATACCAGTTTAAAACATAAAGGTGCTACAGATGTAATTACACTTGATTACGGAGATCCCGGCCCCATTCCTAAAAGCGGGCCAATTTTAGGGGACTTATTCATATGTGCAGCAGTTGCACAGGAAAATTCCATAGACTTTGGTACAACTTGTTCCCATGAATTAGCTAGATACTTAATCCATGGTATTTTACATCTTCGAGGCTATGACGATAAAAAGATTGCTGCACGCAAGATTATGATAAGGAAAGAAAACCTACTTATGAACGAAGCATTAAAGCTCTTTCACTTGAGCTGTTTGGTGAAAGAGCCTAAAACCGATGGCGAATGAGTGAGAACAAGAAAACGTTTTTCGGTCGTGGGCGGCGGAATTTTTTTACTGGGTTAGCAGTAGTGCTGCCAGTAATCATTTCTATCGGAATAGCCTTATGGTTATTTAATAAGGCGGTAGATGTGTCTGATATCTTACTTTATCCTTTTCGTTTTATCCCAGGTTTGGAGTTAAGTGATATTTGGAAGGATGCAACAAATGGAAACCCTGGATCTGAACTATTTTGGTGGTGGGAAGTTGTTGCTATATTTGAGGCAGTATTATTAACAGTTTTATTGGGATTTATAACTCGCTATTATATCGGCAAAAAAATTGTCCAACTGGTAGATTACATAATGCTGCAAGTGCCTTTGTTAGGGAAAATTTATGGCACGATTAAACAGGTGAATGAGGCTTTTGTATCCGAAAAGAAATCAAGTTTTAAACAGGTAGTCATGGTTGAGTTTCCTCGTAAGGGCTTGTATTCAGTTGGTTTTGTTACAGCAGAGCAGGTTAAGACCGATTCTGGAGAGAGTATAATAAGTATTTTTGTTCCAACTACACCTAATCCTACTACAGGTTTTTTATTGGTGTTACCTGAAAGTAAAGTAGTACTGCTTGATATGTCAGTAGCCGAAGGTATTAAGTATATTGTTAGTTTAGGTGCGGTACCACCTGAGAATGCAGGAGGAATTCAAGCGGCATTCAAAGCTGAAGCGGAGAGAATGTTGTCTGAAGATGGATGAGCAAACCATTGGAGTGATTCTTCGAGTTTTTCCTCTTACGGAGACTAGTGTTGTTGTTCATTGGTTCAGCCCAGAGAAAGGTAGAATAGCTACTGTTGCTAAAGGTGCGCGCAGGCCTAAATCAAATTTCCAAGGAAAAATTGATTTGTTTCACATTGCCGAATTTAGCTTTCGCCGAAGTCGCCGTTCAGATTTACATATTTTGCGTGAAATCGAACTTAAGGAGACATTTTCTAATTTCCGAAAAAATATTGATTTGATTGAGGGGCTTAATGAGATCGTTAAACTTATTGTTCGCTCTACTGAAGAAGAGACTCCTTTGCCAGACGAATACTTAATGTTTGTTGAGTTGTTACGCTTGATTAACAATAAGAGGAACGTCGGTCATTGGCCTGTCATTTTCAAAATTAAATTTCTTTCAATTCAAGGAGTTGAACCTGACTGGCAGCAAAGTGGCCTGGATCCTGGTACACAATCAGTAGCCAGGAATATGGTGGCATCTGATTGGTCAAACTTAATGAAGCTTAAACCAAGTAATTTTCAATTAGGCCGACTTTCGAAATTTTTAGAAGACTTTGTTCAGTATCAAAATTGGTGATTAAATTTTTATAAAGAGTTACTTTAAGTTTTGAATGTGATTTTTTCGTTTACTAAGTTTATTTGAATGCAATTTCCTTCCTGAAATTTACCGGAAAGTAATTTTGTGGCTAATGGATTTAGCAGTAATTCTTGTATAGTACGTTTTAGTGGTCTTGCCCCATACTGAGGGTCATAACCTACATTTGTTAAGTAATGTTTCACTTTGTCATCAATTCGTATAGTAAGGTTCTTTTCAGCTAGCCGCTTGGCTACGCTTTTTAATTGAATATCGATTATTATCTCCAATTGTTTTTTATCGAGACTATGAAAGATTATTGTCTCATCGACCCTGTTTATGAATTCTGGTCGGAAGTGAGCTTTAATTTCGTTAGATATTTTTTGTTCCATATTTAATCTTTCAGAATCGCTTCTTTTTTCTTTTGAAAAGAATTCTTGTATAATATGGGATGCAATATTGCTCGTCATAATTACTATCGTATTACGAAAATCGATTGTACGACCTTGGCCGTCGGTTAATCGACCTTCGTCTAATACTTGTAAGAATATGTTAAATACATCTGGGTGTGCTTTCTCGATTTCATCGAGAAGCACAACACTGTAAGGATTGCGTCTAACAGCTTCACTGAGCTGGCCTCCATCTTCATGTCCGATATAGCCTGGTGGTGCTCCTATTAAACGCGCAACAGTGTGTTTCTCCATGTATTCACTCATGTCGATTCGTGCCATTGCTGTTTCATCATCAAACAAAAAACCGGCAAGAGCTCGAGCTAACTCGGTTTTTCCAACGCCTGTTGGCCCCATAAAAACAAATGATCCAATTGGCCGGTCAGGATCTTGTAATCCGCTTCTGGCGCGTCTTACAGCGTTTGCAACAGCATTAATGGCTTTTTCCTGTCCAACTACGTGTTCGCCAATTCTTTTTTCCATTTCAACGAGTTTTTCACGTTCGCCTTCGAGCATTTTTGAAACAGGTATGCCGGTCCAAGAGGCTACTACCGATGCTATATCTTCATCAGTAACTTCCTCTTTAAGTAGACGTTTTTTTTCTTTGGATTCACTAAGGGTTTGCTGCATACCCTCTAGTTTGTTTTTAAGATCAGGAATTGTTTCGTAGCGAATTTGAGCTGCTAGATTTAGATCGCCGTCTCTCTCAGCTTTTTCTTGGCTTCGATGTGCTTCCTCAAGTTGGCTGTTAACAATACTTGCAGCATTAATCGATGCCTTTTCGTCTTGCCATCGTCCTTTTAGCTCGTTCGACTGTTCCTTAAGACTATCAAGATTCGTCTTTAAATTAATTAACCGTTTCCTGCTGGCTTCGTCCTTTTCCTTTTCCAATGCGGTTCGTTCTATTTCTAGCTGCATCACTTGACGGTCAAGTTGGTCGATTTCAGTTGGCATTGAATCTAGTTCCATCCTAAGGCGTGAAGCTGCTTCATCAATTAGATCGATTGCCTTATCAGGAAGAAATCGGTCTGTTATATAACGATTGGAAAGAGTTGCTGCGGATACAAGAGAGGTATCCTGAATTCGAATGCCATGGTGTACCTCATATCGTTCTTTTAGACCTCGTAAAATAGCGATTGTAGCTTCGACGCTAGGCTCATTAATCATTACCGGTTGAAATCTTCGTTCAAGTGCGGGGTCTTTTTCGATATATTTACTATACTCGTTGAGTGTGGTGGCACCTATACATCGGAGTTCGCCTCGGGCCAGTTGTGGCTTAAGCATGTTAGCTGCATCAGTTGCACCTTCAGCAGCTCCCGCTCCAACTAATGTGTGCAATTCGTCGATAAATAAAATAATTTGTCCATTGCTTGAGCTAACTTCCTTTATGAACGCTTTGAGCCTGTCTTCAAATTCACCTCTATACTTTGCTCCAGCTATCATTGCACTAAGATCCATTGAAATTAATGTTTTGTTCTTAAGAGATTCGGGAATATCACCGCTTACTATACGACGAGCAAGTCCTTCAGCGATTGCTGTTTTTCCTACGCCAGGCTCTCCTATCAAGACCGGGTTGTTTTTGGTTCGTCTACTTAGTACTTGTATTACTCGACGAATTTCTTCATCGCGTCCGATGATAGGATCAATTTTCCCTTTTTTAGCCATCGCAGTAAGGTCGGTTCCATATTTTTCGATAACTTGAAATTTATCTTCTGGATTAGCATCAGTAACGTTTTGAGTTCCTCTTATTTGGCTTAAAGCATTAAGAATACTAATTTTTGTTATCTTATGCTTTTTAAATATACTAGATAGCGAATTACCTGCATTATCTATTAAGCCAAGCAGCAAATGTTCTGTGCTGACAAATTCGTCTCGTAAAGCATTGGATTCTATTTGCGCTGAGTCAAGAGACTGCTTGATCTGATTACTACAAAAAAGTTCAGTTGAGCTGATGTCTTGAACCTTTGCTAGGTTATTGATTTCGTTCTGGATATCGGTTTTTAATTCTACCAATTCCACACCAGTTTTTTGTAAAAGGGTAGGTATGATTCCATCTTCTTGTTGTATTAAGGCTAATAACAAATGCTCGCAATCAACTTGTTGTTGTGAGCTTTGATGCGCTATTTCTTGAGCATTCTGTATTGCTTCCTGTGATTTTGTTGTGAATTTATCTAATCGCATAATTATTATTTTTTATTTATAGCATAAAAATTAAAGACTTGGAAAATAAAAAAACAACTAATTTTATGAATAGAAATAAAAAAACACCGGTATAAATATACCGGCGTAAAGAAAGCTGTTGATTAAACCCTATCGTCTTTCAGTAATTCCACCAGGAATGCCATGTTCCCAAGGGCGTTGTTTATTCCAAGGCTGGGCTGATCTGTTTTCTGAATCTGGGCCAATGCATCCACTAGCTAAGCCGATAAAGAATAAGGCCACTATAATAGTACAAAAAAATCTTATAGGATTGTTATCGGACATTCAAAAATTAGTTACGTTCAGAGTAGACTGAATCGCCGGTTTGAATTTCGCTCTGTTTGTAATCAGGCATAATGTTGGCGATGCTACGGTTTTTTTCAACGCTAAGCACCCGTAAGCGGCCTATTAGCTTATCACTGCGACCTACAAGTAGCTCACCATGCTCTCTCACGCCTTGATCCTCTCCAACATTTAGTACGACAAAGTCATATTGTGAATCAACTGCAGTTACCTTTCCTGCAAGATCAGAAGGTAAATTAACTTTCACTGATGTACCTGTATATCTTGATAGCTCGACACTGAGTTGTTCAATTCTACTGAGGAGAATTGAGTTTTCAGTGATGAAATTGTCACGCTCGTTTTTGACGGATGCTATTGTGGCTAAATTAGCCTTAATCGAATCTCGTGTTCCATATTCCATTTCAAATTGCCTCCAGCGTTCACTTGTTTGTCGAGATTCAACCAATTCTGCAGTAGCTTGATTAAAATTTGCAGTGGCAGTTTCTGCTCGATTTCTTTGAACAGTTAATTGTTGTCCAAGTTTTATATTAGTGACTTTGGCTTGCTCTAATTCCGCAACGGCTGTTTCAGCTTCTGATTCGGCTTTGCTTTGAGCTGCAACAGCGTCATTCATTTTTTCTTCAAATTCATTGCTGGATTGTTGAGCTGAATCCCGTTCATTCGTTAGGTTATCGATTTTTCCATTGATATCATTATAGGCTAAATAACCCGATGCTCCAACGGCAATTAATGTGATAAAAAGTAGTATTCGAACCATGTTTTTACTTCCTAAAGGTGGAAATAGACTATCGATGTGTTGAAGTTAAGTCAATGGCCAGATTGCACGAAAATAGGGGCTTTATTATTATAAAATGATATAGAAATGAGATCTTGCCAAAGAAGATAGTTTTAATTTTTTATTAATTTTTGGGCATCATAAGTATTTTTTTATGACTACTTGATTTCAGGTTGGTGAAGATTGTTGTAGAGAATCATCACAGGGGGCCCGCTTTGTTCCCAGGTTTTCATAAGAAATTCCGGTATGTGAATGGCTTTGTTGGGTCCGTATGCGTAGTTTCCTAGAGCTAGGTCAATGTCGCCGTCGCCGTCTATATCCCCGGCATCCATTGTTAGCCATCGACCACTAATACAAGTCCGGAATGTATTTGCTTTGAACTGTCCATTTATATTTTCTAGATATACGAAGCTTTCTCTAGGTGAAGTTTTATAGTTAGGAAAATAGGATATAGCTGCAATGTCTGTGTCGCCGTCTTTATCGTAATCTCTAGCTAAAGCCCGAAACGCTCCGTTTAGAGGAATAGAAAGCGACTTTTTGAACTTTATGTCCCCCTTATTC
>SHAK01000061.1 GCA_004213515.1 Limisphaerales bacterium | reverse complement strand
CTAGAAATGCCTCCCAAGCGGAAGTTGCCAGTTGCGGTGATTGCCGATTTTAAGAAATGGATTGATATGGGAGCTCCTTGGCCAAAATCGAACGAGCCACAGATCGTTAAAAGTGATGGTATCGATTTCGAGAAATTTCGGAATCAACACTGGTCGCTAAAGCCAATATTAAACCCAGTCCCGCCTGAGGTTGCCAATACCCCTTGGCCAAGGAATCCGATTGATAAATTTATACTAGCAAGGCTTGAGGCTACTAAGATGAAGCCAGCTCAGGTGGCAAGTCGCCGGACGCTCATTCGCCGTGCTTATTTTGATTTAATCGGCCTTCCGCCATCCCCCGAATCCGTTGCAGCTTTTGTTGCTGGAGATATGACCTGGGATCACGTCATCGAGGAACTACTAGCTTCTCCACAGTATGGTGAGCGTTGGGCTCGTCACTGGATGGATGTTGCCCGTTACAGTGATGGTTTGGGTGGGTTCCTCGATAATCGTGGGTTGCCCAACGCCTGGCAATATCGTGACTTTGTGGTTAATGCTTTCAACGAAGACGTGCCATTTGACCAATTTGTGCGTTGGCAGATTGCTGGCGAACTGACTCCAAACGCGCCTTTGTTAGCCCGCGCAGGCACTGGGTTTTTTGCTGTTGGGCCTACTTACAATGGAGACGGCGGTGACGCTGAAGCCTCTGCTGCGGCTCGTGCAGAGACGTTGAGTGATCGAGTGGATACATTCTCCCGTGCTTTTCTTGGTTTAACGGTTGCTTGTGCGCGTTGTCATGATCATAAATTTGATCCGGTTTCTATTAAGGATTACTACGCCATAGCCGGTGTATTTAACAACACTAGTATTGCTGACAAGCCTCTGGCCTCTGATACGATCGTGAAGTCATACGATAATCATCAAAACAAAATTAAAAATATTGAAAAACAAATCAAGCAACTGAACGACAAGGTCAAAAAAGAGAAGCGAGAAATCAATGAAGATGAAAAAAAGAAGCGCGACAAGTGGACCAAAGACCGAGATGAGCTTCGAAAGAGTTTGCCGCCAAAGTATGCTACCGCTCATGGGCTTCGTGAAAATGGCAGCAACAACATGCACGTAGCTATTCGGGGTGATCTTAGAAAAAAAGGGGAAGAAGTCCCTCGCCGTTTTCTTGAGGTGATCTCTCGCGACAAAACCTTCAGCAAGAAAAGTGGGCTTTTACAGTTGGCTGAGTCGGTGGTTGCTCGCGATAACCCTCTTACTTCACGCGTATTCGTTAATCGTGTTTGGCAATGGCACTTTGGCCGGGCAATTGTTCGAACTCCGAGTAACTTCGGCGTTATTGGGGAGAATCCTACGCATCCACTTTTGCTCGACTGGCTGGCCACGAACTTCATGAAAAACGACTGGTCGATCAAGGATTTGCACCGTTTAATAATGAAATCAGCCACCTACCGAATGAGCAGTAAACACATCGCCGCCAACTTTGATCGCGACGGCGATAACCGTATGATCTGGCGAATGAATCCTCGACGTATTGAAGTAGAGTCGTGGCGTGACAGTTTGCTTTCTGCTACAGCCGAACTGGACTTGAAAATTGGCGGAGCACCCACTAATCAAATTCTAGATAGTCCACGCCGCAGTGTCTACGCAACCATTAGTCGAAATGGTGACAGAATTAGTTCTGATCCGTTCTTTCGTTTATTTGATTTTCCAGCACCGCGCAGTTCAGCTGCAAAACGAACCTCAAGTACTGTGCCTCAGCAGTATTTATTCATAATGAATAGCCCATTTTTTCAGAAAAGGGCAGATGCGCTGGTAAACCGTTTAGTTAGGGAGAGTGAAACAAATGAAGGTAGGATTAACATGGCATACCAACTATTATACAATCGGCAACCTTCCGCATACGAAAGTGAAACTGGCTTGGAATTTCTCGAAAAGGTCGATACTGAGGCTGCGTGGAAACAGTATGCTCAAGTTCTTCTTGGTTCTGAAGAATTCCGATATGTTGAGTAGTTTAAGATTAATTAAAAACTCTTTTTAAATTCAGTCTGTAATCGTGTAAGTATAAATTGAATACTCAGTTAAGTGTTACTTAGAGTATGGGAGTAGGCGGCTTTGAGTTGCTGCACAGATTTTTCCCAGTTGAGATCCGAATGAAAACGTTCATGGCCGATATCCCCCATTATTTTTCGTCTTTTAGGATCATCTATTAAATTCGATATTGCCTGACCGAGTGCCTGGCTAGAAACTTCATTTACAAATAAGGCAGCGTCGCCTGCTGAGTAGCGGCTTTCTTTAAGATCAAATGATACTTGAGGTTTTCCCATTGCCATGTATTCGAGTACCTTATTCATAGTGCAATGATGATTGTACGGATTAATCGGGTCACCAGAAACTCCAAGGTCCATCGTGCTGAGAGCTGAGAATAATTCTGCGCCTTCAACGCGTCCTGGTAAATCGATGAAATCTTTCAATCCAAGTTTGTCGCGAAGTTTAATAAGGTTTTCATATTCAGGTCCGAACCCCATAAGTAGAAATTGGATGTCATTTCTCCCTAGTTTTTGAACAAGATAGTGTGCAGATCTTATAATTTGATCAATGCCATCTGCGCTTCCCATTACACCAACATAACCCACAAGATATTTTCGACCTTTTTTTAGAGTTTGGTTGAGTTTGATCTCAAGAGTTGGAATTTTTGGGGCTGATCTAACAATGAATACATCTTCCTCTGTTTTGGTTCCTCTACCAGTAGCTATCTCAGAGACGGACTTGTTTGTAGTAATCACCGTATTGGCAAAAAAATACGTAAACCATTCAGCGGTACGAACCGCCCAGTAAAGCAATCCGCGTTTACCAAATTTTGCTTCAAACATTTCCGGAGTTGCGTCGTGGACATCGTAAATTAATTTTACTCCGGCTAGTTTGAATGGTGTTGCTGCAATGAACAGTATATCAGGGGGATTACATACTTGAATGATGTCGAATCGATGTCGTCTCCACGCTTTGCATAACAGGCGCAATTCCCCCCAAAGAGCTGAGCTATATTCCCGGAAAAATCCGACTATGGAATTGGCTTCTTCGCCGATCCAGTGGCGGTAAATTTGAATGCCATCGAGTTTTTCTGCGGGCTTTGTGTAGCCATGCATTTGTGGGCAGATCACGATTACCTCGTATCCAGCATCACGTAAGGCGCATGATTCCTGCCAAACGCGTCGATCCAAAGGTACGGGTAGGTTTTCGACCACAATGCAGACACAGGGTTTCTTTTTGCTCGCGGAGTTGCGCATTTTGCAGGGAGGGAGGCTAGAAGTGGGTATGCCAAAACGCAAGACGGTTCGCTTTTATGGAAGAACAATCTGGTCAGTTTTGCGGCTACATGTTTTTCTGCTTCAAGAGATTCGTAAGTATGATCACTTTTCTTAAGGGGACACTCGAAGATGCGCTGCCAACAAAGGTAGTAGTTGAAGTTAATGGCGTTGGGTACGAATTACTAATTCCATTGTCTTCGTTTGAAAAACTTCCTGGCCTTGGCAAACCAGTAATGCTCAAAACTCAATTGGTCGTTAGAGAAGACTCTCAGACCTTGTATGGGTTTGCTACAGAAGATGAGAGGGATATGTTTAAGATGATTCAAAACGTCAGCGGTATCGGCCCCCGACTTTCATTAAATGTCTTGAGTGGAATGGCTGTCGATTTATTCAAGTCAGCGATAGTAAACGGGGATGTAAAACGGCTTTCTAGTATCAATGGAATAGGAAAGAAGACTGCAGAGAGAATGGTGCTTGAACTTAAGGACAAGGTAGATCACTTACACGGGGATCTACCAACAGCTTTAGGTCAAGTCCCTAATGATTTAGATAAAAGTATTTCGGATACTGTAGCTGCTCTAGAGGCACTTGGCTCTAAAACTGCTGAGGCACAAAAAGCAGCTCAGGCGGCAAAGGCCATGCTTGGAAATCAAGCGTCAGTCGAGGAACTTGTAAGAGCGGCTTTGAAGGGAGGGAAATAGAAGGGACTTTGACTGAATCTGTAGTCATCCCAAATAATGCATCACTTACGCAACGGTTAGTGGTGAGAGGGTTGTATGCTTTACTTAGATTGCTACGACTCACTTGGCGGATGCGCTTTTCTGATCCTCACGGCGTAATTAAGACTAGTCGTGACAAACCTTTCATTCTTTGCGTTTGGCATAATCGTTTAATTTTTGGAATGTATGCATATAGCAATAACATAAAGCCGATTAGTGGTAGGCGTTTAGCTGCAATGGTTAGTGCCAGTAAGGATGGGGCTTTTCTTGTTGAAGCGCTAAAGGCTTTTGATATTGACCCAGTTCGCGGTTCAACAAGTCGCCGTGGTCGTCAAGCCCTTTTAGAATTATCACGAAAAATGAAGTCAGGTATGCATTTAGGAATAACTCCAGATGGACCAAGAGGCCCTATTTATGAAATACAGGATGGTATTCTAGCTCTGGCACAAGTGACTGGATTGCCTATTATTCCATTAGGTGCTTCGGTTAGTAGAAAGTATCAGTTTAATAGTTGGGATCAATTTCAATTGCCGATGCCGTTTGCTCGATGTGAAGTGGTATATGGGCCCCCATTACAAGTGCCTCGAGAGTTAGATGACGAAAAGCGTGCATCTATTCGCGAAGAACTGAAAAGTCGCATGAATGCAATAAATCCATTATAAGCTGATGTCGCGAGGTTGCAGAATTTTCCAAACCCGATATAAACGCCTGACGTGAGCGCGGGTTCATTAGAAGGTGCATTGCGCCTGCAAAAATTCATTTTGTTTGCAGTGATTGCGTTAGCTGTTGTCATTTTTGGCTACACGCTGGCTGATGATATGTTTTTTGCAGCATTGGCATTTGGTGGGGTGGCCTGGTTGATATTGATGCCATACCACGCAACTCTGGCTGTAAGCTTGGCTATAGCGACCTTTTCTACGGCATTGATTATGCCATTTTTCCCGGGAAGACCATTTGTTTGGGAAGCTGCTGCTTTGTTGGGATGGACGGGTTGTATTTTGGTTTTTTCCTTCAGGCAATACCGAGACGAAATGTGGGATTCGATCAGCCAGCACAAATGGTTATTGATCGGTGTGGCCGGTTACTGTGCTGTTCTTGTTTTTACTATGATTGAGCGAGGTGTCGGATTTCGGACGATGGGCGGTGAGCAGATGGGGGGGCGATTCTATTTTCAGCAAATCACATGTGCCATCTTTCCATTAATGTTCATGATGCTTCGCATGAAAGAAGATCAGATTAGAAAGTTGTTTATTATTCAATGCGTGCTTTCTGCAACTTGGGTTATCTCAGACGTTATTTACACTAACGCATCTTGGCTGTTTAACATTTTATTTTTTCTTGAGGTGCCAGGTGATGCGATGAATTTTGAAAGAGAGAGGTTGAAGATGGGTATTAACCGTTACCAGTCGCTAGCTTTTGTGAGCACCGGATTTCTTTGGTTATTATTAATTAAGTTTAAGATGAAAGATTTCCTAACCTCAAAGGGTATTTGGTTGGTTCCAATCTTTATTGGTATTGTAGCTGTAGGTTTATTAAGTGGTCATAGATATACCGTAGCTATTATTGTTTTAGTCACATTTTTCAGTTCGTTAACACAGCGTTTATATAACTTTCGGAATGTGATTATTGGTGGTTTGGTTTTAGTGATTGGTTTATTTATCTCTTACGGATTTGCCGATCGCATGCCACTGGCAGCGCAGCGTGCAATATCTGTTTTACCGGCTATTGAGGTTCATCGTGATGCTGAAATTGATGGATCTAGCACTATGGAAACCCGCCGAATTCTAAGACAAGAAGGTTTGAAATTAATTCCACAATACTTGTTGGTAGGAAGGGGTTTTGGACAGTCCGGTTTCGGTGATCATTCATTACATTGGGATCCTACGGCTATTACCTATCACATTAATCAGGGTCGTTTTTTTAATGGGTTTATTGGATTAATGGTTAATACGGGTCTTTTTGGGACACTCTTCATGCTTTTATTTCTTCTAATGGGGTCTGTTATTGCTGTAAGGATTATTTTGTATCTCCGTAAGCATGGGGTTGAGGACGAGTTTTCCAGGGTGTGTTGCCTTATTGCGAGTTTGTGGTTGGCAAATGTTGTTGCATTTGCTGCTTTGCATGGGGATAGCGAGTATGCAATGAAAACCTTCTCTTTACAGGCTGGTTTGCTTATTGCTTGCGAATATATGTTGCGAGGCCGTGCTCGCAAGGAGGCCACACCGGAGACGGTTGAGGCGACATGAAGATTCTTCATTTGGTTGGTCAGCGTGAAGACTTTGGAGGTATCCTCTCAGTCATACGATCTTTGCATCAGGTTGGTCCTAGTAGTCGGTATCAGCATTCAGTTTGGGTGCATAAAGATTATATAGAGACTCGCGAGCCAGTTCTTGATTACCGATATGGTAGATTCATTATAAGCGATTCCTTAAGTCACCTTTTAATTTTTTTTACGAGCCTTTTAGGTTTTTTTGGAGTGCGACGTTTGTTAAAGAGGGAGTCATTCGATGTTATCCATGCTCACACCCGCGGAGGCTTAGTTATTGCATTGATTGTCTCTTGGCTCATGCGGCGGCCTGTTTTATTTACCAACCATACCTTCGCAAAGCGTACAGGTTTTTATAGATGGATAGCTAGTCGAAAGCGAATGACTACAGTTCTGCTTAATCCCGCCATGGCTCAACATTATAGGTTAAAAATTAATGAGCCCCGAAGTTGGATTGTTTTCTCGGGCTGTGCAGATAATTTTTTGAATAAACAGCTCGCTGAAAGTTTTTTGTCAAGTTCGTCTACGAAAGCCAAACTTAAGTTGGTTGGTATGGGGTCAGTTGTGCGTTGGAAAGGTTGGCATTTGCCTATACAAGCTATGGCAAAACTTCCTTTAGAAATGCGATCTCGTGTTGAATTTCATTTATGGGGACCGGAACAGCATGATGCGGATTCTCAGGCTTTTTCAAATGAATTAAAGGGTTTTATTAGCCAAAATAATCTTCAAGAAACCGTATTTTTACATGGAGCAACAAACAAAGTGGTTGAGTCGCTTCAGTCAGGACATTTTGTAATCGTGGCTTCTGAAAATGAACCTTGCAGTGTTTCGCTCATGGAATCTCTTGCTCTTGGCCTTCCTGCCCTTGCTGCTCGAAGTGGGGGTAATGTTGATATTGTTAGAGATGGTGAGACAGGGATTCTTTTTGAGAATGGAAGTGCTGAGGATCTTAAAAATAAAATTATCTCAATTCTAAACGGAAAGGTTAACATTCGTCCAGCTGTTGAAATCCGAGAGAGTGTTCGAGGTTGGGCTGCTGGTACTATGACTGAAAAATACAATCGTATTTATGATCACATGGCTCAACTAAATTCCATTAAATTATGAAGTTGGTTGTTTTTGCCCACGTTCCTCCGCCATTTCATGGCCAAAGTTTCATGGTGCAACAGTTGCTGGATGAACTCCAAGAAGACAATAGCGAAGTTCTTGATGTGTTTCATATCGATGCTCGTTTATCAAAGGATATCGACGACATTGCTTCTGTAGGTTTTCGTAAATTTTTTTTACTATTTAGTTATTGTATGCGGGCGATTTGGTTGCGCGTTATGAAAGGGGCCACGCATTTTTATTATGTTCCAGCGCCAGGACTTAGAAGTGCTGTATATCGTGACTGGATTGTTATGCTGTTGTGCCGTCCTTTTTATAGAAATATTATATATCACTATCAGGCGGCTGGTGTCGGAGCCTGGCTAGAAACTAAGGCATATAATTGGGAGCGTTGGGTATCACAATTTTTATTGGGTCGTGCATCTCTGAGTATAGTGCTAGGTGATTATTATCATGAAGATGCGGGTAAGCTTTGTCCAAAAAAAATTATCACTATACCCAACTGCTGTCCGGATCCTTGTCCTGACTATGAGGAGCGGATAAAACCAAAACAGCTCGCTCGTGCTGATGCTTTAAATAGCGAAGGAACGTTTAGTGTTCTCTATCTAAGTTTGTGTTATCGGGAAAAAGGCTTATTTGATCTGATTGAAGCGATAGCTCTAGTTAATAATCGTCTCAGGGATGATGGTTTAGTTAAACGTGTACAATTAGATGTTGCTGGAAAATTTTATCTTCCCAAGGAGGAAGCTGAGTTTAATGAACGCATCAATCAGGCAGATTTGATCGATGATCATGGTTCAATGGTTATTTATCACGGATTTGCGGATGAGACGAAAAAACTTAAGCTTTTTAGTCAAGCTGATGCTTTCTCATTACCGTCCTACTACAGTTTTGAAGCGCATCCAGTTTGTTTGGTTGAGGCCATGGCTCATGGTTTGCCAATTATAGCAACTCGTTGGCGTATATTGCCCGAGTTGTTTCCTGAAAACTATGCAGGGTTAGTTGATGTTAAGTCTCCCGAACAAATTGCTGAACGGATTCAGAAGTTTCTTGGCTGTGTTGATAGTACAGATTTACGTAACCGATATTTGCGGCACTTTACGCGGAAGGTTTTCGGTGAAAAGGTTCGCTCTGCATTGCTATCAACTTGAATGGGAATGAGTATCTACGAACAATATAATCCTACAAATGTTTCAATACAACATGGAGTCGATCATTACGACGATTCTGCAATGATTCATGCGTTGGTAGACGAAGCTCTTAAAGCGCTTCAATTACCTGAAGATTATGTGCGGCCAGGTGATCGAGTGGTATTAAAACCCAATTGGGTTAAGGAGCACGATGAGCGTCATCCCGGTCCTGATCAATGGGAGCATGTCGTGACACATCCATCAGTGATCGAATCTGTCATAAAGTGGGTTGCCAAGCATCTTAAAGGAAATGGCTCAATCACTATTTGTGATGCCCCTCAGACCGATTCTTCATTTGCTAAACTGAGTCATTATTGCGGGCTAGAAGAGTTGATTGAGCAGAGTCGTATAAATTTCCCTGGGCTGAAGATTGAATTGCTAGATCTTCGCCCCGAAGAATGGGAGTCGGTTGATGGAGTAACTGTTTCAAAGAAAAAGCTATCTGGAGACCCGATGGGGAATACATTTATAGCACTTAATGATGCTAGTGAATTTTTTGGTTTTAGTGGAAACGGACAATTGTATGGCGCATCATTTAATATTAATGAAACAAATGAGCACCATCATGATGATCGTCATGAGTATATGCTTTGCCGAACGCCAATGGATGCTGATGTCCTCATTAATATACCAAAACTTAAAACGCATAAAAAAGTAGGGCTTACCTGTGCGTTGAAAAACCTTGTTGGCATAAATGCAAATAAAAACTGGCTTCCGCATCATACTGAAGGAACTCCGGATATGGGTGGTGATCAGTTTCCTGTAGCGACGACGAAAGCGAGGCTCGAACATTCTTGGATGGGGCGTGTAAAACGTATTGTAAATGGTAGGCCTATATTGTCGCGCATGCTTGTTCCCTTAAAAAAAGTAGGAAGGCTTTTTTTTGGTGATACACAAAAAATTGTTCGTTCTGGTAATTGGCATGGTAATGACACTTGTTGGCGCATGGTGCTCGATTTGAACAAGTGTCTCTTTGATTTTGACGGATCAGGTCAGACTAGAAAAAAACCACTCCGTTATCTAGCTGTGGTCGATGGAATTGTTGGGGGAGAAGGCAACGGCCCAATGGCACCTGACAGAAAGCCCTGTGGAACAATCATTGCAGGGACACATCCAGCTTCAGTCGACATCACTGCTGCAACTCTAATGGGATTTAATTGGCAAGATATTCGATTGTTGAAAAATGCTTTTGCGATTAAAAAAAGAAATTTTGTTCCTTTTACGAAAGGCAACATTCAAGTGACATCCAATAAAGCAGAATGGAATGGGCCGCTTAGCAAGATAACGGATTGGTTTGAATTCGTGCCGCACTTTGGATGGTTAGGAGCAATCGAGCGCAATAATAATTCAAAATTATCCGAGCAATGAGTCTGGAGGATAAACTTTATCCGTTTCTCTCTCTCTACGATCGTTTGCCACAAGGCGCTCGTAATACTATTGGCTCAATATATCGCCTAATGCCTAGACGAATTCGTTATGGTAAAGCCTATGGTGAATTTCGATCCTTGGCTGAAGATTCGCCGGAATGGAGCACGCCTGAGATTAACGAGTACCAGCTTCGAGAATTACGGCGTACGCTAATCAATGCTGCAAGCTATTGTCCTTATTATCAGCGCACATTTGCGAAAGCTGGTTTTGATCCTAGCCTTCTTAGTTCACCGGACGAACTTGTTAACTGTCCGTTCTTAAACAAGGAGGACATACAAAAAAATCTAAATGGTATAACTTCTGCAAATATTTCTGATTCGCAAAAATTATATATCACAACAGGTGGGTCAACAGGAGTACCAGTTGGTTTTCATCTTCAAAAGGGAATAAGTCGACCGAAAGAACAGGCGTTTATGGAAGCCAATTGGCGGCGTATTGGGTATTTCGACAAAGCGCGACTAGCACTAATCCGAGGTCATGTAACTGATTCCCGGTCGAGTGGTAAAATCATATCTTACGATGCCACTAGAAATTGGTTATTGCTTTCTTCTTCTCATCTAACTGATGAGCGTATGCCGGAATATATAAGTGAACTGGAGAAATTTAATCCGGACTTCTTATATGTTTATCCATCTTCAGCATTGCAGATAGCAGAATTTTTAGAGCGGCATAATCAAACTTGGCGGGTGCCGCTTCAAGGTATTTTTTCTGGTTCAGAGCAATTGACAATCAGCCAGAAAAGAATGCTCGAATCAGTTTTTCAGTGCAGAATTATTCGTTGGTATGGGCATTCAGAACGGGCGGCGCTAGCTGCCGAAGGCACTCATTCCGATTTATATTATTTTTGGCCGCACTATGGATTTGTGGAGTTTGGAGAGAAGAATGACGATGGTTTAAGTGAAGTCATTGCCACTACCTTTGACAACCTTGCAATGCCACTTGTGCGCTACAGAACGGGGGACTATGTGCGTCAGGCTAAACCTGATACCAAACGTGAATTCCTTTGGCCTGCAGTTGAGGAAATTTCTGGTCGAGAACAGGAATTTCTCATAACTGCGACCGGTCGTCGCATTTCACTGACCACCTTTAATATGCATGACTCAATTTTTGATGGCTTGTATGCTGTACAGTTCTTTCAATCTGAACCCGGTATTGCCGAGTTTCGCTATATTCCATCATCTGAATTTCATTTATCGCGTTTGGATACCATAAAAAGCGGCATTATGAGAAAGCTTGGC
>SHAK01000060.1 GCA_004213515.1 Limisphaerales bacterium | reverse complement strand
AATCGTTTCGGCTAATCGCATTCATTCTCGTCCTTGCTCCATTGAATAGACCAAAACTTGTCGAATCAAGTCTTTCATACGAGAGACCTCAGCTTGTGATGATATCATTGAGTACAATCGCAAGCGCTGATCTAGACTCGGCTTATAGCCATTGGCGTACTCAAAAAATTTCTTAATAAAATTGTATGCTACTTTTCGGTGATCCGAGAACAAGATTTTCTTGAATCCAAATATGTTCTCAAACTTTTTCTGGGCAACCACACCGGCTGCGTCCACTTTACCAGCTAGTTTAAAATAACCCTTAGGCCGATACTGGAATGTACCGTGATGCGGCAACTTGATACGATAGTGGTTTCTCCATTGCCCGGTGGCATCAAAATTTTCGAGCGCAAACCCATACGGATCAATACTTTTATGACATCCAAAGCAGGTCGTTTTGTTTTTATGCTTTTCAATCTGATCGCGCAAAGTTACTGCATCAGATCCGTGCTCGGGCTCAACAGCATTAACGCTTTCAGGAGGAGGTGAAAGTGTGTTGCCTACAATATTTTTAGAAATCCATGCCCCACGCAGAATTGGGGAGGTATCAAATCCGTCAGCTGTAACTTTTAATACACTACCCATGGTCAAAAGACCACCACGCGGCACCTCAGGCCCAAAGGACACCTTACGAAGCTGTTGGCCAAAAACTCCTTCAATGTTGTAATGCTGCGCAAGTCGCTGATTTAAAAATGAGAAATTCGAGTCAATCAAATGGCTCACCGACAGGTTTTCTTGGACAAGATGTTTAAGATACTCCTCGGTTTCTAGCCGCAGATATCGATTTAACTGCTCGTCATAAAGCGGGTACAACTTAAGTGAAGGAGTAATTTTATTAAACGATCGTAAATTGAGCCATTGATCGCAAAACGAATTTATCATGCGAGAGCTCCGTGGGTCTTGTAGCAGGCGATCAATTTGGTCAGCTAGTATTTTATCAGACAGTCGGTCGTCTTGAGCAAGTTGCAGGAGTTCCTCATCCGGCACAGACAACCATACGATTCGCGATAAATCTGCCGCTTTCTCATAGGACTTATTGGCATGTTCACCTGGTGCCAAAAGAAATCTCTGTGAACATAGCACAGCCTTTAGTCCTACCTTCGCCGCTGACATAAATTCGCCTTGCTCTTTCAACGCTAAAAGGCTGACAGCAAAATATGGTTCCAACTCTGCATCAGTTAAGTGCGTCGCAAATGCAAGTTGAGCAAAACTACGAATCACTTGCTTCAATTCGTCTTCTGATTTTGCCATCACTGTCACTAGGAGTTTATTATTTGGAACAGGGAACTCAGTTATTACGTCTAGTTTGCCAATAGATGCCAATGAACGACCATCTAAAGTGAATGCGTCATTCACTAAAAATTTAATGAACCGTTTTTTTGTTGGTTTTGGAAAAAGAATCGACTGTTCATTTGCCAGTCGAATCTCCAGCTTACCTGCCATCACTCGTTCACTCCATGACTTGCCGTCGTCAGAAAAATAAATCGAATAAGCCTCTATCTGACCATTACCATTACCACCCGACCATGTAGCGTATGATAGACCATTAATAGTATTGGCTTTTGGGTTTTTAATCACAACAAAGTGTGGCGGCTTAGCAAGGCTTGGCTTAAGGCGGGTATGCCAGAAGGTTTGATTAGATCCGTCTTGCATATTTCCTTTTTCCATTCCCATCTGAGAACTACTCACAGTGAGACTTCCCCCAATAGCATGAAGCTTACTTTTCTTTACTTCAGAAGATTTAGCCTCACGCGGTAGCACCTTTAGCGAAAAATCTGAAAATAAATCGAGATATGATAGCGGAGGCCATTGTTCTAGTATAGGCCCACGAACTTTTAACTGCTTGATATATGCACCTATATCCCCATTACGTTGACGAAAGTTATGCTTGGAATGGCAGTGAACAGAAACATTTTCACCTGGATGCAAAAAAACCCGAATTGTGTAAGCTTCAATCTGGCGATTATCGAGCGAAATTACGTCCAGTAAGCGTTGCGGTTGAGGGCGATCATCTGCGTAAAAATATTTACCAGCAAACACTAATAGGCTTATATCCTCTGGAAATGAACCAATCTTCTTAGCATCAAAAGTCAGATCATACCACCCGCTTACCGGTGGCTCAAAATGGTCATAAAAAAACGAATAACTATTACCATTGTTAGCGCGCGTCCAAGAAAATAAAATGCCATCTTCATAAGGCCTATTATAGATATTGTACGATTCGTGGCTGTCTTTGATCTTATTCGTCACCCAAATTCTTTCTGGCTCAAAACCCTTTGCTGGCAACGCAAATTCAAGCATGTCATCCGTAGCTTTAAAATATGCCTTTAACATCTCACTCGTAAACTGAACTTTTCGATTTGAATCAAAAATATGAGTGCCTCTGTCTTCTGGAATGTCTCCGGTTAGGTTCAGTTTAATCCTGAGTAAATCATTTACTGAATGAACGAACTCATGCCGAGTGATACGTCGAAATTTTTCGGGCGAAGTTGACTCTTGTCGCTTAGCCAGCAAATTAAGCATAACTGATCTTTGCTTTTCATTTGGTTTTTTTTTATTAGCCGGCGGCATCTTTGCTGTAATCAAATTTTCAAACACTAACTCCAAATCATAAGTACCATTACTAGTCAGCATTTGTGTTAAATCTATGTCGCCCTTCTTCGTCTCCGAATCGTGACAATCAAAACAGTATTGCTCAAAATAACCTTGAGCCTTTTCTTTTGTTTCAGAAGATATTGAAGAAATAGCACCCACTGGAAACACAAAATCAATAAACGATAACAACGCAGTAGTAGCCAAATAAAAAAAGTTTCGAATGTATTCAAATTTGACCATGATAATTAAAAATACTTAATAAAAACGCAGTATAGAAAGACTCATATTTTATTGTTTTTACGACGCACTCTATTCCTGATTCTTATTCTCAGATTCGATAGCCCTTGCAAATTGTTCAGCCATTAAACGAAAACTTCCATTTCCAGACACTTCATGCAGACACTTCAGGTCATGCCTACACTTAGTCTCGATATAATCCATTTTAATGTTGAGTGAATCAATATGGTCTCGCCATTTCTGAAGCCCTGGTCCTAATGAACCAACCAAAGTTCGAAACTGTACTCTACCTCTAATTTTATCACTATTTTCCGAAGCCAAAGTCCATGGAGATGAATTCCTATCATAATAATTCTTATCATTATCAAATAATACCGGAGCCACTGGTTTCCATTTTCTAGTCTTTCTCAGCATGTTATCCCAATTCCACATACCCCCGTCATAATTAATGCAAACACTAAATAGCTCAGGGAATTTCACAGCATACAGAGATGCTCCGTATCCTCCCATGGAGAACCCCTGAATAACTCGAAACCCCCTAGATGCCTTAGTATTATAATTGGCATCTATCCATGGTATTATTTCTTTTATAATATTGGTTTCAATTAGTACAGATTGGTTCTTGGAGTCCGCATACCAAGCATTCTTCGTACCGTCAGGATAAACAGCAATGACAGGCGGAAGTATTCCATCAGCAATAGCTTTTTCCATAGGCACACGAAAAGCTTCGCCACTCTTGTGAGATCCTCCTCGGCCATGCAGATTATAAATAACAGGATAACCTGCTCCATTTTTTTTATAATTTCCTGGAAGATATAAATCAAAAGTGATTTCTTTTTTTGAAATCTTTCCAGTAATTTTTATTGTCTTAAGCTCTCCCTTAATCTCAGGAAAAACAGCAAACAAAAAAACCAATAAAACTAAATAAATTTTAAAATAAACTATTTTTTCTTTATTCATCATAATTAACTTTTCTGCAAACGCACGCGATAGAAGCAATTATTTTTATCATATTTCAAAAAAATATAGCTATTCTAAGAGTCTTAATAAAAAGGGATTATCGAAAGTTACAAATAATACTAAGACTTTTTTTATGGATGCAAAAACCATAAACCTGTTTCTATCTTTTTTTCTTTTTAATTCTAAAGAGTTCTTCAGGAGCACGCGTTTTTAGCGGCTCGGAATGGCCATCAAAGTAATTTGAATTCGCTGTGCCAAATTGAGCTCGAGAGGAAGCTCCCATATAAAAAGAACTTTTTTCAGTGCCTCCACTATGTCGGTATAGAACGTTGCCACTATTAATTTTTCCTCCACTATCGTTTTCATCAGGATAAAGGCATGAATTATAGCCATCTATATCTGCTACAAAGATAGTGCCCGAAGGATTATCAAGGGAAGACAACTTAAACGTTCCATTTGGCCTCATTGCCCAAGGACTACCACCCTGAAACTTTGAATTCATGGCGTAGTTGTAAACGTCCTTCCAATCTTTTGTCTTCTTACGCTTTGAGGTTCCCGGACAAATAAACACCCCCATACCAAAATCGTCTACATCCTTACCCAGATAAGGTTGAATCATATAATACCATAGTTTTTCACCATTCGCAGTTGGAAACCTCGGCCAGCATCGAGGAACTTGGCCTGTATCCTGTTCATATAGCATCAGGGCCAACCCCATTTGCTTAACGTTATTCATACAGCTAATACCTACTGCCTTATCTTTTGCCTTAGCCAAGGCAGGCAGTAATAAACCAGCAAGAATTGCAATGATGGCAATTACAACTAATAGCTCGATAAGAGTAAATCCAGCTAGCATGGAGATTCTTTTTTGAGCGTTCTTTTTCATGTGAGAGATCAATTTCAAAAAGAGAATGATCATGTGTAACCGGTTCAGTCAACCGCCAAGGAAAACTAAGGTATTGTTTCATAAAGAACATTTGCCCAAATTGCTTGTACAATAAAATGAAGTTCATCCGAAAAAACACATTAATCTCATTGATACTTCTTACTTCTGCTTACTTAAAAGTATACCCCGAGGAAACGAAAAATATTGTTTCTAGGGGTAAAATATTTTCTGAACTCAAACCATTTGATGAATTAATGGAAAAGTTTGTCTCAGATAATAAAATACCTGGAGCGTCACTTGCTGTAGCTAAAGATGGACGACTGGTTTACGCTCGAGGATTTGGTTATGGCGATCTCAAGAAAAGAGAACCTGTCCGACCCGATTCTTTATTTAGAATTGCTAGCATCTCTAAACCATTTACTGCAGTGGCTATTCTCCAACTGGTAGAACAAGGTAAACTAAGTCTAGACACGTCAGTTTTTGATCTACTTCCGCATAAACCACATTTAGCTCAAGGAGCTAAAGTTGACCCACGCCTTAAACAAATCACCATCTCACATTTACTTCGGCATCAGGGTGGTTGGAATCGTAAAGAAACTATTGACCCACTATTTCATTCTATTGATATCTCAACAGCACTCGGCAAAACACCGCCTGCATCGCAAGATGATGTAATACGGTTTATGATGGGCTGGCCATTGGACTTTAACCCTGGCGAAAACTATAACTATTCAAATTTAGGGTATTGCTTGCTAGGTCGAGTGATTGAACAAATAAGTAATCAAAGCTATGAACAATATATGGTTAACGAATTTCTTAAACCAATTGGTATAGAATCAATGCAACTAGGAAAAACACTCCTCCCTGACCGACTTAAAAATGAAGTAAGATACTACCCTAAAGGAGAAAGATACGGCATCGCTGTCACTGGAGAATCGATAGGAGCAAAAGTCCTTTGGCCTTACGGAGCTTGGTCCTTAGAAAGCTTTGACTCGCTGGGAGGGTGGATTGCAACAGCGACAGACCTTGTCAAATTTGCTTCTGCAGTCGACCGCTACCAACATTCAAATATCCTCAAAAAGAAAATGATCGAGGCTATGATTGAAAGACCTGAAAAAGGCCACTTTGGAAACGATAAAAAAAATCAACCCGATGAAACATATTACGGCTATGGATGGTCGGTTCGGCCTGTGAGAAATGGTAAATCCAACAAATGGCACACTGGGTTACTCTCTGGCACTTCAAGCATTTTAGTAATACGCCACGACGGGCTTTGTTGGTCAGTTCTTTTTAATACAAATTTAACTAAGGACAATAAAAAGCCTGCATCAAAAATAGATCCACTTGTTCACAAAGCTGCTGATAAAATCACCAAATGGCCAACTCACGACCTCTTAAAGTAAACAAAAACTTATTTCAAAATTTTAAATACTGAACGCATTATGATTAATCAGGAAACTTCTCAGGATATGCCGCTATGCTTGGGTTAAGCTTACCAGTCAATGTTTTGAGAAATGCTACAATATCAGAAATCTCTTCCTTGGAAAACTCTCTGCCCAACTGATGTCTAGCCATAACTTCAACAGCTTCACTTAATTTTTCGGATGAACCATCATGAAAATATGGTCCCGTTTTCTCAATATTTCTAAGACTTGGAACTTTAAAAAACATTTTATCCTGTTCTTTTTTGGTGATAGCAAAACGCCCTTGATCCTTTTGATTTGGCCAAGGCTTCACAAGTCCCAACTTCTGATAAATATTCCCTCCTAAAAGGTTACCAGTGTGACAAGTTACACAACCACTAGTTACAAATTTTTTAAGGCCTCTCTTTTGTTTTTCATTTAGAGCTGATAATTCTCCAGCAAGCAACTTGTCAAATTTTGATGGAGTGACAAAGAGTCGCTCATAAGCCCCAATTGCTTTACCAACATTGTCATATGTAATAGCTGGAGAACTATTTGGAAAAGCAGCCTCGAAAAGGTCTTTATAACCTTTTATGCCGTTAATTTTTTTAACAACAGCCTCGGCTGAGGGCATCGCCATCTCACCACCAGCAAGAATAGGGCCCTTTGCCTGTTCTTCAACTGTTGGGGCACGTCCATCCCAAAACTGAGAAACATGCATAAAGGCGTTAAAGCTAGTAGGAGAATTCCTACCAGTTAAATGATTATTAAAACCAACTGAAAACTTTTCTCCATCAACACCGAAAGCCTTAGTATCATGGCATGAATTACATGAAATGGAATTATCACGACTAAGTCTCTTTTCATGATACAAGGTTCTACCCAGTTCCACCAATGAAAGAGCGACTTTATCTTTAGGTAATTCTAAAGTCTTGAGAGGCTTTCCAAAAATAGTAAGCCAAGGCTTTATAGAATCATCCGCAGAAATCTCTAAGAGAGATAACTGCCCAATAAGGGCAAGCACCATAACACGCAAAAACATGCGTATAATCTACCTATTCAGGAATACAAAATCAATTCATAAAAGATAAACAAAATAAGAATGATGTTTTTTTTAGTTTCCCAAAAAAAATCATAAATATATGATTTTTTTATGCTCTTTCGATATTATTTAGCGTCATTTTTTTTGTTGATATATACTTTAAATATATCCGCAGCAAAAAATCCAAACATAGTTTATATTATGGCTGATGAACTCGCCTATTATGAATTATCCCACATGGGCAATCGGTATATCAAAACACCAAATATAGACAAATTCGCAGCAGAAGGAATCAGGTTCACATCAGCACTCGCCGGCGCACCGGTATGCGCACCTCTAAGATGTAATTTAATGACCGGAAAACATGCTGGGCATGCTTCAATTAGGGCCAATGATGGAGGAACACCTTTACGTGAAAACGAAACTACAATCGCTTCAATGCTTAAGAATATCGGCTATGAAACTGGAGGCTTCGGCAAGTGGGGGTGTGGAGGGAGAGATTCTACAGGGGTACCAGAGAAACATGGGTTTGATTTATTTTACGGATACTACGATCAAGTTCATGCACATTCATTTTATCCGTCTTATCTTATTCGTAATAGCATTGAAGTTGAGCTTAAAGGAAACAAAGGAGGGCGTTCAGGCCAAACATATTCTCATTATCAAATTATGGAGGCAGGGCTCAGCTTTATTCGTGAAAAAAAAGATAAGCCATTTTTCTGTTATTTCCCAATCACTCCTCCTCATGGCATGTACGATATTCCAAAGAATGATCCATCTTGGAAATTATATGAAAATGATGAATGGATTAAAGATCCATCTATATCACAAGACATAAAGAACTATGCAGCCATGGTTAGCATGGTAGACTATAATGTCGCCCAAATTCTTAATTTATTGAGGGAATTAAATCTTGAAAAAGACACTATTGTATTTTTCACCGGTGATAATGGAGGGCAAGATCGTTTTCGTAGTAAAAAAAGTCCCAGAGGATTTTTTGGACCAAATGTAAATCCAAAAACAGGAGTAGAATTTAGAGGGGGTAAGGGCAATCTATTTGAAGGTGGATTAAGAATTCCTTACCTAGTTCGTTGGCCTGGAAGAATTAATTCAGGCCAAGTGAATGATTTAATTTTTTATCAACCTGATGTTCTTCCTACTTTAGCTGAATTGACAGGAGCAAAGGCACCAAACGATATTGATGGAATCTCGATACTTCCTACGTTATTGAACCAAGGGCAACAAGAAAAACATGAAATGTTATACTGGGAATTTCGTAGCCAAATCGCAGTAAGAAAACAAAATTGGAAAGCAATACAAACTAAACCAAATCGCGCCTGGGAACTATATGATTTAAATAAAGACATCAGCGAAACTACAAACATCGCTGTAAAGCATCCAGATGTACTGGCTAAAATGAAATCATTTGCTAAGGCGTCACATGAACCAGTCATCATAGGTAAATATTTAGATTCTAATCGATCCAAGCATGAAAGGGACCGTCGGGCTAAATGGGGAACGGCCAAGGAGGCATCCAAAGCTAGACGCAAAAAATAGAACAATGGTTAGTCCAATCACAGTTTCTATTAATGACCTGCACTCTTATGCTATGGCAGCATTAACTTCAATTGGTATGAACAAAGGGGATGCCCAAACAATTGCAGATAAATTAGTGCTTACAGACAGCTGGGGAACTTTTACGCATGGAAATAAACTACTTGGCGACTACATCGCTAGAATTGAAGCAGGAGGAACTAATCCATTAGGAAAGCCTAAGATAGCCAGCGAAGGTCCAGCATGGGCAATTGTAGACGGAGATAATGCAGCAGGACAAATTGGGTGTAACTTCGCAATGAACAAGGCAATCCAATTAGCAAAATCAGCTGGGATTGCCTACGTTGGAGTAAGAAATACCAGTCATTTTGGAGCTGCAGGGGTATATCCGGCGATGGCAGCAGAGGCAAACATGATTGGCCTAGCAATGGCTAACGATATTCCAAGTGTTTGTGCTCCTGGATCAAAAAAAGCGATAATGGGCACAAATCCTCTAGCATACTCAATTCCAGCTTCAAAACATCCTCCTATCTTACTCGACATAGCTACAAGTACCGTAGCCGCCGGAAAAGTTTATGCTGCATTTGATCGTGAAGAAACAATTCCAACAAATTGGATCATCGACTCAAATGGAAATCCAACGACAGATGGCTCTCTCTACCCACTGAAAGCAGCACTGGCCCCAATGACCGGACACAAGGGCTACGGAATGGCACTACTTCATGAAAATCTTGCTGGCGTATTGACGGGAGCAAGTATTAGCTGGCAAGTGTTAAATTGGATTTTCGATGACCAGACTAAACCGACCGGTCACGGAGCCGCATTCATTGTAATTAATCCAGAAGTAATGATGCCTTTAAATAAATTTTTTCAGCGCGTAGATGACTTAATTGATGAAATTCATAATTCCCCAAGTGTCAATGAAAGCGAACATATATTGGTTCCTGGCGAAATGGAGTGGGAACGGCGAGAAAAAGCCTTATCAAAGGGTATAAAAATGCCATCGGACGTCGTCAGTAAAATGCGAGATCTAGATAAGAGAATTGGACTTAATACTCACTGGCTAGCTTGATGATTTAAGGCTTTTTCTTGTAGCACTCGACAATGTTGTTAATTTGTCTCAGTCCAATTCAAAGATGAAAATTATCCGATTTTTAGATGATCAAGACGAACTCCAATTTGGATCTCAAAAAGATGATGGTTCTATTAATCGAATCGAAGGTTGCATTTTTAGTAATTACAAGGAAACCAGTGAGGTAGCTTCCGTCAAAAAAATACTTACTCCGGTTAAACCTTCTTCGATTTTATGTATCGGCCTTAATTACAGAAAGCATGCCGAAGAAGGCGGAGCAGAAATACCAGAAAATCCAGTGCTATTCATGAAAATGCCAAGCACTGCACAAAACCCAGGAGATCCTATTTTATTACCCCGCAAACTCAAAAGCGAATCAGTCGACTTCGAATGTGAATTGGCTGTCGTTATTGGAAAAGACTGTAAAAATGTTTCTAAAGAAAACGCACTAAATTACGTGCTTGGATATACTTGCGCAAACGATGTCAGTGCGCGTGATTGGCAAAAAAATGGAGGAGGAGGACAGTGGTGTCGCGGTAAAACTTTCGACACTTTTTGTCCACTTGGACCATCAATAGTAACCACCGATGAGATTGCAAATCCAAACGCTCTTAACATTAAGACTGTTCTTAACAATGAGGTAATGCAGGACTGGAACACAAACGATATGATATTCGATATACCAACATTAATAGAGTTCCTAAGTGGCAGTACTAAGCTAGCTGCCGGCACAGTAATCCTCACAGGCACTCCACATGGAGTAGGCTTTGCACGCACCCCACCTGTTCTTCTTAAAGATGGAGACGAAATAACTATTGAGATCGAGGGTATAGGAAGGCTTACAAATCCGGTTCAGGAGGAATAATGTTTCAGTATATTTTAAAAGCAGATGAAAAAGAGTGGATCTTAGGGCCCTATGAAGGTGTGAAACTTAAGATATTACACAAGGATGAAAAAACGGGTGGTATTGTTGTTCTTCGTAAATTTGAGGCCGGCACAAAAGTCCCTGCACACACACATCCCATAGCTAACGAATGGGCTTATATAATTTCTGGTGAATGGGAAGAATCCGATACAGTATACTCACCGGGAACATTGTTCTTCGCACCCAGAGGGGAAAAACATGGCCCTCACATAGCCAAATCAGAAGTGATCAGTCTCACTCATTTTGATGGACCACTTACAGTTGAATAACAGAGACACTCTAATGAGTGCTTAAATGAAGGGCTTGTTTAAGTGAATATTAAATGTCATTTTTTAATTCAAATGAAACAATCACTGTTTTTAATTTTCTTAATTCTTGGAATCACTAACCAAACGCAAGCAGTTAAAAAACCAAATATTCTATGGATTTACCTAGAAGATGTCAGTGGTTGGTTTAGTTGCTACGGAGACAAAATCATCCAGACTCCTAACATCGATAATCTAGCTAAAAACGGCATTCAATTTGAACGTTTTTACACTCCTGCTGGCGTCTGTTCAGCAACTCGTTCATCAATTATCACAGGAGCAATGCAGACTAGCTTAGGTATTCATAACCACAGGAGTGGTAGGGCTGTTTTCCGTGGCAAAAATCTAGGGCCAGTCTTCGATGATATTCGCCTACCCAAAGGGGTTAAAACATTACCTGAAATATTCAGAAAAGCTGGTTATTGGACATTCAACGAAGGTGGCAAGGACGACTATAACTTTAAGCATAATACTGAAGAAATGTATGACATAATACCTGCCAAAAAAGGATGGGGGCCGTCGGCATTGATTGCTGGAGATTGCTGGAAAGGGCGCAAAAAGAACCAACCGTTTTTTGGGCAAGTACAACTTGGGGGAGGCAAACTAGGAAAACGGGCTAAAAGGATAATAAACAG
>SHAK01000006.1 GCA_004213515.1 Limisphaerales bacterium | reverse complement strand
AAGCCCTTAACAGTGGGTTGAACCGCGTAAAGAAAGCCAAAACCCCAGAGCAGTTTAATATGGCAACAATGCAGGCAATTATGCAGGTAACCATGGCTAGTACGCAAATAAAAGCCGGTGGCGGTGATGTTAGTCAGGCTCAGAAAAAGGAAGCACGAAAACTGGCCGAAGGAGAAATTGGACTAACCAACGGTGACATCCTCAAAGGCGCAGTATCAGATGTGGATGAGGACGGTATAGTGGTAAGTGTTGATGTAGGCGGCTTCTCTAAGCGAGTGAATTGGATGCAACTTGATCAGGACAGCCTTAAAAAAATCAGAAAACTTGGTCAAACTGATAGAAAAAGATACGGAGTAAAAACAACCAAAGGTTGGATTGGCGCAGATTATTTTGTGGAACCCTTCATTGTTCCGGAAGATTCGGAAATGGAGCAGAGCGATTATCCCAAAGCAGTTAAAAATTTATCAGAACCAAATATTCCAAACCAACCTGAAACAATACCATCTAAAATGGCTGCCTACAGCTCACCGGGAGGGATCGGACTATTAGTGGCAATCGCGATTGGAAGTTTGGTGGCTGGCATGGGAGTAGCGTCATTTAAAGAATCTAATGTTGCTTTGGCAGCATGTATTTCATTTGTATTGCCTATCATAGGACCATTGTTGTTTCTTGTAAAACCCAAGACAGAATACGAATACGAAGAAAGCGAAGAAGACGATGACTATTATGAAGAGAAAGCAGAGGCTCCAGCGGGAGCAACCATGTCCGACACCGGAGGTGGCGCAGTAGCGGGCATGCTACCAGAAGCAAAAAAGATGAGCTTCGCACAAAGTGGCCCAAAAAAACAAACTAACACCGAGCCACAGTCATGGAGTCGCGATGAAACTCGCTTTGATAGATCGTTTTTTCAAAATAACTTTCCTAATTATTTCAAGTCTGTATTGGGCACTTCAGAACGTGGAATGGTACTGGCTATTAAAACCGGAAAACGTGAATACGTCGGCCAAAGAGTGAAACGCATTTCAGGCTCCGATTTGCATATGGAACTACTTAATGGGAAGGAACAAAAAATTGCCTTTAGTGAAGTTGGATCCGTCGATCTTCGTCCAAAATAGTTCATACATAAACTCCATCTAAAAAAATAATCAGGAATGAAATTAAGAACCATACTTCTTTTCGGTTCACCTGGTGCTGGCAAGGGCACCCAAGGAAAGATTTTAGGAAAAATTCCAAACTATCTTCACGTCTCGAGCGGTGATTTATTTCGCAACCTTCGTATACAAAACCCGATTGGGCAATTGTTCTTAGACTATGCCTCGCATGGCAACCTCGTCCCAGATGAACCAACAATCAATCTTTGGAGAGACGATATCGAAAATCGTTCTCGTAATGGACAATTTAACCCTGAAACAGATACTCTTCTACTTGACGGCATCCCAAGAAATGTGAATCAAGCTAAACTTCTTGAGGATATAATTCATGTTGTGGGCATTCTTAATCTATATTGTACCGACCTTGATAGGATGGTTGAACGACTTCAGGCAAGGGCACTTCGTCAAAACCGACTCGATGACGCGAATCTTGAAACTATCAAAACTCGCTTAAAAGTATATGAAGATGAAACTAAACCGGTGCTCGAGCATTATGGCGAGACTTTGGTTCATGTTATCGACTCGACCCAGTCTCCAGTTCACGTTTTGAGAGATTCTCTTGAGGTACTTGCAAAACTGGAAGATCAGTAATTCTATAATTGTGGTTGAGCCAATACGAGTCGTTTACATGGGGACTGCAGGATTTGCTTGCCCGAGTCTAGCTGCACTAGACGCTTCAACTATGATCGATGTGATTGGAGTAGTTACTCAACCAGATCGTCCAAAAGGACGCCAATTAATCCCACACCCACCCGCTGTTAAGGTGGAAGCTGAAAACCGGAAGCTAAGCGTTCATCAACCTTTTAGACTAAAAAATGATTTTGTTTTTTTAAATGAACTCAATCCTGAACTAATTGTCGTTGCTGCTTATGGGCAAATCTTGCCGCAGGCAGTACTTGATTTACCAAAATACGGCTGCATCAATGTACACGGATCACTATTACCTCTTTACCGAGGTGCAGCCCCAATTCAAAGAGCCATTCTAGATGGACAAAAAGAAACCGGTGTTACGATTATGGAAATGGAAGCTGGTCTTGATACAGGCCCAATGATTAGCAAAGTAGCAACACCTATTAAATCAAACGATAATGCACAGACGTTGCACGATAGATTAGCAGATTTGGGGGCAAAATTACTTGTTGAAACAATTCCTAAATACGTCAAAGGCACCATCACAGCTTCCCCTCAAGACAACTCTGAATCCTCACACGCTGCAAAGATCACACGTGATATGGGACAAATTGACTGGACCAAATCAGCAACAGATATATGGAATCAGTCCCGAGCATTTACCCCTTGGCCTGGGATATTTACCCATTACAAAGGAAAATTAATTAAACTTATTGAAGTCGAACCAATTAACTCATCAGGACTTGCTCCAGGAATTATTGCTCAAAGTAATGCTGAGGGTATTATCGTCGGTTGCGGGCAAAAATCACTGAGAATTAGCAAATTACAAAAGGATGGAGGCAAACGATTGGCCGCTGAAGCATTCCTGGCTGGGCATCCACTTCCTGTAGGAACACAACTCGGCTAAAATTGCTCCTTGGCCAAGAGCTAGTTTTAACCGAACATTTCGTGCATGGAAACGGTTGCTGAAAAAGTACTCCCGGACGCGAAGGGACGATTTGGTGAATTCGGGGGGCGCTATGTCCCTGAAACACTAATGCAACCATTGCAGGAGCTTGAAGACGAGTATTTCAGAGCACAACAGGATCCTGAATTTCAGAATGAGCTAAATTACTATTTAAAAGAGTTCTGCGGTCGCCCTACCCCACTTTATTATGCTGAGCGCCTGACCAAAGATCTAGGTGGAGCAAAAATTTACCTGAAACGAGAAGATCTACTACATACAGGAGCACACAAAATTAACAATGCTATGGGCCAAATCCTTTTGGCCAAACGCATGGGAAAAAAACGTATTATTGCTGAGACTGGTGCAGGGCAGCACGGCGTTGCCACGGCGACAGTTTCGGCAATGTTTGGTCTCGAATGCATAATTTACATGGGAGCAGTTGACTGCAAGAGACAATCACTCAACGTATTCAGAATGCGTATGCTAGGTGCAAAAGTAGTTCCTGTTGATACTGGGCAGAAAACGCTAAAAGAAGCAGTAAACGAAGCTATGCGAGACTGGGTAACCAACGTTCGCAGCACTCACTATATTCTTGGCACCGCCTATGGTGCTCATCCATATCCTATGATGGTCCGAAATTTCCAACGGATCATCGGAGATGAAGCTAGGCGCCAGATACTTGAACAAGAAGAACGTCTACCGGACCGATTAATTGCATGCGTTGGTGGGGGGTCGAATGCAATAGGCTTGTTTTATCCATTCGTAAATGACGAGACCGTCATGATGACTGGAGTTGAGGCAGGTGGAGAAGGAATTATCGAAGGTAAACACGCCGCACGTTTTCAAGGCGGAGGATTAGGTGTGCTTCAAGGAACTCGATCATTTGTCTTACAAGACGAAGATGGCCAAATCCAACTAACTAAAAGTGTATCGGCAGGACTCGATTACGCGGCTGTTGGACCAGAACATGCATGGCTTCGAGACATCAAACGCGCTGAATATACTTTCGCAACCGACGATGAAGCACTTTCAGCATTCCAAACATTAGCCAAAATTGAAGGAATCATTCCTGCACTTGAGTCCAGTCACGCAATAGCAGAGGTAATTAAATCCGCACCAAAAATGAGCTCGGATCAAATAATTATTACTAATCTATCTGGTCGAGGAGACAAAGACGTCGCCCAAGTAGCCGATCTAATAACATTATAAGTTCAGTTAATTCCCCTTCAGACTAAAATGACTGAACTTGATGAGGTACGAGTAGACAAGTGGTTATTTGCTGTCCGTCTTTTCAAGACACGCGGCCAAGCTTCAGAAGCCTGTAGAAAAGGAAAAATCAAACTAAACGACCTGACTATAAAAGCCGCTAAATCTATTAAGATTGGCGATATAGTAAAAGTACGTCAGAGTCCAATTATTCGCTCACTTGAAGTTATCAATCTTACAGAACGAAGAATCGGGGCAAAACTAGTGGAAAACTTTGCCCAGGACATTACCCCCAAAGAGGAATTGGAAAAGTATCATAAAGCAATTAGGAATCGTAATGAAAACAAATTCCAAGGTAGACCTTCAAAAAAAGAACGAAAATTAATTAACCAGTTTATGGAACTTGGGGGCAAATAATGATTACTCAAGGATTCATTCGATCAGCAGTTTTCATGCTTGCGGTTGGCGCAGTACTGACCCTTGACATTATAACAGGTGACTTTTTTTCTGAACGACTTGGTATTATTCCACGTAGCCTGTCTGGTATAGATGGCATTCTTTGCTCCCCATTATTGCATGCTGATTTTGGTCACTATATTTCTAACCTATTCCCTATGGTCATTCTTCTCGGATTACTTTTTTCAAACCAAAGTTACAAGCCATGGCGATCACTTATTTTGATTTGGTTCTTAAGCGGGGTCGGCACGTGGATAATTGGAAGAGCTGGCTCAAATCATATTGGGGCAAGTGGAGTCATTTTTGGCTTAGTTACATTCTTAAGCACTGCGTCTTTTTTTTTACGAAGTTGGGTCTCTGCAATAATTAGTGGAGCTGTGCTCTTTCTCTATCAGGGAATTCTTTTTGGCGCATTACCACCAATTATTAATAGCAACATGGCTGAAAATATCTCGTGGGAAGCGCATCTTTCAGGAGCAATTGGAGGAGTTATTGCCGCTTGGGGTATTCGCAAAAAATAAAAATCAAACCCGTTTTATTCAAAAGCATTATATCTATTTCTTGCCATGACAGATTACAGTTTTTATGTTGCCGCCACTAATGGGAACCATTTCTTTACTAAGTGACATTCGAGCTAAGTTTTCACCAAAACTAGATCCCGAATTCACGCCCCTTTCATTAGTATTAAAAAAATCACGTCAATTAATTGCTGATGGCACACCTTCGGTTAAATTGACCTTTTCACTTGAACGATTCCCAGGGGATCTCTCTGTACACCAATTTATGGTGCCAGATCCAAAAAACGATAAACATGGAGAAATCAAACGCTTAGTTGAGCGAATTTGTAAGTTTCTTCTTTGGCAACAAGGTGCAAGTCGGATAGGAGTTCATAGTAGTGATGGTAGCGACATATTGTTAAAATATTTGGCAGAAATTTATAACGAAAACGGACCAAGAGCCTTTGATTCCAACATGATGGAGCGAGCTTTCGGTTCACCCCTGGTTTTCGAGTCTTTATCTTCATGTGAAATTGAACCTAACGATGCATCGAAAGCAATTGGTGGACATTTAGATGGTTGCAGAATCGGCTTTGACCTTGGAGCAAGTGATTACAAATTAGCAGCTGTAAAAAATGGCGAACCAGTATTTACAACAGAAATACCATGGAACCCACGTGTGGAACCTGATCCGGATTGGCATCGCAATAAAATCAACGAGGGACTGAAGCAGGCCGCAGAGAAACTTCCACGCGTTGATGCGATAGGTGGCAGTTCAGCTGGAATTATTATCAATAATGAACCACGAGTAGCATCTCTATTTAGGAATGTTCCAAGCAACTTGTTCACAGAAAAAGTACGACCAATTTTCAGAAGCCTTGCCGAAGAATGGAATGTGCCCTTCGAGGTATCCAACGATGGCGATGTCACTGCTTTGGCAGGGGCGATGTCACTGAAACAAAATGGAGTTCTTGGCTTAGCAATGGGCTCCAGTCAAGCAGTTGGATTCCTTGATCAAAATGGTCGTATTACTGGCTGGTTAAATGAACTAGCATTTTCGCCAATAGATTTCCACTCAAGCGGTCCGGTAGATGAATGGTCCGGCGATGTAGGATGTGGAGTGCAATATTTCTCGCAACAAGGAGTGGTGAGGCTAGCAAAATTGGCTGGTATAGAGCTGCCTGATGCTCACCCAGCAATTCAGCTTAAACATATTCAAAAATTGCATGAGGCCGGAGACAGGCAGGTGCCTATTATTTTTGATGACATAGGAATCTGCCTTGGCTACGCGCTCGGATTATATGCAGATTTTTATAATTTCAACCATCTACTGGCTCTTGGTCGAGTAACTTCAGGTCGCGGCGGCGAACAAATCATAGCCAAAGCAACCGATGTTTTGAACGAAGAATTCCCAGAGTTGGCCACCAAGATTAAACTTCAATTACCAGACGAAAAAAGCAAACGTGTTGGGCAAGCGGTTGCGGCAGCAAGCTTGCCAAAAATCAACACTTAAAGAACTTTAGTTTGACCTATAATTATTTTATTTGCCCTTTTTATAAGTAAGACATAAACCTATGATTTCATTCTCCAATACCAGTGCCGACTTGTTTATTCCAGATGGATCCAAAGAAAGCGAGGCCTTCAGCCGCACAACACATATGGGAATTGGAGCACATCAGGACGATCTCGAGGTAATGGCTTTGCATGGCATTTTGTCCTGTTATCAGTCGAAGGAGCAATGGTTTGGAGGCATAACCGTTACAAACGGCGCAGGTAGTTCAAGAGCCAATCAGTACACTAATTACACCGACGAACAAATGCGCGCTGTCCGCGCCGATGAACAGCGCAAGGCCTCAGTAGTTGGTGAATACAGCTTCATGACCCAGCTTGATTATCCTAGTTCTGTTGTAAAGGAGGTAGCTAATCGCGATTATGCCAATGACCTCAAAACAATTTTCTCTAAAGCCAAACCACGAGTAGTCTATACGCATAATCTAGCAGATAAACATGACACACATGTAGCCGTTGTTATCCCTGTTATAAAAGCTCTACGTGAAATCCCAAAAGAAGAACAACCAGAAGAGGTTTACGGTGTTGAAGTGTGGCGGGATCTCAACTGGCTAATAGATGACGAAAAAGTGCTACTTGATTTGAATGACAGACCAAATCTTGTTCGCGCCTTAATCAGCATTTTTGATTCTCAAATTACCGGAGGCAAACGCTATGATTTAGCCCTTGAGGGCCGCCTGCGAGGCAATGCGACATTCTTTGATTCACACTCTGTTGACCAGACACAAATGGCGAGCTATGCAATGAATCTAAAGCCCTTAATTGATGATCCCACAATGGACATTGCTGAATTTGTTGACGCATTTGTGAAGAGATTTCAAACTGATGTACGATCTCGTATTGAAAATTTCATAGTTTAACTACTACTGCGTCTCACCTCGAGTCACCTGAAGGAAAACATCTTCCAGATTCATCTCTTCCCGCTCCAAAGCAGTTAATTCAAATCCACTATTAACAATGATGGATGCAATTATAGATGCATTTGCTTTAGGGTCTATCAACTCAACACGTATACGACTTTCATCCTCCTGTAGTTCAACATCGGAAATCTCAGTGCTTTCACGCAATAGCTTAGCAGCCTTTTCAAGGTTTTCAGCTACACCAACTCTATAGGCTTGCTTCCTTGAGAACTGGCTTTGCACCCCTTGAACTGGCCCACTATATATTAAACCACCTTTTTCAATTATTGCCACACGATTACATAAAGTTTCCAATTCACTTAGAATGTGCGAAGAAATAATGATGGTCTTGCCTATACGCTGTAACTCCTGAAGTATAGCCATCATCTCAATACGTGCTCGAGGATCCAACCCACTGGCAGGCTCATCAAGGAGAAGAATCTGCGGGTCATGAACTAAAACACGCGCCAAACCGATTCGCTGCTGCATTCCTCGGCTAAGAGCACCTATAAGAGCACCTTTCTTCTCGCTCAGGCCAACCAACTCGAGAACATCATTAATCGTCTGCTGTCGTTTAGAAGCCCCAATGCGATAACAAGCAGCAAAAAAATCAAGGTACTCTGTTACTTCCATGTCTTTGTAAACACCAAAAAAATCTGGCATATATCCAAGGATACGTCGCACTTGATCAGCCTCTTTAACCACGTTATGACCCATGACACGTGCAGTTCCATTCGAAGGAGAAAGAAATGTTGATAAGATGCGTAGAGTCGTAGTCTTACCTGCACCATTAGATCCTATAAAACCAAATAAATCACCCTTGTTAATAGTCAGATCAAGAGAGTTAAGAGCAGTTAAATTACCGTAATGGCGCGTAAGACCAAAAGTCTCAACTGCAGCATTGGTTACTGGTGGCGTCACACTTTGAGATTCGTCAGACATAAAATTTAATTCGTTTGCTTTTGATTAAAAATCACCGTCTTTATTTAGTAACTTAATGGGAATTCGATAAAGCGAATGTGATTTACGAAGTTTGGACTCAAATAATCCAGTAGACGAAATAGGAGATTGATCTTCAACAAACACAAACAAAACAGATCCGTCGCGCTCAAGGTACTCGCTGATATCCATCCCACCTGAAGAATCAAATTGATTTACGTCCTTTTTAAATTGCTTAATACCTTCTAGTTCGAGCATCCCTGGAAATGAGCCCGTGACAATATTCATAAGTCCAAGATCCATGCGACTAAGTTCAGCGTTACCAAATGCTCGGTTTCTTGATTGAATAGAGTTTCTAATATTACTACTGAAGCCCGAAATCACATCTCGAACTTTTGAATCAGATCGCTTTAATTCGAGAAGCCCTCTCTCACCTGGAGTAATATTTATTGACTCGTCATATACGATTCGCTGCAAAGCCACAAATGCAGCACCAACGATAGGCTTCCTCAAGCCATTTAGAATCTCAAGTTGATAAGTATCATTATTCTGCTTCGTAACTGAAGCTTGGATATTTACTTCAGAACCACTAACCCACTCAGAACTAAATAAACGGCTGGTCCAAATTGGAACTCGTGCTTTTGCTTCTAATTTACCAGGGCTTAAACCAATAAGTAATGGCTGATTACCAGCTCCATTGGAAAAACTAGAGCTTTCATTGCGAAACGCACCTAATGCCAAAGAACCGCCCATCAAATAATCCTTATTCGATGGAGAATAAATTGAAGCATAGCTTCTACCTCGAAGAGCAACTTGATCACCTGGCAACACATCAACAATATGCAGTTCATTAATCTCGAGCTGCCCAGCTCGAAGACGGTAACCAATATAATAAATCAAAAATGAGAAGAAGATAACGTATATCGGAAATGTCAACCAAGTTAGCATTTGTTTATTAATGCGCTTAAGCCAAATACGATCAACAGGCCCAATAATCACGAGATATGTAATGAGCAACAAAATTAACCAAATAACTGGCAATTTACTAACTTGTCGACTATCAATCATCATTCCATACAACCCATCAACATTCATACGTCCATAGTCTCTTGGTGGTTTTTCGGAAACAAACCATTCGGAATCGATATCGGCTAATCTCGCCCACAACCAAGCTCGATTCTCCCAAGATCTAATCGGTTCCCGTTCCGGATTGAACCCCAAAATTGTCACCTGCCCCAAACCTCGATTTGCATTAGCTATTAGCGTTTCACCATCGAAACTCATAAGTGTTTTACCATCCTTCAGTCGAACCGGTGTAGCATTTAAGAACTTTGTATTAAATTCCTCATCTATAGCACCCACAGGATAGCCAGCATTACTGAGCCAATCTCGAATAAGAGGCCCAACTTCTAGATTTTGTATCAAACCAAACTGCGTATTAAGTAATTCTCTAAGCCAAGGCGTACCAGTAATATCTGAAGGCTGATCAACCCCAAGAATCAAATGCCCACCGCTACGTACCCAGATAGATACAGCACTAGCTTGTTCGGCTCGAAAATTAATAGCACGTTTAGAGTTAAGATAAAGCGAACTAAGTCCATGCAACGTTACAGGATTGTCTGGAAAAATATCCGCCTGAATATTTACCACAACAGGAGAGAATCTTCTATTAGCGTTATTATTTTTAAAACGGGTCTCAGGTAAAACCGGACCACTAGATTGTTGGTCACTAACTGCTGCAAACAATTTGGAGAACCAAGGGATACTATCAATTCTTAGATTATCATTCTTGGAAACAACCTTCCCATCATTTAACAGCTTAGCATTCCATCTATAGTTAGAATTGTTAAAAACTGGTATAGACAAACGCTTGCGTGTGTTATTAGGAAGTTCAATTTTATATCTTATTGACTGTTCGTTAAATGAATTAGGTTTAATTTCAATTTCGCCACTAAAGGTAGGGCCATCGTTTTCAATTTCAACAGTCACAGGAAACCACTCACCGTTCCTAGCCTTTCCGGAAAAACCCATAAAAACATCGAAGCGCACCTCTGCATTGACAATGTTACAGCTTAACCAAATACAAATGAATACAAGCTTGGTAAAAGACATGAAATAACCAGGCAAATTGTTTATAGCCGTCACCATTTTTTACAGGCAAGAGATAAAAACGTAAACGATCAAGGGTCAATCTTGAAGCCTTACTAAGAATAATATTGCGGTAGAGGCTGTTTTTGGGTTCCCTCTGACGTCCTATGAAAACGCTGGAAAACATAAAATACAGCTTAAAGGGCGCCTTGGCGGTAGCTATTGCGTTTAATTCACACACCATAATGGCACAAGAAGACAAACTTTCGGACGGCTTATACGCTGAAATCGAGACATCAAAGGGCACCATACTTGGACAGTTGGAGTATGAAAAAACTCCGCTAACAGTTGCCAACTTTGTAGGACTTGCAGAAGGCACAAAACATTATTCAAAATCAGGGGGAACACCTGCTTCTGTCGAGGAACCATACTATGATGGGCTAGCCTTTCATCGTGTAATTGCAGATTTCATGATTCAAGGGGGTTGTCCACAAGGGACCGGCACTGGAAATCCAGGTTATAAGTTTCCAGACGAAATCGATTCAACTTTGAAGCATAGCAAACCGGGTATCTTCTCGATGGCAAATTCTGGACCAGGCACCAATGGTAGCCAATTTTTTATCACTCATAAGGCAACCCCATGGCTTGACGGCAAACACACTGTTTTCGGGAATGTTATCAAAGGTCAAGATGTTGTCGATGCCATCGCTAAGGGAGATAAAATAAATAAGGTAAGCATCAAGCGTGTCGGGGAAAAAGCCAATGCTTTCAAAAGCGACGAAGCCCAATTTGCTAAGCTACGCGCGTCCATCAAGACTCCGAACGAAAAAAATAAAGCTGAAGGTGAAGCTTTTCTAACTAAGATAAAAACAGAAGATGGCGTCAAAACAACAGAATCCGGACTAGCTTACAAAGTATTAACTGAGGGGACGGGTGCCAGCCCTAAGAGCACCGATCAAGTAACTGTTCACTACACAGGAAAATTGATCAGTGGCAAGGTATTTGACAGCTCAGTTGAACGCGGTCAACCCGCAACATTCCCACTGAATCGTGTGATCCCAGGATGGACTGAGGGATTACAATTGATGAAAAAAGGTGGCAAATCCGTATTCTACATTCCATCTAATCTTGCCTACGGCGAACGTGGGGCAGGAGGTGTTATCCCCCCAAATGCAACACTCATTTTCGAGGTCGAATTGAAGGAAATTAAATAATACCAATGATGTTTTCAGTTTAAATCTACTGATGAATAACTTTAGTAAAAATGTGGCTGCCCTAATGGTAGCCACGTTTTTTTATGGATGTCTAGATTTTGGAAAAGATATTAATTTAGTCTCACCCTACGTTACTTCTAGAGAATTAGAAATAGTATCAAAACGAACCGGAATTATATTCCCAGTAGGAACCACCGGTTTAGGCTATTTCTTTCAAGGATCAGGCATCGACGATGCAATAGCACTTAAAATTATAATTCCAGAAAATAAGAAAAAAACCTTCTTGGAAAATGAGATTTTCAAGTCTGGCAAAAATTCAAAACCATCACTTCAAATTGGACGCAGTAAATCGTGGTGGAAGCTAGATGATATCGATGAGCGAATAGATCGAACTAAACAATTACCAAAGGGTCGTTACATGGAAGTCTCTATCGGCGAAGAAAACTCTATTTGTATAGCCTATATTTCTTGGATGTCGACATAGGCAAAACAAAAAAGCATTTATATGAAGCCCATCAGAAAAGAGCCAAAAACCAATTAACTTCCTGCACTTTTGAGGTCCTTAACAAAACGTGATGTTCTTTCGCAAGCAACCTTAATTTGCTCAAATCCGGCAGCAAAACAACAACGGAGAAAACCTTCCCCTGATGCGCCAAACGCATTTCCAGGAACACATGCTACGCCTTCCTTCTCCACAAGTTTTGAAGCAAAATCGTTTGAGCTTAAGCCTGTCGACTGCACACTTGGAAATGCATAAAAAGATCCCCGAGGCAAATTGCATTGCAACCCCATGTCGTTATAAGCCGAAACAATATAATTTCGCCGAAGCCTAAATTCATCCTTCATTTCTTCTGCGGGTCCAGTCCCATTTTCGAGAGCTTCAACGGCAGCATCCTGACTTATAATACTAGCGCAAAGCATCGAGTATTGATGAATACGCATCATCGCATCGATCAAATCAGGCGGCCCACAAGCATAACCAATTCGAAACCCTGTCATCGCATAAGCCTTAGAGAAACCGTGCAGAAATATGGTACGCTCTGCCATACCTGGCAGTGAAGCAATGCTAATATGGTCACCTTCAAAGGTAAGCTCAGAATATATTTCATCAGTAATGACTAATAAATTGTGTTTTTTTACCAAGTCAGAAATCCTCACTAGAGCATCATAAGTCATAGTTCCTCCAGTCGGGTTGGTAGGGAAATTAAGCACCAAAGCCTTTGACTTCGAAGTGATAGCTTGTTCAATCGCTTCTGCTGTAACTGCAAAACCATTTTCAGCCAAACATGGCACGGGTACTGGAACCCCGTACGCCAACGAAATTCCAGGAGCGTAACTAACGTAGCAAGGTTCATGATAAATAATTTCATCACCTGGGTTAATTATAGCTCGAAGTGCAAGATCAAGAGCTTCACTTACACCTACACTAATCAACACCTGAGACTTGGCCTCGTATCGAACACCAAAATTTTCGCAAACATATTGACTAATAACTTCGCGTAACTTTAGCAGGCCTAAGTTTGAGGTATAACTGGTACGACCTCGTTCAAGCGCATAAATGGCCGCCTCTCTAATGTGCCAAGGTGTAACAAAATCTGGTTCACCCACTCCCAGAGAAATAATATCCTTGCGACCTTGAACAAGCTCAAAGAACTCACGAATTCCAGAACGCGGAATGCGCTGTACCTGCTGAGCGACTAAGTCGCCGGACTTAAAACCTTTGGACATTATTAGGATTAGGCCGCAGCTTTTTTCTGACGGCGATGAATGATGGGTTGAGCTTGGCCAAGTGCGACTTTCTCGTCGATCTTAACAGAAGAAATATCGTCTGAATCCGGAATTTCATACATGGTTTCAAGCATCAATTCCTCCATCAAGCTGCGAAGGCCTCGAGCTCCTGTTCCTCTCTTAATTGCTGCATTAGCTAACACCATCAAAGCACCTTTAGTAATATTTAATTTTACTCCGTCTATTTCAAGTAGTTTAGCGTATTGTTTGATCAGCGCATTCTTAGGCTCAGTCATTACCCTCACAAGTTGTTCTTGGTCGAGCTCGTGAAGAGCTGTATGAACCGGCAAACGACCTATAAACTCGGGTATAAAACCATAGCTGAGCAAATCCTCCGGTTCAACGTGACGCAAAATATTTTTCTGATCTAGCACTTTGTTAGAGCTTTTCGCTTTATCATCACCAGAAAACCCAAGAACGTTTTTGCCAATACGACGTTCCACAACCTTATCGAGATCAACAAAAGCTCCTCCACAAATAAAAAGAACATTAGTAGTATCCAACTTGATATACTCTTGCTGTGGATGCTTTCGACCTCCCTGTGGCGGCACATTACATACTGCACCTTCAAGGATCTTTAACAATCCTTGTTGCACCCCTTCCCCCGAAACATCACGCGTGATAGAGACATTCTCAGTTCGACGAGTGATCTTATCAATTTCATCGACATAAATAATGCCGATCTGCGCTCTTTTCACATCATGATTAGCTGCCTGTAAAAGCCGAAGTATTATATTTTCTACATCATCACCAACATATCCAGCTTCAGTTAATGTTGTTGCATCAGCTATAGCAAAAGGAACATCAAGCATTCGAGCTAAGGTTCGAGCAAGCAAAGTCTTTCCAGAACCGGTTGGACCAAGTATTAGAACATTACTCTTTTCGATCTCGATCTGATTATCCTCGTCGTTATCACTAGTGATAATTTTATCATCACCTTCGCTCTTGGCTGTAAGACCGGATTGAATCCTCTTGTAGTGATTGTGAACAGCAACCGCTAAAGTTTTTTTTGCGTCATCTTGACCAATGCAGTGGCGATCTAATTCAGCTTTGATCTGCCTAGGCTTTGGCACCTTCAGCTTTAAAGCCTTTTTCTTTTCCTTATCCTTAAGTTCTTTATCTAAAACGTTTTTACAAACCAGAATGCAACTATCACAAATATACACGCCTGGCCCAGCAATAAGTTTTTGAACTTCTGCGTGCGACTTACCGCAAAAACTGCAAAGAGTGATTTGATTAGGACGGGCCATAAATAAAAAAATTATTTTATTTTTTTCTTTTTTTCGTCCTTTAGACCAGCAACTTCCTTGCGAGATTTTACAACGTCATCCACTAACCCGTAATTCTTGGCTTCTTCAGGCGACATAAAATAATCTCGATCTGAGTCCTCGACTATTTTCTTAAGTTTCTGACCAGTGTGTTCAGCTAAGATTTCATTTAGGCTATCTTTTAACCTTTGTATTTCTGCTGCCTGAATTTCAATATCTGACGCATTACCCTGCGCTCCCCCCCATGGTTGATGAATCATGATCCGTGCGTTTGGCAGAGCATAACGCTTACCTTTAGTGCCAGCAGACAGCAATACCGCACCCATACTGGCAGCTTGACCAATGCAGTAGGTATTTACATCGCAAGTCAAGAATTGCATTGTATCGTACACAGCCAACCCCGCAGTTATACTTCCACCTGGTGAGTTGATATAAAGATGAATATCTTTTTTAGGGTCCTGCATTTGCAGAAACAACAATTGGGCAATCACCAAATTTGAAATAGTATCATCAATAGGTGTACCAATGAAAACAATACGATCAACCAACAATCGCGAATAGATGTCATAACCACGCTCACCGCGGCCAGTCTGTTCAACAACCATTGGCACCAAGAAATTTTTTTCCTCCAAGCCTTCCCTCATGGCCAGCGACCATAACGACCCTAAGAACTACCCGTCAAGTACGGGTAGCTTCAGCTTTAGACTCGGCGTCAGACTTAAATTTGGCTAAACGCCTTTTGATTTCGCCATGTTTAGACCAAATAACCCTACCATCTTCGGGCAATTTGTTAATTGGATCGTAATAATAAAAAATCTCATTAGGTTTAGCTGTGGGCGAAGTCCAAGCAGATACCCCAATCTCTTGATCATAAAGAGTGTAGCTAGAAATTTCTCGTTTACCTCCACCGCCGGGAGCATCACATACCACTCGTGGCGTATTGAAACCAGCTATAGCCCCTTGAAGTCGATTCGATAAATATTCCGCCTCACGAACTGTTGTACGAAGATGGTCACAGCCAGGAACCATGTCGTGCAAATAAAGATAATAAGGTTGAATCAGTAGGCTAGATAGTTTCTTAGTCGTGTAGTGTAAACAATCAAAGGCATCATTCACACCGCTTATGAGTACAGATTGATTTCTAACTCGCACACCTGTATCAGATAAAACTTTCATTGCTTCAGATGTCCAAGAACTAATTTCGCGATCAGTATTAAAGTGAGTATGTAGAGCAACTTCTTTCATCTTTTCGCGCCCTAAACGGCAGACATCATCCAGTGCCTTTACCCACTCGTTGTCGCTTGTGAATTTCATAGGCATAATAGCTAATCCTTTAGTAGCGAAACGAATACGACGCACCGTTGGTATCTGAAGTAAGTTTCTTCCAATCTGACGGATTTGATCGGGACGCAATAGCAAAGCATCACCTCCGGAAATTACTATATCTTCCAAATCAGGATGGTTCCGAATATATTCAAATGTAGAATCCCATTCCTTAGATTTTGCACCATAAGCCGACTTACTTTTTACTGCTGTACTTCCTCCAACCACACGACTACGCGTACAGAAAGAACAATAAACAGGGCAGAGAGTTATCGGTAAAAATAGAGCCTTGTCCGGATAACGATGCGTGAGATGTGGAGTAGCCTTGTCTACATCCTCAGCTAAAGAATCATCCATAACTTGCGGATGATCTGGAACAAACTGGGAGCCTAAAGGCAAAAACTGGCGACGAATTGGATCGTTCTCAAAATTCTCCCAATGAATTCGAGAAAAAATATAAGGTGTAAGACGAATGTTCATAGGCGTCTTTAATAATCCGGCTTCAATGTCAGAAATTAATGCTGAAGAAGCTAATTCACAAAGAGCCTCCTTGATACCTGGTATGGAGGTCACCGAGTTACGCTGTTGCCAGCGAAAATCACCAAAAGTTTTGGAATCTACATCCCTCCATAAAGGGATTGATCGCCAAAACTCCGAACGATCAAAATCATAAGTCAACGGCCCACCCCCACCCGGTTGAGCACAGGGCGATTCGTTAATCAATGTTGTCACGTTTTCAGACACCTAAAACAACCAATTATAGCTACAAAGACTATCATAATTAGTAAATATTGCGAATCAATTTATTTACTTTCACCCCTTAGTCTTAGACGTAACTTTCACTTCAGAAATAATCATCTCCTTATCTATTGCCTTGCACATATCGTATATTGTCAAAACAGCAATAGAAACGGCTGTTAAAGCCTCCATTTCGACACCAGTTTTAGCAGATATGCGAACCAAACTAGTAACAATTATTCGATTTCGGCTTTCTGGAATTTCAAAATCGACTTCAATGTGTGTAACCGAAAGAGGATGACAAAGAGGAATAAGGTCAGCCGTTTTTTTAGCCGCCATAATCCCAGCTAAGCGAGCAACAGCTAGAACATTACCCTTGGTAGTGCTCCCTTCCTCAATAGCATCTAGCGTAGATTTAGCTAAAGATATTTCACCACGAGCCATTGCCTCACGGTCTTGAACTGGCTTGCTTGAAACGTCTACCATGTGAGCCTCTCCATCCGCATCAATATGTGTCAATTCACTCATTATTTTCGATTGGTTAAACTTTCTTTCCAGTCACGAAGCATGCCAACCATATTATCTCGAAGTAATAGCTCAGGCCTTACATGTTTTGGTATAAAATCCGGAGAAGTTCCAAGCAAATCAGTCGTAACTAGAATCTGACCATCGCAATCATTACCAGAACCTATTCCAATAGTCGGAATCTCAACACTCTGGCTTATTTCATGAGCTAACTGAGCGTTGACTAATTCAAGTACCAAACCAAAAGCACCGGCTTGAGTAAGCGCCAAAGCATCTGCTAACAACGCATCTTTTTCCTCATTATCACACCCCTTAATTTTATACCCTCCTTCCTCAACAACATTTTGAGGCAACATGCCAATATGACCAAGAAAGGAAATTCCTGCTGAGATAATTGACTCAACCTGAGGCAATATTTTTTGTCCCCCTTCAGCCTTGACCCCCTCTGCGCCAGCGTCAATCAAGCGTTTAGCAGACAACACAGCTTGTTTTGGAGTTTCATAAGATTTAAAAGGTAAATCCGCTATGATTAATCCACGGGGGTTTGCCCTCGCAACAGCACGGACATGATGCTCCATCTCATCAAGTGTAACTTGCGTCGTGTCGGGATAACCAAGTATCACCATACCTAAGGAATCCCCAACCAACAATAAATGCACACCTGCGGCATCAAGCAATTTTGCCATTGAATAATCGTAGGCAGTTAGAGCAGCAATCTGCTCAATCCCTTTACGATGTTGAATTGACTGTGGCGTCTCCCGTTTTTCGCTCACAACAAAAGCATCCATACTACCTTGGCCACCCTCAAGCGAAAAACGCTTTTCACCCACCTCTTTTAGGGTCAAGCCATGGCGTTTTAGCCCAATACCATCTTGAAGCCTTCAATGCCTCAGCATGACCATCAGTAAAACTAACATTGCTCTTGGTACTGTGCCGTAAATGTGGACCACCCCAATTTGGATCACCAGGATTCATGGCACAAGTACATGGGGTGTAACTAGCTGGATCCTGGACAATCCAACAGCCAGCTTTCTCTGGGGATTTAGTGGTTACAGCCTGCATTGGGTCGGAAGTGTTTTTAGGCAAAGTCCCTCCGTCGGTTTTATAAACTACTGTTGAAGGGCTACGGACGTCACTTTCTTTAAGAGACGCAAACTCCCAAGTGCCAGGCCAATCACAACCCCCAAGCTGAAAATTGGCTGCATAATTATTTGTAGTTCTCTCAATGTCGTAAAGAGTCTCTTTTCGCTCATAACCTTTACTTGGACAACGAAGTGTCGCCTTTGTTTCCTGATAGTCATAAAGATAATTAAACCAAGATCTGCGATTTTGTTGATTACCAATAAGAGAAAAAGTCCAAGCATATCTATCATCGTTATCCCCAGAATAAAGTTTAGCAGCAAGTGAAAGTTGTTTGAGTTGATTTAGACAAAACACCTCTTGCCCTTTAGCTTTTGCTTTAGCTAAAGCTGGAAGTAACATACCAGCCAAAATAGCTATGATTGCTATAACCACAAGTAACTCTATTAATGTAAAAGCACGACTTCGGTTCTTCATTTTGATAAATAAAAATAAAACATTCTTGAATTCAAATAGCCTGACAAGAAAAATATAATTATTATATTTTTATTTTTTAGTAGCTGAAAACTAATTTCATTAAAACAAAAAGCTAACACTAAATTTAAATAAGAGAGCTCTTGGGAAGAAATAGGCCTTGAAAAGCAAACAACCCTCACCCGTAATCAGGGGCAGATGAATAAAGATTCGCTACAATTCCTAGAGACACTTGTCAACACACCAAGCCCATCCGGACACGAATCACGCGGCCTTAGAGTTTGGCTTGATTATGTCGATCAATTCGCGGACGAAACCTACTCTGATTCTTATGGCAACTGCGTTGCCGTTCTCAACAAAGGAGGGGGGCCTCGCCTCATGCTTGCTGGCCATGCAGACGAAATTGGCATGACAGTCAATTATATCGACGACAAAGGTTATGTTTACGTTCGCAAACTAGGCGGCACCAATCCAGCAATAACTAAAGCTCAAAGGCTAACAATCCACACTCGCAAAGGACCTGTAAAAGGCGTTGTTGGCAGTGTAGCTCCCCACTTAATGAAGGGTGATAGTTCTGCTAAAGCCTCCCCTCAGATGCAGGATTTATTTGTGGACATAGGGGTAAGTTCTCGCAAGGCAGCAGAGAAGGTGATTCGCGTCGGAGATCCCATTACCCTCAACGATAAATTCGAAATTCTAAGGGATGATCTAGTAATAGCTCGTGCATTTGATAATAGAGTTGGCACTTGGGCAGTAGCCGAAACACTTCGCTTGCTAAAAAACAGTAAGACTAAACTCAATGTTGAAGTCTGTGCAGTCGCCAATACTATGGAGGAAGTTGGCCTTTTTGGTGCCAGACAAATCGCTTACTCGCTTCACCCTGAAGTAGCACTAGTAATGGATGTTACCCATGCCACAGACTACCCAACAGTTGACAAGCGGCAACATGGAGATATTAAAGTTAGCCATGGTCCCACTGTTACTCATGGCAACTGCAACCACCCAGAGGTAATCAAACGAATTGAACAGGTAGCAAAAAAGCTAAAAATCAACTTGCAACATGAAGCCATCTCGGGAACTAGCGGCACTGATACTGATGCTATTTTTTGGACTCGCGGGGGCATTCCTAGTGGACTCATCAGCCTGCCTAATCGGTACATGCATTCACCAGTAGAAGTCGTCAGTCTTAAAGATTTAGAACAGATCCCACAGATCATGGCCGGTTTCGCCGAATCCATTAAAAAAGGGGAAAAGTTCAAAGTTAAGATCTAACCTTTTTTATACATTTCCCCTTTATACTCGCCTTGCTTAATCAAGGCACACATGATGTTTTTTCACTCAATCGAAACTAACTATGAATAAATTCCTTCAAATTGTTTTCTTAATCATGCTAAGCAGCGCTTCCCTTCTTGCGAATGAAAACAAACTAAGTTGGAAAGCCTTACCAGGGGTTCCTGATAAGTTGGGTGTAGCTGGTCCATTCACCGGTGTTCACAACAATGTGCTCATCGTAGCCGGCGGAGCTAATTTCCCAAAAGGTGAGCCCTGGAGAATAACAGCTGAAGGTTACAACTCACCTAAAGTCTATCACGATAAGATTTATATCATCACGAGAAACGGCACAGAATATACTATCGATGAATCACCAACTACATTACCACAAAAAATCGGTTACGGCGTTTCCATTCCCACCAAAAATGGTGTCATATGTATTGGTGGAGAATGGAAGGAAAATGTAAAGGATGAATCATCCAAAAGATATAACGCAACCTTACATCTTTCAGATAAAGTCTTTGCGATCTCTTACAAAAAAGGATCAATCACTCTAGACACAACTTATCCTAGCCTTCCAAAAAAAACTACGGCAGCTGCAGGTGCTCTAATTGGTAATACTATTTTTATAGCAGGCGGTGATAGCGGCGAAGGGGCAACTAAAAATTTTTGGTCTCTCGACTTATCAAAGCGTGGAACAGAAGATTTCAAGTGGCAAAAGAAAACTCCTTGGGATGGCAAAAAAAGAACACACTTGGTATCTGCCAGTCAAAGCGATGGCTCCGCAGACTGTTTCTTTATCTTTAGTGGCCGTATGAAGGACAATTCTGGAGAGTGGCATATGCTTAATGACGCCCACAAATTTAATCCAAAGACTGATAGCTGGACAAAACTTGAAGACATAAAACCCACGGGCGATACACAAGCAAGATGCGTTATGGCTGGTACTGCTGCTGCCGTTGGCTCAAACAGTCTATTGATTTTCGGAGGAGCAAATGGACAAAGATTTATTACACTCGAAAGCCTTGATTCTCAAATTACCGCCGCTAATAAAGCTGGAAACACTCAAGCTGCCGCTACATTGAATATTGAGAAACAAAAGATTCAAGATAACCACATCGGATTCAGTCGAGATGTCTTAATTTATAACACCATTACAGGTAAATGGCGCCAATTCGACAAATTTGAGGAAAGCTTCCGCAGCGCAACTGCTCCAAATGCGTTAGACCCAGTAGTGACTGGCAGTCATGTTACAACTACGGCCGTCAAATGGGGCAATTCGATTATTATACCTTCAGGTGAAAGCAGCCCTGGTATTCGAACACCAAATATATGGAAAATCGATCTCGTAAAACAAAAACAAAATTTTGGCACTGCAAATTGGCTAGTATTAACCGCATACATGGTCGTGCTTGTTGGTATTGGCTTTCATTTTTCACGAAAGAACAAATCTGCCGAAGACTATTTTGTTGCAGGAAAACGAGTTGTCTGGTGGGCCGCTGGCTTGAGTATTTTCTCTACCATGCTAAGCGCAATAACATATCTCTCCCTACCGGCAAAAGCATACGCCAATAACTGGATATGGTTTATTTTCAATATGTTTATCCCTATCATGGCACCATTCATAATTTACTGTTTTCTACCATTCTATCGACGACTGGGTATTACAAGTATCTACGAATTTCTTGAAATGCGTTTTGACTCAGGACTTCGTAAATTAGGCAGCGTAAGTTTTGCTATCTTTCAACTCGCTCGCATGGGCATCGTTATTCTCCTTCCTGCTCTAGCCTTATCTGCAGTGACAGGCTGGGATGTTCAGTATTGCATTATTGCAATGGGTATCCTAAGCACCATATATACAGTACTCGGAGGTATCGAAGCAGTCATTTGGACTGACGTAATTCAAACAATAGTTTTAGTCGGAGGAGCACTCATTGCATTGATCATTATCATAGGCCAAGTAGATGGTGGATTTTCAACAATAATTGAATCTGCAAATAAACAAGGTAAGTTAAAAATGATTAATACAGATTGGAAATTCGTGAACGGAATTGACAGCATTTGGGTAATTATTCTGGGTGGAATCTTCTCACAAATTCTTAGTTACGGTACTGACCAAGCTGTCGTTCAACGCTATCTTACGACATCTACTGAAAAAGAAGCTGCTAAAGCAATTTGGACCAATGCTATCTTAAGTGTTCCAGTTTCTTTTCTCTTTTTCGGTGTCGGCACAGCATTGTTTGTTTATTATCAACAACAACCAACTAATATAGAACCTATCTCAAAGATTGACCAAATCTTTCCATATTTCATTTTGCAACAAATGCCTGCAGGGCTTGCAGGGCTGGTGATCGCAGGAGTATTTGCGGCAGCAATGTCTAGCCTTGATTCAAGCATGCACTCGATTTCAACCGCTTTCACAACTGACTTTCTATCGAGTGGTAAAGACAGTGAAACAATTTTACGTACTGCTAAGAGACTCACACTGATTCTCGGCATACTCGGCACCATGTCTGCGCTCTATATAGCTTCACAGGATAGTAAGAATTTATGGGATACGCTGATGGGTTATGTAGGATTGATTCTCGGAACATTAGGCGGATTGTTTACACTAGCTATATTCACCAATCGCACTTCAAGCATTCACGCTTGGATAGGAGTAATAGCAGCTGTATTGGCCTTGTACATTTTTAAGTTCCACACCGATTATCATCTACTGTTGATTGGCGCTGTAGGCACTATCTCCTGCTTCCTCGCTGGCTGGATTGCAAGCATGATCATTCCTTCAAAAACAAAGGATTTGACCGGCTTAACCTGGGCCCAGAGAAAAAGTCTTTAGCCTATAGATATTAACAATGGAAATAATTTTGGAACTTGGCTTAATTTACCAGCTGGGTTAATCAAATGTGCCATCGCAATTTGTTTTAAACTGATTTAAAGATATATTTTAAATAAAAATGAGATTTCATTGTATAATCTGTGCTTTTTCTTTATTAGGACTAGCAGTATCCGCACTTGGGCAAGCCGGAGATGGCAAAGACAGGCAAGGCACTGTGCAAAAGAATCTGTTTCCACATCTAAAGGCACCACCCGCACCAGTGCTATCAGCAGAGGAAGCAGTCAAGAAATTCACCCTACCGAAGGATTTTGAAGTTCAGATTGTTGCTTCGGAACCGCTGTTGGACACTCCTGTGGCAATGGAAATTGGACCGGATGGTCGTATGTGGGTGGTCGAAATGCGCGGTTACATGCGCGATCCGGATGCAACTGGTGAGCACGATAAAACCGGACGCATCAAAATACTGGAAGACACAAATCATGATGGTCGTATGGACAAGGCAACCATCTTTAAGGATGGATTGTTTCTTCCTAGAGCAATTGCACTTGTTCGAGGAGGCGTGATGGTAGCTGAACCTCCTAAATTATTATTTTTCGAAGATACAAACGGCGATGACAAGGCGGATAAGCAAACCGTTATTGCCACAGATTACGCCGTGGCTTGCGATCCTGCACGCGGTAAAAGTGCAAATCCTGAACACGCTGCCAATGGCCTTATGTGGGCATTAGACAACTGGATCTACAGTGCAAACCATACAGTACGTTTTCGAAATACTAATGGTGAATGGCAACGGGAACCCACAATCAAGCGGGGTCAGTGGGGCATATCCATGGATAATCTTGGTAGGATTTATTACAATAGTAACAGTGACATGCTTCGAGGGGACCTTATTGCTTCTGAATATCTTCAACGCAATCCGTTTAGTAGCGGAAGTGGAACAGCAATCCGTTTAGCAAAGACCCAAGAAACCTGGCCCGGCCGTCTGAATTTAGGAGTTAACAGAGCCTACAGAAAAGGAACTCTTAGATCTTCTGGTCCACTAGAAGGTCGCCTTTCTCGTTACACCGCTGCATGTGGACCGGTAATATATCGGGGGAACAACTTCCCAAAAGAATACCAAGGAAACTCATTTGTTTGCGAACCAAGTGGCAATTTCATTCGCCGAAACAGGCATATCGAAACAGGCGGTAGTATAATTGCTGAGAATGCTGAAAATGGAAATGAGTGGATGAGTAGCAGTGACGAAAGGTTTCGCCCCGTAAACCTATATAACGGACCTAGCGGAGGACTTTATATCGTCGATATGTATCGCGGGCTTGTTCAACATAAAATATATCTAACAAGCTATCTTCGCAATCAAGCTGAGAGTCGTGGATTAGAAAAAGGTATTGATAAAGGACGAATCTATCGAGTTGTTTACAAAGGTAACAACACTTCCTCGACAAAATTAGCGAAAGCCAATGGCAGTGATCTCGTTGCAGCCTTAAGTAGTGATAACGGCTGGGTTCGTGATACTGCTCAGCGTCTACTTATTGAAAGTAAAGATGATGTTAATTATAAATTAGCTAATTTAGCCAAAGAGGGAAATCATGCGCTTGGCAGGGTTCATGCACTATGGTCACTCGAAGGCCGTGCCGCTATATCTCCTGACATAATTCTTGATGCACTTAAAGACGTCGACAGGAGTGTTCGCATGTCTGCAGCACGGTTAGCCGAGCCTTGGCTCAAGGTCACCGGAAGCGATGCTATTCTTGATCAACTAATACTAAACACTAGAACTGATGATATCACTGAGTTACGTCAAATGGTGCTGTCTCTTGGAGCTCAAAAAAACATCCTAAGTCATATGGCTATTAGAAGCGTTCTCTACAACCATGCTGAAAAGCCTCATATTTTGGATGCAGCCCTTTCAGGTTTAGCAGGACAAGAATTAGAGTTTCTAGAATTGCTCCTAGGTGAAAAGCGTTGGCATAATGCAAAAAATCGTTCGAATGTTATTGAAGCTCTAGCAGATTGTATCTTCAAGGAAGGTCGTCCTTCTCGAGTCGGTAATTTAGTATATTATACTTACGGACGTCGCACACAGGATTGGCAACGAATATCCATACTTCGCGGAATTGATCGAAACAGTTCAAAAGGTAAACCAGTCTATTATGATAAAAAACCTTCTATGCTTAGTAAGCTACAAAAATCCAAGTACCCCGAGGAGGCAAAACTAGCCAAGTCAATTGACAAATTATTTCTTTGGAAAGGAAAACCCGGCGTAAAACCTCTCCCTCCTTTGCGTCCTTTAAACGATACTGAGCAAGCATTATATACTCAGGGAAAACAGTTCTACACCTTTACATGCGCTGCTTGCCATCAAGGACATGGTCGAGGTCAGGCAGGAGTCGCTCCTCCACTAGTAGATTCAGACTGGGTTCTCGAAAGCGACGAACGCCTCGTCCGAATCGTTCTTCAGGGCCTTACCGGACCAATAACTGTAAACGGTAAAAAGCACGATCTCGAAATGCCGGCACTGGTTGGCTTTAATGATGATCAGGTAGCTGCGATTCTTACCTATATAAGACGTGAATGGGATCATCGAGGGGAACCCATAACCCCGCAAAAAGTCCAAGACATCCGCACAGCAACTTCCAAACGCATTGACCCTTGGACTGCACCCGAACTACTCAAACTTAAATAAGGCCATTCATCGACACGGCAAGATCTATACACTTTATCGGCATCTGCGGGACAGCAATGGCCTCAGTTGCAGCAGCTTTAAAAGAACGTGGATATACTATTACAGGGTCGGATGATGGTATATATCCGCCCATGTCTTCATTCCTTAAAGAACGTAACATTGAAGCACGGCCCTTTAATAAAGCCAATCTTTCACACAAACCTGATCTAGTCGTCATCGGAAATGCTATTTCTAGAGGAAACATCGAAGCAGAGCTTACACTTGAAAAAAAAATTTCTTATTGTTCATTACCAGAATTACTAAAATATCACTTTCTAAGAGGGAAACGCTCATTAGTTGTTTCGGGTACTCACGGTAAAACGACTACTGCATCTCTTCTTGCTTGGATACTTGAACACAACAAACTTAACCCTAGTTTTCTAATAGGAGGTATCCCTAACAACCTAGGTCAAGGAGCCCGCTTCACCGAAAGCGAATGGTTCGTACTTGAAGGAGACGAATACGATACCGCCTTCTTTGATAAACGAAGTAAATTTATTCATTACCTCCCCGAAGCGGTTGTAATAAATAATCTAGAGTTTGATCATGCAGACATATTTAGTAATTTGAATGAAATTCAAACTTCTTTTCGGCGATTGATCAACATTGTACCTCGAAACGGTCTCCTTCTAGTCAACGGTGATGAATCTAACCTTCTATCGCTCATTAACATTAAACACTGCCCAGTCCGTCGTTTTGGTTTAGGTAAAGAGTGCGAAGAACAAGCTGATAAACTATTATATGACGAAAACGGATCCAATTTTAGAATAGGAGGAACTGAATTCCGAATACCCATGATAGGTGAATTAAATGTTCGTAATGCACTAGCGGCCCTTCTAATGGCACGCTATACGGGATTGAGCGATGCACAAATACAGGCTGGATTCGATTCCTTCAAAGGCATTCGCAGGCGCATGGAAATTCGAGGTGAAGTTAACGAAATCATTGTTATAGATGACTTTGCACACCATCCAACCGCTATTCGTGAAACACTAAAAGCACTTATGAGAAGATTCCCTGGTCGTCGAATCTGGGCAATATTTGAACCAAGAAGCAACACAACACGACGCAATCATTTTCAAACAGAATTAGCAGATGCATTAAGCTTGGCTAAACATGTTTTGGTTGCCGAAGTAGCCCGATTAGATCAGGTCCCTCCAGAAGAACGCCTCAATCCCGAGCAACTAATGGAAGACATTCGAGTTAATGGATCAGAAGCAAAATATCTACCAACAGCCAACCAAATTGTAACCTATATTATACCCAAAACTCAGCCTGGTGATATACTCTGCGTTCTAAGCAATGGTGGCTTCGACAATATCCATCAAAAACTTTTAGATAAATTAAATTAATAAATGAGCCCTCTACTGTTAGTAATCTAAATTTAAAGCGAATCCAGAAAAGATAACTAACTTTTCTTTGAAATATACAAACCAACTCCTATCCCTATAAGCAAGACTAGTGCACCAGTTAAAAAGGCAATCATTCTCTAAACTAAGAGCTTCACTTGCGAGGTCCTCGAAAGCTTTTGGTACGAACTTCTGGAAGAATATATGTTTGTGGCAAGTGGCTATGAGAGGAAACGCGAGGAGTGAAAATAGACTGCGGGTTAAAACGAACGTGTCGATTAATGGATCTCACGCTAGATTTATCTAAAATGGAATAACGATTAGTGTATGCTTTCTTTTGTGTCTCTTTGTAGTACGGATCACGATTCCCCATAAAAACTTTTCCCTTTGGAGGACCTTCAACAACTGTAGGACTGCTAGCTAGCACTTGAGAACTTTCAACAATCGGAGCTACCGTATTACTAGTATAGGCATTACCACTAAAACTTAATGATAATGCAACACCATGAGCTTCAATTTCAGCTAACCCTTTTTCGGAATCAATTCGTAAAATCTTAATAGTTCCAGCACTCTCACCTACTCCCAAAGTAAAATAAGCAGTGCGAGGCAGTTTATTACGGCTATCAACCTTAGCCACACAAACCTTATGGCTGCCACGTAAGCGGTATATTCCAGTAAGCTTATAATCGATACCTTCTGGCAAGTTCAACTTTTCCGGCTTATCCAAATCGATAGTATCTACACGAAATTCAACACCAGCTTCATCGCCAGTATAGATTATCGTAACCGTTTTACCATTTCCGGTGATAGGTTGACCGTAAGGCTCCCAAGCAGTTTCCTCTTGTTTAGTAAACACCTGATACCCAAGGCCAAGAGACGTCTCGAATTCCAATTCAACAATGTCTCGTTTTGCTAGTGACACCGACCCATTGGACTTCGATGCAGCGGGCTCCGCATGCAACTGCGTAAGAACCATAATCCCTGTTAGGAGCACTAAAAACGCTTTCATTAGGTAAATACTAGTCTTCTGCCTTTCAGCTTGCAAGTCTTGTCCATTGCCAATTCGTAAGCAGATGCCTAGAATCAGGTCGGTTAGGTATGAACATCTCTGGATCTAAAATTTTGATCACCGGCGGCACTGGTTCCTTTGGAAACCGAGTCGCCGAACATCTACTCAAGCAATCTCCATCTATAGTTCGAATCTTTAGCCGCGACGAAAAAAAACAGTGGGAGATGCAACAAAAATTTCCTCAGTTTCAGTACGTTATTGGAGATATTAGAGACGAAGCTCGATTGGAGGAGGCAATGTTAGGAATAGATTTAGTGTTCCATGCAGCTGCGCTCAAACATGTGCCTTCTTGCGAGAAGTACCCCTTTGAAGCTTACAAAACAAACGTAGCAGGCTCACAAAATGCCTGCCGTACAGCAAAAGCTGCAGGGGTAAAAGTATTCGTTGCTCTCAGTACAGATAAGGCAGTCAAACCGCTAAACGCAATGGGTACAAGTAAGGCAATGATGGAAAAGCTCGTTTGCAGCCAGAATATTAATGAAAGTGAAACTAAATTTTGCTGTGTAAGGTATGGAAACGTTATGGGTAGCCGAGGTTCTGTTATACCACTATTCAAAAAGCAAATTGAAAGTGGAAATCCAATGACTATTACAGTTCCAGAAATGACACGTTTTCTTCTGACCCTCGACCAATCAGTTGGTCTTGTATTACACGCAATGAAGAACGCAAATGGAGGTGAAATTTTTGTTCGCAAAGCTCCAGGCTGCACTATTCAAATACTTGCTGATACTGTTCGGAGAAAGTTTAGCAAAAATGGGGAAAACCATCCTATTCAAGTCTCTGGCATTAGGCCTGGGGAAAAACTTCATGAAACTCTTGTCAATGAATACGAAATGCAGCGCATAACAGATGAAGAACTTTTTTACACAGTACACCCAGAGTACAATGTACCTAAAAACCATTCTGATAAAATACTAGGATCTGAATACACCTCTAACAACACAAACCAACTTAATAAATTTGAAGACATCTCAAAGTTGCTAGACAAAATGGGTGAAATCGAACTTTATATCTAATTAATTTAAAGGCAAATGGCCAACCCGCTTCGAAAACTATTACGGCCTAATTCTGCTGCTGATTTCACAGCAAAACTTTTAGCTAAAGGTGAAATCAAGACCGCTTTAGACATTGGATGCGGCACAAGTTCTCATCTCCAACCTTTTCGACCTAGCCTTGAAACCACTGGACTCGATGCATTTAAAAACGCAATTGATACTTCAAAAAAACACAGTGTACATGATCATTATATTCATGCGGATATACTGAAAGATAACATTAATGCTCAATTCGATCTTATCACCCTGTATGGACTTATAGAGCACATACCAAAATCCGAAGGGATAAAACTTTTAGACCGCATTGAAAAATTAAGCCGAAAATATATCATATTTGAAACTCCAAATGGATTTGTGCCTCAAGGCCCTGAGTTTGGAAATGAGTTTCAACGTCATCTTTCAGGCTGGAGCATCCAAGAATTTGAAAGTCGCGGCTACACCGTGTTTGGCACCACAGGAACTCGTTATCTTCGTGGCTACATGGCAGGCCCAAAATATAATTTTCCCGGATGTTTGTTTTTTGATGAATTACTCACACTTCTTTTTCAAATTAATAATAATCCTAAGCACGCATTCAATCTAGTAGCTATTAAAGACTTACGGGGTATTCCGGCTAAATACAAAAAGGAGGATCAGCCTTGAGACTACTCATTCTTGGAGGCAGCGGTATGCTGGGGCATCAACTTTGGAGAAGCCTTAATAATAAACATCAAGTTTGGGTGACATTGCGTCAACCAGCTACCAATTACACTGCTCTTAAACTTTTTGATCTATCAAAATCAATACAAGTCAGGGATATAACAGATCGCGATGTACTCGAAAAAGTATTCGAAAAAGCCAAACCAGAAGCTGTTATTAATTGCGTCGGCATAATCAAGCAACTCAACGAAGCTAAAGACGAGACTATAATTCACAGGATAAACGCTGAATTCCCTCATCATTTGGCTAAACAATGCAAAGCAATGGGCGCTCGATTAATCCACTTCAGTACCGACTGCGTTTTCAATGGAATTAAAGGTAAATATTCAGAGAATGATCCCGCAGACGCTACTGATCTTTACGGTAAGTCAAAGCACTTGGGTGAAGTAACTGATCGCCATTGCGTAACAATAAGATCATCTGTGATAGGCCATGAAATCGATTCAAATCTATCTTTATTGAGCTGGTTCCTAAGTCAACATGGGACAACCATCAAGGGCTATACTCGTGCAATATATAGCGGCTTCACGACAATTGAGATGGGTAAGATTATCGAAGGCATCTTAACTCAACATCAATCACTCTTCGGCCTCTGGCAAGTAGCGAGTGAGCCAATATCAAAATTCGATCTACTTAAACTCTGCCAAGATAAACTTGGGTGGCAGGGAACAATCAAACCAGATGATTCATTTGAATGTGATCGAAGCTTAAACGGTGAGCGCTTCAAAGATGCCACTGGATACCAAGCACCAACCTGGGAGGAAATGATTACCGAACTATCGCAAGTATCATGAACGACAGGATGCAAATCATATCCGTAATCCCAGTATACAACGGGGAAAGGTTTATACTGGAAACACTTGATTCTCTAGCATCGCAAACTCTAAAGCCGGATCGCGTCATCGTAATTGACGATGCCTCCACCGATAACACAGCGAAGCTTGTAGAATCTTATGAATTACTGAAATGCGAACTTATTCGCAGTGATGAAAACCAGGGCCTCTTCAAGAACTTCAATCGAGCACTGGACTATGCCTCTGAATGCGACTTTCTTCACTATATTTGTGCAGACGATGTCTTGCTACCCGAATTCATGGAACAAATGTATAATGCGCTAAAAGATGCCCAAGCACCGTCGTTTAGCTATTGCCTTTCGGGATTTACCGACAAAGATGGCAAACTCATTGAAAGCCCTACCACTCACCCTTCTCCTCCGCGTTACATTTCCGCCAACGCTTTGCTCGCACAACACAGTGAATGCAAATCACTAATGCTCGGCGGAACACTCATCAAGACACTTGGTCAAACTTGCCCGGTTAAATTCCGTACCGACATGCCTCATGCAGCTGATTGTATTTTTTACTCAGATTTAGCCAAATCCAGTACTGCACGTATCGAAGTACCGAAAGTTTTACTGCATATAAGACGACATCCGTTTAGCATGACAAAGCGTAACGAAGAAAATATCAAAAGCTGGGTACTGGATGAATGGGAAGCTATCCAGCATGCGTTTAGTTTAATGAACCAGCCTATCTTGCTAAGATGGTTACGCAGACAAAAACTACGCTGCATGTTTGCTGCACGATCCAAGGTGAAAATGCAACAGATGGCAGACGAAAAACCAGATCATGTGCTGCGCATTTACAAATCAGCCCGACCTAAAATACCGTGGCTTCACTGGCACCTTGGCAGCATTTCAGTATTACTACGTGATGTTTTTTTTGGCTCATCAATCAAAAAGGAGCACTGGGAATAAATAAAAAGTGAATTTAACGTTTCTTACAACTGAACGAACTTCCGGCTGGATAAAACCACTTGGAGGTGTAGCCACCCTATTGATTATCGTGACGCTGTTTCTTTTTTGGGATAGCACCAAACCTGCGATGACCCTCTTCTCGAACGACGGCCCCTTAGGGTCAATCAGTAGCAATGCAATTAAAATGCCCGGCACTTTTTTTGGATATTGGCACGACTTAAACTGGCTAGGCTATGAGCAGCCAAGCGCTTCACCTGGCATATATATGACGCTAGGCTTGCTGCTTCAAAATTCGGTGCTTTACCTCAAATGGTGTACACCCATATGCTTGATCATTCTAGGTCTATCTGCTTGGTTTTTTTTTCGGACACTCGGCCTTCGTAATCTTGCGTGTACTATTGGCGCTATAGCAGCAGCATTTAACATGGAGGTGGTATCTTATGCTTGCTGGGGGCTCCCATCACGTTCACTAACTTTTGCTACAACATTTCTTGCCGGAGCATTCATACTACGCGCTCTAGAATCGCGCCCATGGATAAACCTTACAATAGCCGGAATCTGCGTCGGTCTTGGCTTGATGGAAGGATATGATATAGGAGCACTCTTTAGCCTATACATTGCAGCATTTATATTATTTGGGTTCGTTATCAAACCACTTGAAAAAGGAAAGCAAACTGATCTTGGTAGAGCATCTGGTCGCGGGATTGCCGGGATTGCAGTAGTAGCACTCGCTGCCGGCTTTGCATCATCACAGACTATTTCCACGCTTGTTGGAACACAGCTGCAAGGATCATACAATGGTAAAACCGCAAACACACAAGCTGCAAAAGAACAGCAATGGAATTTCCTTACACAATGGAGCCTACCGAAGATGGAAGCTTTACGAATCGTAGTGCCTGGTCTTTACGGATATCGACTCGACACTCCAAGCTCTTATGACTCTGGAAAACTAATTTCACTTGAAGGTGGAAGATACTGGGGATCAATGGGCCAAGATCCGGTTTTGGAACAGATTAACGAGGTGGAAGAAATAATCGCAGCGTTTGGGCAACGTAATGTTTTACCAGGCGAACTTGCCCAAGTCATGAATATTTCCGCCAATCAAGCAACACAGTTGATGAGTCTTGTGCAAAATAAGGGACGTTTTTTGCAGCGCCATTCTGGATCAGGGGAATACGTCGGAATAGTTGTATTTTTACTTGCGATTTGGGCAATTCTTTTCGCACTCAATAAACACACTTCAATCTATTCGGGAACGGAACGCAGAATGATACTTTTTTGGGGATTTATTGCTTTGTCATCGCTACTTTTAGCTTTTGGAAAACATGCAATTTTTTATCAGTTCATCTACCAGATGCCGTTTTTCAACACCATGCGAAACACGATCAAATTCCTTCACCCGATGCACTTTGCGTTGATTGTTCTATGCGGATACGGTGTCGAAGGATTAATTCGCCTCGCCAATCTAGAGACAAAAGGAAACTCAAAGTTGATTCGAAAATGGATTATTGGATCATCCATTGTTGCGAGTATCATTTTGCTATTTAGCCTAATTTTAACTTCTGCCAAAAAACTACTAGCACAATATATTGCCGATCAAGGTTTCCCCTTAGAAGAAGCATTAACCATGGCTTCATTTGGGGGTAAAGAGCTAATCATCACCTCTATTTTTTTAGTTATTAGTGTGTTTTTAGTAGCCAAGATACTTAAGACGAAGGCGGCTTCTCCCTTTTTAATCGGCCTGACTTTGCTGGTCATTGTCGACCTTACCCGAGCCAATTTACCTTGGATACAATACGATGATTACAAGTATAAGTATGACAACAAGAACCCTTTGATTGATCGACTCAGCCAATTACCTCACAAGGGACGCGTCACTATATCACCTTTACCAAGCGGAGACCTAGGCCGGCTCTATGGAATAGAATGGCTACAGCATCAGTTTCTCTATAACAACATACAATCAATCGACATCGTACAAGCCCCCCGAATGTCTGCAGATCATGAAGCGTTCGAGCGAAGATTTACTATAACAGGCGACACCAATACACATTATCTGGCAGGTCGACGCTGGGAGCTAACCAACACACGATGGATTCTTGGAAAAACAAACGACTTAGCTTTTTTCAATCAAAAATTTGACCCAAAAAAAGGTCGGTTCACATCTACTAACTCTTTCTTAATTGGACTGCGGCCAGATGTACGCAACCCAAACTCTCCAGTTTTTGAGGATTTGACCACACAATTCAATCCAGCGGGACCATATTCCCTAATTCACTTTGACGGAGCCCTGCCTAGAGCCAAGCTATATAGTAATTGGCAGGTTCAAACTAACAATTCAGCCACATTGGAAACTTTAGCCAGTCGAGAATTCAACCCTCACTCTACAGTGATCATAAACTCACAAATAGAACCGTCCACTGCCGCGCCTGACCAAGTAGCCGGAAGTGTCAGCATCATAGAATATAAGCCAAAAGAAATTAAACTCATCGCTAATGCAACCTCCGAAGCTGTTCTAATGCTTAACGACCATTGGTCACCACATTGGAATGTCAGTGTAGACGGGCAATCCGCAAAACTGCTTCGATGCAATTCCGTTATGCGTGGCGTTCAGCTGAAACCTGGAGAACACCATATAGTCTTTCGCTTTCAACCTCCCGCCACATGGCTTTACGTAAGTCTTACATCAATACTGAGTGGATTCGGACTACTTGGATTTATTGTTTTCGAAAACCGGAAAAAGAATACTGATTAATGAGCCATCAGGAAAATTATTACCGCAAAAATACAGACTACGCTAATTTCCTTGAAGATTGGGATGATGATTTTTATGCGAAATATTCTGAAGCACTTTGTCCAAAACAGCTAGGCAGCAAGGTTCTAGATATTGGATGCGGTGTCGGCCAAGTTGTCCGTCGGCTAATGGAATCAGGATATGAAGCACATGGTGTTGAAGTCTCGGAACCGAATATTGCCAAGGCGAAAAAAGTCAGCAAACTTTGCCAACTATACGACGGGGTCAGACTACCTTTTAAAAATAATACCTTTGACAGTGCAGGAGCACTAAATGTTCTTGAACATGTTGAACAACCGGAAGCTTTCATCACTGAATTAGTTCGAATCGTAAAACCAGGCGGCCGAATAATTCTATCTAGTCCAAATTTTTTTCGCGCAATTGGCTTTCGCGATTATCATCCCAGGATGAGAGGCATCATTAATAAATATAAAAACTGGCAACGCCTTCGAGCCAAACGACGCCAAATAGCAAATAACCCAGATATAGTCTGCTTCGACCGAATGGAGCCAGTAGTTCGTGAAATATTTCAGCCCGATGATGACGCTATCGTCGCTACCAATGGATTAGAAATGAAATTTTTCCTAGAACAAAACGGGTGCGAAGTTCTGAGCGTCGAATGCACTGACCGATATGTCCCGAAACTGATTGATCTCACTCTAAATCTTGGCCCTTGGCGCTACCTAATGTTTAATGCCTTTATTACCGCCACAAAGACCTCTCCATCTTAATTAAATAACAATTTATAAATCGGGTTTTCTAGATCTTTTTTTCATTGAATTAATTTCGTCGATTAATTGACAAAATATTTGATTTTTATTGAAAAAAACCACTGAAATATTCATTGTTTTTTAGTTCAATCGTAACTAAATACGCTTTCTTGCGTAAAATAAATTGTATTTTAAGGAAAACTTAATGAGACAAAGATTTTATCAGTTTTTACCTATGGCTTTGTTTTGGATGGTCTCTTCTATCCAAGCCGAGGAAGATAAGGCCAAAAAAGTTAGCTTTTATAACGAAATTAGACCTATTTTCCAGGCCTCATGCCACGGTTGCCATCAACCTGCCAAAGCCAATGGTGAGTATGTGATGACGACCTTTAAAGATCTTCTCAAAGGAGGAGATAGTGAAGAGGTTGCGATTGTTCCTACAAAGCCAGACGAGAGCCACTTGATTACGTTGATTACACCAATCGATGGCAAAGCTGAGATGCCACAAAAAGAAGGTCCATTACCCAAAGAGCAAATCGAGTTAATTACGCGATGGGTAGCTGAAGGCGCGGTGGACGATACTCCAACGAGTGCAAAACAACTCTACAATATGGATAATCCACCGGTATACAGTTTACCTCCTGTCATTTCGTCAATCGATTATTCTCCAGATGGTTTGTTAATCGCAGTTGCAGGTTATCACGAAGTCCTTTTACATAATGCTGATGGTTCCGGTTTAGCTGATCGATTGGTAGGTTTGTCTGAGCGTGTACAAAAAGTGAAATTCTCCCACGATGGCAAATTGCTCGCAGTAGCTGGCGGATTACCGGCGCGTTCCGGAGAAATACAAATTTGGAATGTCAACAATCGGACCTTGGCTATGTCAATCCCAGTTGGATATGATACATTGTATGGAGTCAGCTGGTCACCCGATGACAAGAAAGTATCCGTTGGACTTTCAGACTCAACACTTCGCGCTTACGACATCAGCACTGGAAAACAAGTACTATTCAAAGATACGCATGATGACTGGGTACTAGATACAGTCTGGAATAATAAAGGAGATCACTTAATTTCCGTTGGACGTGATATGGCAGTAAAATTGACTGAAGTATCTACACAGCGATTTGTAGATAACATCACTTCAATTACTCCCGGCGCCCTTAAAGGAGGAATCCATGCCATTACAGTTCATCCAACAAAAGAAGAGGTGTTGGTTGGCGGTTCAGACGGGGTCCCTCAGATTTTTAGGTTAACTCGCGTAACAAAGCGTGTGATCGGAGACAACTCAAACCTCGTTCGTAAATTCCCTCCAATGCCAGGTAGGATCTTCGCACTCGACTTTGCGCCGAATGGAAAAAAGATAATCGCAGGCAGCAGTTATAACGGAGTTGGCTCACTACATCTCTACAGTTCTGACTACGACAGCAACGTAGATGATGCACTGAAAAAAGCCTTTGAGAGACCGCTAGACGGAAACTCTAAAAAACTTTCTGCAGAATACCACACTAAGCAAGTTAAACTATTGGCTAAAATATCGCTTGGCACCTCTGTTTATTCTACTGCCTTTAGTCCTGACGGAGAAACAATCGCTGTTGGCGGTGCGGACGGCGTAATACGCTTGCATGAAACCCAATCACTCGGTTTTAAACGAGCATTCATGTCTGTCCCTATGGCCGAAGATAAACTTCAAGAAGCAATCGCACTTTCAGTAGAGCCTTCCGAGATTAATCTAAATGGAAAATTTGACTATACCCAGATGCTATTGACTGCAGTTAAGGGTAATGGTGAAAAATACGATGCATCTCGAGACTTTGCTTTCAAGTTGGATTCAGAAATTATTGAGGTCAGCAAAAGTGGCATGATTTCTCCTATTAAGGATGGAGAAGCCAAGCTTGAAATTTATCACAAAAATAAAAAAACAACCGTAACTGTTAGAGTAGCTGGAAGCACCAGTGATTTTGAGCCCGATTATGTTCGTGATGTCATGCCAGTATTATCAAAATTAGGCTGTAATGCCGGAATCTGCCATGGGTCAAAGGACGGAAGGAATGGCTTTAAGCTATCGTTACGAGGCTATGATCCTATCTATGATATACGAGCCTTTACTGATGACTTAGCAAGTCGCCGAGTTAACATTGCTTCACCCGATAATAGCTTAATCTTACTAAAGGCTTCAGCATCTGTGCCACATGAAGGCGGACAGTTAACAAAGCTAGGAGAAGACTACTATGAAATCCTGAAGGGTTGGATTGCCAATGGAGCCAAGCTTGAGATCAATTCTCCTAAAGTAACAGGAATAGATCTATACCCACAAAACCCTGTGGTTCAAAAGATTGGCGACAAGCAACAAATGCGTGTTATCGCAACATATGCTAATGGTGAAAAACGTGATGTAACTGCAGAGTCATTTATAGAAACTGGAAACTCTGACATCGCTACCACCAATAAAGGCGGCTTAGTAACAACAGCTCGCCGGGGTGAAGCTCCAATGCTTGCACGATTTGAAGGCGCTTATGCATCTACAATCGTTACCGTTATGGGTAATAGGTCAGGGTTTGAATGGAAAGAAATGCCAACCAATAACAAGGTAGACGAATTTGTCGCATCAAAGCTAAAACGCACCAAGACCCTTCCATCAGGTTTAAGCTCAGACGAAGACTTTCTACGCCGTATTTTTCTCGATTTAATTGGCTTACCGCCTACCAGTGAAGAAGTTCGTAAGTTTGCCGCCGACAAACGAAATAGCAAAATTAAAAGAAATGAGTTAATAGAAAAACTTATAGGCAGTGAAAACTACATCGACCACTGGACTAATAAGTGGGCAGACATGTTATTAGTTAACAGGAAATTTTTAGGAACTGACGGATCATCGACATTCCGCAAATGGATTCGAGAAGAAATTGCAAACAATACCCCGTATGATGAGTTTGCACGAAAGATCATTACAGCAAGTGGATCTAACAAGGACAATCCCCCAGCCTCTTACTACAAGATATTACGGGAACCTACCGCTATTATGGAGAATACCACCCATCTTTTTCTAGCAACCCGATTCAATTGTAACAAATGCCATGACCATCCATTTGAAAGATGGACGCAAGATCAATATTACGAAACCACTGCTTATTTCGCTCAAGTTAGTTTAAAGAAGGATGACAAGGCCGGGGATAAACGTATTGGAGGGACGGCAGTTGAGGGCGCCAAACCTCTCTATGAGATTATATATGATCGTAACGAAGGAGAAACCAAACACGATAGAACTGGTGAAGTCACACCCCCAGCATTTCCATTTACAAGCGAACACAATATTCCGAAAGACGGAAGTCGTCGCGAAAGCTTCGCAGCTTGGCTAACGTCACCTGATAACGAGTATTTCGCCAAAAGTTATGTTAACCGTATTTGGGGATATATGACAGGGACCGGCATCATTGAACCAATTGACGACATACGCGCTGGGAATCCCCCAAGTAATCCTGAATTACTTAATTGGCTAACAAAAGAATTTACCGAAAGCGGATTCGATGTTCGTCATTTAGTGGAAATCATAACCAAATCCCGGACTTACCAATTAAGCGTAAAAACCAATAAATGGAATGAAGACGATACAATTAACTTCTCACACGCCAAAGCACGACGACTGCCAGCTGAGGTTTTATTTGATTCCATCTACCGAGTAACTGGCACTGTTAGTAAATTCCCCGGTGTGCCTGAAGGCACAAGGGCTGCACAACTTCCTGATTCAGGAGTGAAACTTGCCGATGGTTTTCTGGGCAATCTAGGCAGACCAGCGCGCGAGAGTGCTTGTGAGTGTGAACGTTCCAACGAACTTCAATTGGGCCCGATTATGGCACTCATTAGCGGCCCAACAGTGGACAATGCTATTAGTTCAAAAGACAATGCTATTACCAAACTTGTATCCGACATTGCAGACGATGAAAAGATGGTTGATGAATTGTTCCTGAGAGTGCTGAACCGTCATGCCACCCCAAAAGAAATCACTGCAGCAAAAACAATAATCAAAGACGTAAAGTTAGAACACAAAACTGCAATCAATCAATTAGCCAAACATGAGAAAGAAATCGAACCAATCGAAACAAAACGTTCCAAAAAACGTACGGATGCCATCCGTTTAGCTAAAACTAAACTTGAGGCATACGAAATGGAAATTGCTCCACGTGAAGCCGATGCAGACAGAAAACAAAAAGAACGTATTGCAAAGGCCGAAGATTCACTAAAAACTTACGAAAACCAACTATCTAAACGATTGACTCAATGGGAAGGTTCCGCGGCAAAGACAACTAAGTGGAAAGATTTAGAAATTGGTGATTTGAAAGCTACAAACGGCACTAAACTTGAGAAACGTCAAGGCAACATAGTCTATGCTAGTGGCGATCTTAAAAAGACAGTCTATACAATCAACGCCGACACCAAACTTAATGGCATCACTGGAGTTCGTCTTGAATTGCTAGCAGACGATAAGTTGCCAAAAAAAGGACCAGGCCGAAATGACGATGGGAATTTTGTATTAACTGAATTTAGCCTAAAAGCAATCTCAACGGGAAAAGAACAAAGTCGTAAATCTAAAAAAGTTTCATTCAAGGAAGCTAGGTCAGACTTTAGTCAAAAGGACTTTGACGTAAAGAAAGCAATCGACGGAAAAGTCGATAACAGTGGTTGGGCATCTAGCCCAAAAATAGGAACCAACAGAACTGCCATCTTTATACCAAAAGAAAAATTTGGAACTAAAGGCGGATCTCGTCTAACTTTCTCGCTAAACCAAAACTACAACAGTAACAAACACTCAATTGGAAAATTCCGCCTTCTTGTCACAACCGATGAAAAAGTTGAGATCGGTCATCCAGGTGATATTAACGCTATTTTAGCAATGTCATCAGATAAACGAAGCGACGATCAAAATAAACGCCTTACAGACTACTTCAAAGCACAAGACAAGGATTTTGCAGCCAAAAACAAAGAACTTGAAAATGCTAAGAAAAAGCGGCCAGTAGATCCAAAACTAAAGGAATTTAGGGCTTCTTTAGCCAAAGCAGAACAACCTCTTACTGTAGATCCTAAACTTGCGGAACTTCGCCGCGCATTAGAGCTAAGCAAATCACAACAGGAGACTGTACGTTTGACAGCGGCGCAAGACATCGCCTGGGCACTAATCAACAGTCCAGCGTTCTTATTCAACCGTTGACGATCATGAGAAAAATGTTAGCTTTTTCTAAACAAGACACTTTTTTTAAAACAATTTAAAACAATGATTACGATACCAGGAGCACCAGGAAAGGACTTATGTGATCCACACTTGAAGGTTTCAAGACGTGACTTACTTCGCATTGGAGGATCAAGCATGATGGGCTTAGGGTTAGCCAACATACTCAAACTTCAAGCGCGAGCCGCTGAAACTGGTCATGTTGGCGGGCCAGGATGGGGTAAAGCAAAACAGGTAATTCTCTGCTACTTGCAAGGAGGACCTAGTCATATTGACTTGTGGGATCCTAAACCTGATGCCCCAACCAATGTGAAGTCTATTTTCAAGCCAATCCCAACAAAAATTCCTGGCGTAAACTTTACCGAATTGATGCCCAAATTGGCTAAAGTAAATGACAAGATGTCGATGATTCGTTCGATGAGCTACACACCCAACGGACTATTTAATCACACAGCTGCAATTTACCAGATGATGACCGGCTACACTACAGACAAGGTAAGCCCTTCTGGACAACTAGAACCTCCAAGTCCCAAAGATTTCCCTAACTTTGGTTCTAATATAGTTCGATTACGCCCAACGACAGAGCCAATGCTGCCATTTGTTATGCTGCCTCGCCCATTGCAAGAAAGCAACGTAGTTGGCAAAGGCGGCACAGCAGGTTTCTTAGGTAAATCATTCGATCCATATTATCTCTATCCTGACGGAGGTGACATGGATATGAATAAAATGGATCGTGTTAAAACAGATGATCTTAAAATGCGACCGGACGTATTCGAGTTGCGTCTACGACGTCGTGCCCGACTGCGCGATGCAATAAATGATGCGTCACCGGATATCGACAAGGCAGTTTCAAACTTTAAGCTCGATGAATACTATGACCGCGCCCTAAACCTTGTGGCCTCTGGACGTGCTCGCAATGCATTTGATCTAGCTCAAGAATCAGAAGCAACCCGTAATCTATACGGTCGCAATACATTTGGTCAAAGCTGCTTGCTGGCCCGCCGTCTAGTTGAGGCTGGCACACGAGTTGTTGAAGTAGTTTGGCCAAAAGTTGCCAATTCCGACAACCATTCTTGGGATGTTCACGTTGGGCTACCAAAGCGAATGAAAGATCAAGCTGCACCTATGCTTGATGCCGGGCTTTCAGGACTTATCACCGACTTGAACCAAAGGGGCATGCTAGAAGAAACCTTAGTAATCGCTGTAGGAGAATTTGGCCGTAGCCCAACAAAAGGTGTAAGCACTTCTGGAAACAGTAATAGTGCTGATGGCCGCGATCATTGGCCTTACTGTTACACAGCAGCAATTGCAGGCGCAGGAATAAAACAAGGGTATGTTCATGGTAAATCAGATCGCACTGGTTCTGCACCAGTCGAGAACCCTGTACACCCCGGTGAGTTACTAGCAACGATTTATCACGCCTTCGGAATTGATCCAGAAACAATCGTGTACAATCACCTTAATCAGCCGCGTGAATTAGTCAAAGCCAAGGCAGTCACCAAGCTGTTCTCTTGAAAGCTAATAACTAAATAGTGATTTAAAGCCGACGTAAATCTCGTCGGCTTTTTTTTAATTAATCATATGTTAAGAACATCAATAAAACTTTAAATTTTTGATGTTAGTTTTGATTCATGAGGTTTAAGTTTGTCCATATTAATATTAAAATTACATGCCTTTAATCCGCTTTATTAGTCGAATTTTCGCCCGAGTTCTTTTCGGATTTAAAATACATAACGCTGATGCTCTAAAAGCAACTGGGCCTGTGTTACTAGTACCTAATCATGCTTCTTGGTTTGATTGGTGGATAGTTGGCATGTGCCTTCAGGAAGATTGGAAGTTTGTCGTTTCGTCTACAAGAGCTGAAAGTCATTGGATTTTCAAATTCGTGATGCGCAACCGATTCACTTTCCCGATAGATAATGCTTCGCCTTTTGCAATCAAAGAAATGTCTAATTTTTTGAAGAGTGGTGGACGACTGGTTCTTTTTGCCGAAGGACGCCTAACAGAAACTGGTAGCTTGATGAAGCTCTTTGAAGGTACTGGATTCCTCCTCGAAAAAACTAATGCAAAAATTATAACCTGCTACCAACGAAATGCTCATCGCCTGCCTTATTCCAAACATCCCGGCTGGAAAAAAATCTTTCCAAGATTGACCATTCATTTTGGCGAACCCCAATCCACTCCTCAATCACTAAGTAATAGATTTGATGCAAGAGAAGCTTATACTCAATGGCTGAGAGAACAATTGATGGAATTGCAATTTCGGATTGAAATGAAGTTAGGCCCGCAGGATTTATTGACTGCTATAGCTTCCATGGGCCGCGCACGACCTAAGTCAATAGTCCTAGAAGATGTTACTGGACAACGGCTTAATCACAGGATGGTAATGGTTGGATCAGAAGTTTTATCCCGAAAGTTTCAAAATTTGCTGAGCCCTGAAATCGAACGAGTTGGGCTACTATTACCAAATGTTAATGCAACCCCTATTACTCTTTTAGCACTATGGCGTCTTGGCAAAGTACCAGCAATTTTGAATTACAGTAGCGGGGTTTCAATAATGCAAACATGTTCAGACTTAGCCGGAGTAAAACAAATAATAACTTCTCAAGCTTTCCTAGAAAAAGCCGGCATAGATATACAACCAATGAAGAAAAATGGCATCGAATTTATCTACCTAGAGGAAGTACGTAAAAAGATTTCAGTCTCAACAAAGTTAAGCATACTAATGAAGCACAAGTGCAGACTTGCGAAATCACAGTTTCATATAACTCAAGATAAAACAGCTGTGGTTTTGTTCACAAGCGGATCTGAGGGAATTCCAAAAGGAGTTGAATTAACGCACAAAAATATTCTCTCCAATTTACGACAATTACTTGTGATGGTTGATATTCTTGACACGGACAGTATATTCAATTGCTTACCAATGTTCCATAGTTTTGGATTAGTTGTTGGGACATTACTACCACTTTGTCGCGGTTTAAGAACAACAATATTCCCATCACCCTTGCAGTATCGTGTGATACCTACAGCCGTTTATAACTCCAACTCAACAATATTCCTTAGCACTAACACATTCCTTAATGGTTATGCTAAAAAAGCTCATCCGTATGATTTTAGGAATGTTCGGTATTTGTTAGCTGGTGCAGAAAAGATTCAACAAGCAACTTCCGATACTTGGGCTCGAAAATTTGGCATTCGCATTACAGAGGCTTACGGCGTGACAGAGTGTTCTCCAGGTATTAGTGCAAACACTAAGGCAGACAATAGATTTGGATCAGTCGGCCGTATTCTTCCCGATATGAAATGGAAGCTAGAACCAGTAGACGGCGTAAAGGATGCTGGTCGCCTTTTCGTTAAAGGCCCGAACGTAATGAAAGGGTACCTTAATAAAGAGGCTAATGAAGCGTTTCAATCACTCAACGGCTGGTACGATACTGGCGATATAGTCAAAGTAGATGAGGATGGATATTTTTGGATAAAAGGGAGAGCTAAAAGATTCGCAAAAATTAGCGGCGAGATGGTAAGTCTAACCGCAGTAGAAGATGCCCTCGCAGGAGCATTCCCAAATCATGGTGAAGACTGTGAAATTGCAGTAATTGCTATAACTGATGAAGATAAAGGCGAAAAACTAATTGCTGTAACTAATGAACCAAATCTCACAACTTCTGAGATACGCAATGCCGTGGCTGATGCTGGATTAATTAACCTTTGCACCCCACGCGAAATTCACGTCCTGAAAGAAATCCCAAAACTGGGAACTGGCAAGCTGAATCACCGAGAAGCTCAACGACTGGTAGAAGAAAAATAGAAATTAGCACCTTTCCCATTGTCTACACTCTTCTGATTTGTTAATTCCAAGTGATGCGGTTCCTGTTCCGCTGGACATTTCGCCTGCTAATTCTAATTCTAGTTTTAGCAATTGGCCTATTTCTGACTAAAGACGCTCTAACCAAGTGGTGGATTGTTAGTGAATTCCGAGAACAAGGCATGGATGTCCAAATTGGACAACTGGAGATAGGGTTTCCATTAAACTCCTCTATAGCCGCCAATAAAATTACCGTTTTCAATCTTCCTGAATACGGAGGATCCGCAATGCTTAAGATTGATGATCTTTACATCGACTGTGACTTCTCTGAGTTAATGAACTTTCGTCGAAAGCTAAAACCTCATTTTCGTCAGATTCGAATTCGCATTAAAGAATTCAATCTTGTAGAGACTAATCAAGGTTCTAGAAACTTGATTTCTTTACCAGACGCCATAGCTAAAACAACAGCACAATTAGCTCTAGATGATTCACCACTATACTTTACCGTCGGCAACCTAAATTTCTCATGGAGTAATTTAAGTTTCACCTCAATCTCTGCAAACGGATCAACCACTGGCTCAAATAAAATGACTGTTAATATAGAGAATCATATTTCGCAAGATTTGAAGACACTTAAAGATTTACGACCACTGTTTACAAAAATATCTAAGCCAATAGGCACGTCGCTTGTAACAAAGCTTTTTGGGCGTTTCTTTGATTAAAAATCTTCCATGAAATTTTCGTGAAACTAAATAGATAGTAGCAGATTTAGAATAGCAAAAAGCTTCTATAGAATAACTTATATTTATAGCGTCATAACTGACTAAATATTGTGTTAAATTCACACAATTAACTGTAAAGCACGCAAATAAATTATATATTAGGGAGGATTTAAGAACCTTAAGACTTAAATGCTTCATGGCATATATTTTGCTTTATTATTCGATAATGTAAGTGGTGAATTGACGCTGCCTTTAATTAGTCTACTTTTGAAAAAAAATGTCACAAAATAAAATAAAAATAATTTTTACATTGATTCTATTTACAACAAGTTTCGATCTCTGTACAGCAATAGACTGGCCCAACTGGCGCGGACCAAATCATAACGGAATCTCTAATGAAAGTGGTTGGTTTAAAAAATGGCCAGCCAGTGGTCCTAATAAACTCTGGAAAACATCCGTGGGAACCGGATTCGCTAATGTTTCCATTGCCGATGGCAGAGTATTCACAATGGGAAACAAATCGAATCGCGATCAGGTCATTGCGCTAGATGATGTCACAGGTAATGAGTTATGGCGCCACACTTACTCGGAAAAACTAAGTGCGAATCTTTATGATGGAGGTCCTAATGCAACTCCCACAGTTGACGGAAAACATGTCTACACGTTAAGCAAAACTGGCAAAGCTTACTGCTTCAAGGCTGAATCAGGCGAAATAGTTTGGATAAAAGATTTGAAACAACTTTATAATGCTAGTGAACCAAGATGGGGATTTGCCTCATCGCCACTAATACAAGGGGAAAAGGTGATTTATAATGTCGGCACCTGTGGTCTCGCACTAGATAAAAATTCCGGTCAATTGTCATGGAAAACAGGCTCTGGTACTGCTGGCTACGCTAGTGCGGTACCTTACAATCACAAAGGTAAAGATGCTCTCGTAATATTTGCAGCCGATAGTGCATACGGAGTAGATCTTTCCAACGGCAAGCAACTTTGGAAAAAACCTTTCCGAACAAGTGCAGCTGTCAATGCGGCTGATCCAGTATTATACAATGGAAAGATTTTTCTCACCTCAAACTCCCGTGACGGTGAACTAATCGAATTAGGCAGCACAAGCACTCGATCTAAATGGAAAAACCGAAATATGAGAATCCACTTTAATGCCGGAGTGATTATAGGAGATTATCTTTACGGAGCAGATGGGCGTATCGAAAAAGGAAAAACAGTTCGTTGTATTAATATGAAAACGGGTGAGACTGAGTGGACTAAAACAAACATGCCATGTAGCTCAATTACTGCTGCAGATAATAAATTAATAATCCTAACTCGTGACGGCAGTCTTTATATCGCTGAGGCATCACCCATTCGGTTTAAACAACTTGCAAAATTTAATGTATTAAGTGGCACATGCTGGACTGTACCCGTTCTAGCTAATCATAGCCTATATGTGCGAAATTCTAAGGGGGCACTTCACAAACTGGAAATGAGTAAAATGGTTATCGAACCTCAACCTCTGGATGTCCAGCTAATCGGAAATGATCTTGAATTCTCGTGGCCATCAACAGGCAATTTCATTCTTGAGACTTCTGAATTAATAGGACAAAAGTCGAACTGGAAAGAAATTGAACTTGGTACCGCAAAAGAAAACGGTCTTTCGGTAGTTCGTATTCGTCCAAATAAAACTGGTCAGCAGTTTTTTCGCCTTCGTAGCAAATGAACTTACTATTACGTAAAGGATTCACACTCATTGAATTACTGGTAGTCATTGCTATAATTGCCATACTAGCAGCACTTTTGCTTCCCAGCTTAACCAGTGCGAAGGAAAGAGCACGAAGAGCTTACTGCAAAAATAATATCCGCCAATTTATTCAAGTCGCCCATATGTATGGAGGCGACAATGACCAGTACCTGCCAAGCGGCTTGTCTGATGCAAAGGATCCAATGGATGATCACACTCCTCTGATTTCAACTCCAATTCGAGAATCCTTACTTAAATACGCACCTTTTAATATTTATGAATGTTCTAATCTTGGCAAACCATTTGGGGATCCAAAAGGGTGGCTCTTCGAAGGCTGGGGTTACGTTATAGGTTACAATTACTTAGGAGGACATTATCAAACACCCTGGCCGGCAATGGATGAATTTCAAGGATGGATCTCACCGCAAACCTTATCAGATAATCCAAGCTTACCACTGGTAACCGATCTGAACACTTGGTCACCCGGGTTTGGTCATACACTTGCCCCACACGGTTCAAATGGTCCCATTCTTTTTGAGTATGGTAGCGACACTGAAGGCATAGTAGACTATTCTAACCCTAGCGCCGAAGGAGCATCATCAAAGGATGTCGGTGCTGATGGTGGCAACGTAGGGTGGCTTGATGGATCTGTGAGGTGGAAGGAAATCGATCAAATGCAAAAATATCGAGGTTCCCAGCTTTGGGGGCTCGACGGTGCATTCACGGTATGGTGAGCATTGCCTCAGTCAATTATTTAAAGTAAACCGACCACGTGCTCAATGCTTCACCCCATATTCTGCTGCTAATACCAGCTTACAACGAGGAAACCCGCATTGCTCCCGTCCTTGAGGATTACGCCAACTATTTTCGAGATCATCACCCAAATCGTTTTAACATGGTTGTCATACTCAACGGATGTAAAGATGACACACTCGGAGTGGTAACAGCTGCAAAGAAAAAGTTCCCAGAAATAAGTTATGTAAATATTCCCGAACCTGTTGGTAAAGGAGGTGCACTAATAGAGGGACTCAAGTTAGCACCTGAAGTAGATTTCGTGGGCTATGTAGATGCCGACGGAGCAACACCACCCGCCGCCTTCGATGATCTTATTCAGAAATGTAAAAAAACGGATTGCGTTATTGGCTCACGTTGGTTAGCGGACTCAGTTTTACATCAAGAACAAACACTACGACGGCGTTTTGCTAGTCGAACATTTCACACAATTATTCAGATTTTTTTCTGGATGGGTATCCGTGATACTCAATGTGGAGCAAAGATAATGCGGCGTGAAGCTGTCGAAGCGATCCATAGTCAACTTACAGTTGCTGACATGGCCTTTGACATAAACCTTCTCTATGCACTTAAAAGATCAGGATATAAAATCCTCGAAGTCCCTACAGAATGGACCGATCAGATTGGTTCCAAGGTTGAATTGGGCCGAACTTCCTTTGTCATGCTTCTCTCAGTTATTCGACTAAGGCTATATTACTCTCCATTTTATCGCTGGCTCTCTCCTTTGAGACCTTTAGAAGCATGGTTGTATCGTAAGTTAAGCGCCCCTCCACCATTAAGATAAATATAATATTTGATATTAGTTATTTACGCTTAATAACATTCCCTAAACTTTGAATTCCCTTTCTAATTTCTTTTTCTGAAGCTGCGCCAAAACTAAGTCGCATTTCATTGCTTGGTGTGCGCCTTGTGGAATCATCTACATAACAAAGATTACCCGGTACATAGAGCACATTTTGATTCAGCGCTTCCTGAAAAAATTTAGATTTTAATCCAGTATTCATCGACCGAGGTAATTCAGTCCAAAAATTCAAACCACCATCTGGTTTTTGCCATTTGACTACCTCAGGAAAATAATTACAAATCGCGTCGTACATCACATTGGCTTTAAATTGATACCGACGTTGAGCTTTCTCCAAATTCTTAAAGTATTCACCTGAATCTAATGCACGGAATACAAGCTTTTGAATTAAGTGGCTCGTTCCAAAATCATGATTAGATTTAATTCGTAAAAACGGAGCCAACAAATCTTCTGGTAAGACCCCAAACCCTACACGCACCCCAGTAGCAAATGGTTTACTGTAAGTACCAGAATATATGACTCGCTCCGAAGCGTCACAAATAGATAACACTGAAGAATCTGATTGCCCTGCAAACCCAAGTTCGCGATAAGCAGCATCCTCCAAAAGATAAATAGGATGCCCCGCTGCTTTCTCATATTTTTTTAGCAAATCGAGTGCTCCTTTCTTTATTAAAAGACTAGTTGATCTACCAGTTGGATTTTGAAAATAAGAAACAAGATATAGCATCTTGGTTCGCTTCAATTCACCAGACCGTCGAAGCGATTCAAGCACTCTCTCAAGATGATTAAGGTCGATTCCATCATGATTCATAGCTATCCCCCGACCATTCAACCCTCTGCTTTGCATTATACCAAGATAAACAAAATAAGTAGGATCTTCGACTAATACAATATCACCAGGATCACATAGTGCTTCGGTTAAAATATACAAGAATTGCTGAGAACCATGAGTAATCACCATTCGCTTTGCTATATTAGCCATATCCTTATCACTTGAACTTTTGTCCAAATACTCTATGCGCTTAGCTGTAAGTTCGCGTAAGGCGTCATCCCCAGCAGTCGTTCCATATTGCAAAGCTGCACGCCCAATCACTTCGTCTTCTAATAGTTCATTTAGTAAGCGACGACTGATCGAAAGAGGCAGTGATTCATTGTCAGTGAAACCCGCTGCAAGCGACACCAAATTGGGGCGTTCGATTTTGGTTTTCATTAACCAAGAAATTGGCGAGTCGGAAGTGCGTAGGCCAATTTGAGAAAGTACGTTTTTAGTTTTTCTTTTCATTACTCTCTCTATTTCATTAACTAAGTGACACAGGATCTATATCAATGATAAGTCGCAAGTCCTCTGGAATTTTAAGAGAATCAAATTTTGTAGAAAGTTGACGACTTAACTGCGGCATCCGTGGCGTTCGTATCATAATTTGATAACGATAAAAGTTTTCTGCCCGGAGTAATGGTGCAGGCGCAGGCCCTGCAACCACAATATCTCCCAATTGAATAGCCAATAGATCCATTTCCTTCCGTAAATGGTCTGCAAAAAAACGTACTCTATCCTCACTTCTCCCTCGTAGAGTCAATAAAGCTACACGCCCAACAGGTGGGTAATGCAACTCTTGCCTAAACTCAATTTCTTGATCATAGAAACCAATGTAGTCATGGCGGCGAGCATATTGGATTGCAGGATGAAATGGAGTAAAAGACTGCACATAAACCTCGCCTTCAACATCACCACGTCCAGCACGTCCAGCAACTTGGGTAAGCAATTGAAATGTTCGTTCACCAGCTCGAAAATCTGGTATGTGTAAACTTAAATCAGCATGAATTATACCCACTAAAGTCACGTTGGGAAAATGCAGACCCTTCGCAATCATTTGAGTCCCAACTAAAATGTCGATTTTGCCACTCCTAAAATCTCCTAATATTCTCCGATAATCCTCCTTTCTCTTAAGCGTATCAGAATCCATACGTTTAACCCGTGCCGAAGGGAAATTCTTATCCAAAGCTGCCTCAACTTTTTCCGTGCCAAGGCCAGAGTATCGAATTGATGCGTTCCCACAATTCTGTTCAGGACACTTACTTGGGGCAGAATCAATATGACCACAAATATGACACATCAACTTTTGAGCCGAACGATGATATGTCAACGACACGCTGCAGTTAGGACATTCAGCAACAAAACCGCATTCGGGACATTGCAATGAGCTAGACCATCCACGACGATTGAGAAAAAGCATAACCTGCTCTTTTTTTTCAAGTCTCTGTAAAATTGCCTCATGAAGTTGAGGTGAAAATATACTTATACCTTTACCCTTACTAGACGCATTGCGCATATCTACAATACGAACAATAGGCATATTTTTTTCGTCGGCACGCTCAGTCAAAGAAAGCAGAAAATACTTTTTACGCTGAACATTATAGTAACTTTCCATACAAGGAGTGGCCGAGCCAAGAACAACTACGGCACCTTCTTGTTGTCCGCGAACAACAGCCAAATCTCGAGCATTATAACGCGGAGCCTCTTCTTGTTTGTAAGAATGCTCATGTTCCTCATCAACGATTACAAGCCCAAGAGGATCAACAGGCGCAAATACTGCTGATCTAGCACCGATCACAATTCTCGCCCTACCCTGCCTAATCTTATGCCATTCATCATGTCGTTCTCCTGATGATAAGTGGCTATGAAGAACTGCAACTAAAGTCTGTAATGGCCCATGACTAAACCTAGCCTTAAAACGTTCCACAGTTTGTGGAGTTAAAGAAATTTCAGGCACTAAGACTATAGCCCCTTTTCCCTGCTCAAGTGCATGAGCAATTGCTTGAAGATAAACTTCAGTTTTGCCACTACCAGTTACCCCATGAAGCAAAAAAACGTGATTACCCTTATTTTTATCCGTCCTATTTTCTGAGCTATTTAAACAATCAATAGACTTTACAATATTATTAAGAGCAACTAACTGTTGATCATTCAATTTCAACGGATTAGTTGGCAGAATATGCTCTTTTGCATAAGGATCACGCTCAGAAATTTGAGGCGCGATACTTACCAAGCCTTTATCCTCTAGTTTACGAATTGTTCCAGAAGTAGTTCCAGCTAAACGCAAAAACTCTTGTAATGGCAACTCTCTCCACTCCTCTATAATTGCCCATAAATCCTCCTGGCGCTTTGTTAATTTTGGCAATTCACCATGCTGCGGAAGTGCCCTTACATATAGCCGCTCCCTCCAGCCTTCCTCTTCTTTACGAACGGCGTCAGGCAAAACGGCCTTCATAGCAATCTCAGGAGCACAGCAATAATATTCTGCGATCCAACGAACTAACTTAAGAATAGGAGGAGTAACAAGAGCCTGCCCACCAACTATTTTTATAATTTCTCGAAGGTTTGAATGCGGAGACTCACTTAACACTGCTGTTACCACTCCCAAAATTTCTCGAGATCCAAACGGCACTTTCACTCGAGTTCCATCACACACATTTTGCTCTAACTCATTGGGAATGAGATAATCAAACTCTCTTCGGACTGCTAGGTCTAATGTGACGCGGGCTATCACCTTGTGCGGAAGGAGAATGAATCGCTAAACTGTCTACTATCAAGGAAACAATAATAGAAAAGGATAAAAATCGCTATGCACTAGGAGGAAAAGCCCAAAGCACTGGCCTACCTATATTACAGTGCACACTTCTACAGGATAGATTGAAAACTCCCCAACTTAGGAAAAGATTTTGTCTTGATATATTACCAAAACAATAAGAAGGACTGGTATTTAATGAGTTAATACGATTTTCAACTGTAGGTATGGGATAAAAAACGGATTGTACTAGTTTACTTTTATCTCCATTTTCATCAATTAGTTCTGCAAAATTATTGATCCATTTTTTCAGTCTAACTGAATCATATTTATTGGCTAAATAATCAATAGCATAAACAGTAGAATGACTTAATCTCGGCATGAGAATTAATGCCAAAAAACTCCATATTGTCATCCAGCAACTTAAATAAATAATACTAATTCCAATATTTTCAGAATAATACAAACCTTGCATCTCACCTAATAAAACCCCTAAAAGGTTCCAAAAAGTTAGAAAAACAAATGAGCGAATTACAAATTTATTTTTAATTATTAATGAACGCCGAAAGCACTCAATTTTCAAATATGGAGAAGAACTCCAGGATTCAGGTATTATTTGGGTGCTTTTAAAAAATCCATAGACTACTCCCCCAGTAAAAGTATTTTCAGAACAATTAAGTAATAATGATTGGCCTTTAAAATTTCGAACATCAAAATGATTATATTTATCACTATTTATAAAAATAATAAATTTTTCATGCATCTGAAAAATTAAAATCATAGTTATCAATACTGGCATGCAAAAACCTAATCTTGGCTGAATTAGAAATATCAAAAAAGACAACAGCGCCCAACAAGCCGATAAAGCAATGATTCCTCTAAACCATTGAACTAACCATTTACTATTTTTCTGGCCATGAGAATAAAGTTTTTTTGCTCCGTAAATATCAAAAGGTAATTGTAAAAATATACTTAAAAATATAAATACACTAATAATTGAAACAGAACTAATATCAATAAAGTGCATCTCTATTTCTTTTTTAAATAATATTATAGAGATGCTTAATAAAAGCCAAAAACCAATGTTTGCCTGCCCTAACCTGAGTCTTAGTTTTACAGTATTCAAAAATCTAACTATTTTTTTATTATATCGTAGGCTAGAAGAGCTTTTTTTCTAGATTCTGCATGATCAACAATAGGGTCTGAATATGAATTTTTGAGAAATAGGTCTCCCTTGTACTTATGAGGTTCAAATATTTTTGGAGCTTCCATATTTTTAAGCTCAGGAACCCATCGACGGATATAGTCACCATTACCATCAAACTTTTCCGCTTGTGTAGTCGGATTAAATATTCTGAAGTAGGGAGCAGCATCTGCCCCACAACCAGCGGACCACTGCCATCCAAGAGTATTTGAAGCTAAATCGGCATCAACAAGTGTGTCCCAAAACCAATCTGCTCCTTTTTTCCAATCAATTAATAAGTGTTTTACTAAAAATGAGGCTACAACCATTCTAACTCGATTATGCATCCAGCCTGTCTCCCATAATTCTCTCATCCCTGCATCAACCAAAGGATAACCTGTTGTTCCATTTTTCCATGAATCAAATAAAAAATCGTTTTCTATCCACGGAAACTTTTTGAATTCATTTCTTAAAGGTTCATTGATTGTTTTGGGAAAGTGAAACATCAAATAATAACCAAACTCACGCCAACCTATCTCTGCTAAATATTGGGACTCCTTCCAATTTTCATTTTTTGATTTACTTAATTCATAAAATATTTGATTTGGACTAATTTGACCATAATGTAAATAGGGAGAAAGTTTTGAAGTTCCATCTTTACCTGGAAAATTTCGGTTATCACAATATTCGTTAAAATTGTTATCAATAAATGAAATTAATTTTTTTCTGGAAAAACCATAATTAAAATCCCAATTCTTACTTATTTTTAAAGCCCAATGTTTATCTTGTCCAAGATTTAAGTCACTAATCTCTATACTTTTAATCTTATTTTTAAATGAAATGATTTTATTTGGAACTGGCAAAGGTTCAGTCGGATTAGCTACTGATAAACATTTTTTCCAAAAATGGCTAAACACTTTAAATGGAAGATTACTTTTATTTAAAACTACTTTGGGATCTATAATTAAATTACCGTTAAACGTTTTATATTCTAATCCAATTTCTTTTAACTTATTAGCAATTTCTTTATCCTTTTTAAGTGATGATGGCTCATATCTTTTGTTAGTATAAACTGCCTTTGCGTTTGTATAATCTACTATATCAAACAAGTTATCAACTGAGTTCCCCTTCCTGATAATTAAATTCAAACCAAGTACTGCAAGTTGCTTTTTTAATGATAGTAGTGAATGGTAAAGCCATATCCTTGATGCACCTCCAGTAGAAAAATCTTCTTCATTAGGCGACCATAAGAATAATGGAATTACAGGTCCCTTTGTTACAGCTTCTGTAAAAGCAGGATTGTCATCTAGTCTTAAGTCTTTTCTAAACCAAACTATGCTTGGAGCATTGGAAGAACACATTTTATTAGTCACGTTCTAAAGCATCTCTTAACTTACTGTGCCTAATTTTAAACATACTTTTAATATTTCTTATTACTATTGGTTTAAATAAAAAATTAATTATAAAACCACCAGGCAAAAGAAAATCAATTTTGTCTTTCATAATACACTCGTTTGAATTTTTAGCCTCTAAAAAAATATGCCGATGATACCAGTACTTAAATGGACCTTTGATCTGCAAATCACTAAATTCTTTTCCCTTAATAACATTTTCAATTTTTGCTACCCAATTTATCTTAAGAACACCAAAAAAAACTTTTATTTTAAAATGAAGTTCGTTCCCTTCAGCTATTGATGAATATTTAATAATATCAATTAAATTGCTTGGCATCAATTTAGTTAACGCCTCTTTGTCTTCATGCCAATTATAAAGATCTTTTGGAGATACTTTGATTGTGGAGGAGTAGTTAAAAGAATTTGCTTTCATAGAAAATTAACTAGATTTTAGATCAGCCGTAAATTGTAATAAATTTCTTAAAAAATAATTGTAATAAAGACTTTAGATTTTTGTTTTTTTTGTGATTGTTGTCATACCTCCATCAATCGTTATTATTTGACCATTAACACTCTTATTTGTTGATAATGCTAATGCCATATCAGCAACATCTGATGGTTCAATAAATTTTCCCATTGGTTGCATATCAAGTGAAATTTTCTTCGACCTCTCATTTTGGAAAATAAATTTCGACATCGGAGACTCCATTAGCGCTAACCTTATAACATTGGCATTAACCTTAGGGGCTAGCTCGGCACTAAGTGATCTTATGTATCCTTCAACAGCAGATTTACTAGCTGATATTGAAGAATGAAAAGAAAGCCCCTTAGTTGCCGCAATACTACTAAACAAAATTATAGAACCTTCAGTTTCAATTAAACTTCTGTAAAATATTTTGATAATTTCATGGGGTATTACTAAGTTTGAATTAAAATCATTAACCATATCTTCTCCAGATGTTGATAAAATTGATTTTAGATTAATATTACCTAAGCAGCAGAAAATTTTACTTATATTCTCGCTTTTGTAATTCTTCGCAATTTCTATGATATTATCGCTTTTATTCTCCCGAAAAATATGAATAACATCTTGATTAGTGGATTCAATTTTTTTCTTTAAATGTGAACCCAATCCTTCACTACTTCCAACTATTAATGATTTAGACATAAAAAATGGGGGAGGTAATCCTCCCCCTTGTAAGATTCTTTAAGTTATAAGATTAACCCTTTGGGATAATAACTTTATCAATCACATGGATGATACCATTGCTTGTCATAATATCTGTCTTTATGACATTTGCCTTATTAACTGTAACTTTTCCTGAAGCAACTTTGACTCTTATGTTTTTACCATTGACCATTTTCACTTTGCCTGTTGCAACTTTCGCTGCAGGTACTTTAGCAGCAACAACATGGTATGTTAAAATATCTTGTAGTTTCTTCTTATTTTCTGGCTTTAGTAGTGACTCTAAAGTTCCCTTTGGCAATTTAGCAAATGCTTCATCTGTTGGCGCAAATACTGTGAAAGGACCATCGCTCTTTAGTGTCTTAACGAGATCTGCGGCTTTGACTGCAGCAACAAGAGTCTTAAAACTTCCTGCACCGACTGCTGTATCGACTATGTCTTTTTTTGCATCTGCTGCTTGAACGTTAAATGTTAAGCTTAGCAATAACGCTCCCAATAATAATTTTTTCATATGTAATATCTCCTCTTGGAGTAATATAAAGATCCCTTGTTTTAATATTGGGTCAAATTTTATAAAATGATTTTAAAGAAAATATTGAATCAAATTTAGGAAGCATTAGCCACCGAATAATTTATTGAATTTTCATTAATAACTTTTCTTAGGGCCTTTTCCATTATGATTCTAGCTTCGACTGAATGCTTTTCCAATTCTTCATGAAGAATTCTATCTTTAGCGCTTAATTCCTCACAATCAGCTGAATATTTTTCGAACCCTCTTAAACTAGTAATAATACTAGATAGGTGCTTTGGACACTCACAATGAATTGGATTTGCCATAACTGAGATTTCCCAGAGTTCTTTATCACTAAATGGTTCAAAATCAGGAATATCAACGACTACCTTTTTCTTATTGGACTTTTTACTAACGACTTCTTTTTGTTTGATCTGACCATTAATAGCGAATGCACACATCATCTGAATATCATTGGAATTCGCTGGCTGCCTTAAAATATTTATATTTTCTTCTCTGTTAACTGCTTTAACTCCATCTGCACTTCCAAATCTATACAAAATAATTGATTTACTGAAACTGGATTGAGTCATTATATTTTTGACCCAGGTTACAGTTTTTACATGTAGTGTCGGTGTTTCAAAAATTAATATATCAGCATTATCCTCGATGATACCCTCATCTTCCGAAAAATCTGAAAGTTCAAATCTTTTTACAATTCTGATACTTGGTAGATCTTGAATTGGATTATCTAAATTAGGAACCATTGTTCCTACGACTATTGCAGTAATGTTATTCTTAGTTTCACTAGGAACATAATTACTCTTTTGGTTTAAGTTTTCCTCAAGTCGTGATTCGAGTGCACTAATATCTAAGCCAGATAATGTCGATATAGAATCACCAGTTTCAATTAAAGCCTTAACAATGCACAGTTTGTCTAAATCGTTTTTAGTATAACCTCTTTGAGTACCATTAATTCGACTGGGCTCGACTATCTTAAACTTGTTCTCCCAAACTCTAAGAGTCGGTATATTAATACCTGTTATTTTAGAAACTGCTCCTATTTTGTATAATCCGTCCATTTGAATAATTAATAATTAGTTTTTTAAAAAAATAGATTCTATGACTTTTGTAGCAATTGTTAGTTTTTTATTAATGTTGTTGATAAGGTAATATTCTTTTTTAAAAGCTATGTTTGATACAAGAAAATCTACGATTACATCGCAACTGTGACTCACGTTTTTTGATAAAGATAAGTTTTTAGGAAAATCACAATCCCCAATTGCATCACAAAGCCTGTTATATGAAAGCTTCAACTTGTCAACTAAATCAAAGTCTAAATTTGAATCGCTGATGCTCAATTTTTCGTAAGCCCAATTTTGATGATTCGAATCAGATTTAATTAATTTTACCTTAAAAAGACCTTCTAGCATTACTAAAGTGGTACCATCATTTTGTTTAACTGCTGATGTGATGAGACCCATCGTACCATAAGAATAACTGTTAACTTCAGAATCTTCATCTTCAAATGAGAGAATAAAAGATCTAGTAGTCTTCAAAGCGCTCTCTAACATTTTTAGATATCTTGGCTCAAAAATTCTGAGCGGGAAGGTGCATTTTGGGAATAGAACAGCACCGTTTACGAACATTACAGGTGAAACCCCGGAATTTATTTTTGATATATCTGGACAATCGAGCAGTTGCACGTTTCAAAAGTCCACTCAACAAGTGTTTCTGTCAAGTAGGGCATGCAAATCTGTTGTCACCCTGTTTTTCATAGAATAACCTTCTAAGTTTGATAAGGGCATACTCCTCAATCTGCCTAACCCTTTCTTTTGTTAGCCCCATTTTATTGGCTATTTCAATTAACTTTAGAGGTGTTTCATCATTAAGCCCAAATCTGTTTGTTATTACCTGCTTTTCCCTATCATTAAGATCATTTAAATTATTTTTTATTAAGTCATAATCATCAACACGAGTAATAGATTCATTCGGATCTTCAAGATTTGTATCAGGAATAACATCTGATAAAGTACTTTTCTCCGAATCATTGATCTGTGTATCAATCGAAATGTAAGAAGTTTTAGCCAAATTGATTAAGCGACCTAAACGGTTAGAAACCTTTGTTTCATTCTTTTGGCTATCAGTGTTTGATAAGTCCTTATTTTTTTGTTTTTCCAATGTGTTTATTTTATCAATCATACTCACTGGAATCCTAATGGTGCGGCTCTTGTTACTCAGGGCTCTTTTGATGTGTTGGCGTATCCATAATCCTGCATAAAAAGAAAATTTAACATCCTTAGAAACGTCAAATCTTCTAGCAGCTTTGACTAAACCTAAATTACCTTCACTAATTAAGTCTAATGAGCTCAATCCTAGACCTTCATATTCTCCAGCAATAAGTATTACTAATCTTAAATTTGCTTGAACCAAATCATTGAACGCATCCTCGTCACCATTTTGAATACGATTTGATAATTCGATTTCCTCTTCTTTTGATATTGGATCAAAGCTACTTAAATCTTTGTGGTATCTAGTAAAGTTATCCAAATCGCTTGGAGTTTTCTCAGTGTTTCCGACTCTCTTGTTATAGATATTTTTCATATTTAACCCTGTAAGAGAGATAATTTATAGGTTTATGTAATTAGATCAAGGTTTTTTTTAGGTTTTTTTTTAAAAAAGTAATTTTTATGACTTTTTATTAATGTTTTTTTTAGGTTTTAAATAAAAAAAAACTCACAAATGTGAGTTTTTGAGATTTGAAAAATTTATTTTTTATTATTCAACAACAATTACCCCTCGCATTTGAGCAAAGTGACCAGGAAATGAACAAACGAAGTGGTAGGTGCCCTTTTTATCAAATTTTACCTTAATTGTGTCAGATTCATTTGGACCTAACATTTTTGTCTGAGCCAAAACTTTCTTACCGGCTTTTACGGGCTTCCAATCATTAGTGGCAGTAGCCCCGTAGTCAGTAATCAATTTTGCTCCAAAAGCTATAGCATCATTGCCTTGATCAAGTATGATTAGGTTGTGCCCCATCGCTGCTTTAGGAAGTTTACCTACATTCTTTAAAACAATGTCATAAGTTACTCCCTTGCTAAGTTTGATTGATGTTTTATCAAATTTCATCAAATCGTTTGATTCAATAATTACTTTTTGATTTATCTTTGTTTCAGCAACAATCGAAGTTTCAGAGAAGATAAGAGTAGAGACTGCAAATAATGAAAAAAAATATTTCATGACAAAATAATTCCCGTTTTTAATCTTTTTAGTCAAATAATTATAGTTAGGAACAATAAATTGTATTTGCCTGTTAAATTATATTTGGGACTTTAGTTTCGTATGAAAAAAATATTATTCTTGGCTTCACTTTTTTTAATTAACACAATTAATAGTGCCGATATAGTAGAAACCGCACAAAAAGCTGGGCAATTCAACACACTACTTAAAGCAGCTGGTGCAGCTAAATTGGTAGATGCATTAAAATCGGATGGACCCTTTACATTATTCGCTCCAAATGACGAAGCCTTCTCCAAAATTCCCCAAAAGGATTTGTTAAACCTTTTAGAACCAGAAAATAGAAATAAACTTCAATCAATACTAAAGTTTCATTTGGTAAGTGGAAAATTCAGAAGCGATCAACTGCCATTGCTTCCGATAGGTACTCTCAATGAACAGAACATAAAATTTACAATCAAAGATGACAGCGTGTTCGTTAATGATTCAAAAGTTTTGAAGGCTGACATTGAGGTTTCCAATGGAGTGATTCATGTTATCGACTCAGTTTTAATTCCAACCTTTTCAACTAAATTAGATAACATTGAATCAATAATTACCAAAGGTATAACTATGGGTGTTCCTCACTTCAATCATGGCAATCATGAAGCCTGTGCAGATATATACGAAATGACTTTGAATTGCCTTAGTTTGCTCCCAGAGAATGAACTTGGTTCCAAGCAGAGGATGTTAGTAAAAAAGACACTTGATGATATTTCTTCAATGAAATCAGCCACTGATAGAGCGTGGGGAGCAAGAAAATCATTAGATATGCTTATAAGCTCAAATAATTAGAAATTTTAGACACCTTTAAACACCTTTAAACACCTTTAACTATGACGACATTACTGATTTTAAAATTATCAATACCTCTAATTATCCTATCAGTTTGGCTTATTAGACCTAATTCAATAACTAAATTTAGGGGAGGAAATGCCAAAACTTTGAAGGAAGAATTTCATTTTTATGGTTTAAACTCAGCTACTTTTTATTTGGTTGGCACAATTAAAATTGTTTTATCGTTACTTCTTATAATGAGCATTTGGAATGAAAATTTATTACTATACTCGTCTTTGGGAATTGCAACCTTAATGCTTTGCGCAACTTTTTTTCATTTGAGATCAAAGGACAGCCTAACAAAAACAAGTCCTTCATTCATACTTTTTGTTTTAAGTTTATTTATTGCTGTTAATTAAAAATTCAGTTGATTATTCAACAGATAAATACTTTTCATTGAATTTCAGTTGAGGAATTTTATTCAATAAATAGCTCCCTTCGCTTTCGCTATTTTCTAATATTGAAGCATATCTCTTTGCCAATTCTATGACGCCTGAAACATCTAATGCATAAAATTGGCCAGGGTATTTAGACAGATAAGTTGTGCATCGTAAAAAAAGAACCTTGGCAGGCCTATAACGATTTTTTTGCAAATGCACAAATGCACCTGCAAATTGTATCATTCCTTTAAAAAAATCACCATCTGGACCAGAACGATCCTTCAGCCAAAGCGCTTCAAGTACATCATGGGCTTCATAAAATTGCTGAATATTAAAACAACGCAGATATCCAACTAGGTGGGGATCATGTTCTCCTACCTCAATTCCTTCCATTAAGGCTGCAACCTTGTGATCTTTCTTACTCACCAACAAAGTTTTGCTGGGAAAAATTCAGCAATTAAATCTTCATAATAAGGACGCAGTTTAACCAAATCCGGTGCCCCATGACTTTTAGTGTAGAGGTCATAACGATTGAACTCCAAAACCCATGAAAGCATTTCTCTATCTTGAGCATTTGTTAAATGAGCGTACTCGTTCTCTCGATGCCATGGGTAAAAGGAATGATATCGTAACATATACTGCGCCTCAATCGGTAGATACTCTTTAGTCACGTGATAAATATATTCATCATGACCCCACGAAAGAAGAACGTTGTCTAAACCACATCCTTCTTCATAAATTCCTAAAGAAGTTTGCAGGTCTTCATTTTGGTTATCTGGATTATCACCAAAGTATTCTGGAAAAACGATCTTGTCAGAATAAGCACAGCCAACAGGAAATGTATCACCAACCACCGCCCATTGAGGCTCACCATATAAACATAGGACTTTACCTAAATCATGAATGAAGCCAGCAAGGACAAACCAACGAGGATGACCATCCTTACGAATTTGTTCTGAAGTTTGAAGTAAATGTTCAAGCTGTGAAAGATCAGTATCAGGATCGCTATCGTCTACCAAAGTATTCAAAAACTCTGCAGCTTCCCATACACCCATTTGACGTCGGTTTAACTGCAAATAATCCGATCTCTTCTTTCGGACAAAATCGAGGGTTTGTCCGCGATGGTTCAAGCGGTAGAATTCTTTCACCGAATCTCGGGCCCCAGTCTCATAATCACGAAACTGCTCCTCTTTTTTTTCTGGGTTAGTACCTACAAGTGAATTTTTTTCAGCCGGCTTAGGATAACGTTCCTTAATAAAATCATCCCATTCCTCCAAATCGCCTAAAGGATTTTCACTTTCATTGGATTTGCCTGAAATTGCCATCTGTCTTCAAAACAGGCTTTACGAATAACAGTATTAAATCAACTCTCAAATTTAAGTGAATAGAGTGTATCTTAATCAACTAATATAATTCTAAAATATTTCTGGTTTGATCTAAAATCATTAATTCGTATTACTTCACTAGAACCTTTACCTTTAAGCGTTCTTACGACAACCCAATTCGGGTTAACTAATGAAGTTGTTGATTCTATATTGTATACTCTATCTCTAACTGTATCTAATTTTAAATTTATAAAACCATTACCTTTCCCAATTGAAGTAAACTGAGGGGGTGGGGCTAGAAGTTTAACATTTAGCAAAAAATTATCGCTTGTTAGATTACCAAATGAATTTTCAACTTTAACACTATATATTCCTGCTTGAACCTCTTTAACATTTGTTAAATTTATTGTATTAGCGTTCTCCCCAACTAATTCAATACCCTTAAACATCCATTGATAAGTTAAAGGGGGCGTCCCCGTCGCCTCCACACTAAATGAGGCATTCTGTTTTTCATAAATCGAAATTGATTCAGGTTTAATACTGTTAATTTCCGGAGGCAAACCAGAAGCTTCTATTACAATTGATAAGTTTTTATATACTGTTCCATAACCCGGCTTAGATGCTGTCAACTTAACATTAGTAACTCCAGGAGTTGTTGGCTTACCTGTGATGTAACTTTTTAAACTTCCTGTTCCCATTTTTAAACCATCAGGCAAAGGGGATGCCATGAAAACTCTGGCAGATCTTGGAGCTGTAGTAATTCGATAAATAAAGTTTTCACCTACTTTTCCTGTAGCTTTTGAGGAACTTGTTATCTCAGTAGAGGCACCGGATACAGAGTCATACCCTCCCATCAAAGCGGCTGAAGCTACTGTAAATTTTGATACATAAGCAAAACTAGGCGTAATCTGTTTTATTAAATTTAGCAATGGTTTGGTTATTGGTGCTATATAAAGCGCCAAAGTCATGACCATCACAGAGGACTTAATTCTAAATGTTATATATCTAATTTTATTCATTATATTTTTTTAATTACAACCACAACCACCACCCCCAATTGACATCCCCCCTGATGCAGCTTCTCGCGAGAACCACATATGCTCCACAAGCATGTTTTCTAGAGGGTCTCGATCAGATCTCATGGTATAATCTGCTAAAATGTCTCTTTCCCAAGGCTTAACAGTTGTACAACCACATAGAATTAATGCGTTTAAAGTTAAGACTAATAATATAAATTTGGATATCATTTCGTAGTATTTTTTCCTGAAATTAATTTATCAATTACTTTGATGTATTTTTTCTTTGTAGTGTTTTTATTAAACCCAGCATGAACAGATTGAATAGTTCCATTTGAATCTACGATGAATGATGTGGGAAATGTTTTAATATTCATCTTGGAAACTAAGTCTTTTGACATGTCATGAAGAACTAAAAAATCACAACTATTTTTCTTTAGAAATCTAGTCATCAATTTTTTATCCCTATCAACATTTATACCAACAACTAATACCCCTTTTTCTATATATTCCTTTTGTATTTGATTGAGTACCGGGAACGCATCTTTACAAGGCCTACACCAGGACGCCCAGAAATCGATTAATAATATTTTACCATTTAGGTCATAAGTTTGATCAGTTTCTAAATTAAATTTTTTAAGATCAGGGAATTTTGAACTAACTACATTTTGGCTCACTGCTGTTGAGCAAAATACTAATAGAATATTAAACAAAAAAATCTTTTGAATAATTTTATGATACAACATGTTCATCGAATTTCTTTGTTTTTGAACGATACTTTTCAGTTGTTATACAACCCTCTGCACGATAATAACTTTCAATAAGTTTCAGACCACTTTCAACTCCCAAAATGAATGCAGTTGTAGAGAGTATACCTGCCATAACACAACTTGGTGAAATTACAGAAACTGACCTACATTCATGGCTAACCGGATATCCACTTCGAATATCAATAATGTGACTGTATCTAATATCGTTTAACACAAAATATCTTAAGTAATCACCGGAGCTAGCAACTGCAAAGTTATTTATTGCAACCCCAGCCCAACATTTGCCAGGATTAAGGGCATCATCTAGTCCAATGTGCCATGCAGGCTTACCAGACGGAGCTCCTAACGCGAATACATCTTGTCCAAAATCAATCATCAGATCATTTAAACCGAACTGAGTAACAGCAATTTTTACTATTTGATCGACTGCATATTCCTTGCCAACCCCTCCCAAATCAATTTGCATGCCTTTTTCAGGAAGAAAAAATGAGCTATTTCTGCGCTCAGCGCCTCTCCAGTTTATCAATTTCTTAGCGGATTCAATTGTCTTTTTTTCAGGAATGATTGGGTTTTTAGTATTCCAATTCCACAGTTTAATCAATGGAAGAGCTGTCGGATCAAATACTCCTTTAGTAAAAAAGTACATCTCATCACAGACTTTGAATAGATTTTCGTCTTCTTCATTTATTTCCACTGGAGAAATCCCAGCATTAGAATTAATTAAGCCTATGAGGCTATCTTTCAAAAATCTCGAATAGCGAGATTCAAACTCCACAATCCATGTGAGAACATAATCACAAAAAGGTTTGTAACCATTATCAGAAAAATATTTAAATTTTACCGTACAATTTGTACCTAATGCATGGAAATTTAATTCACATAAATTATTATTTAAACTTATGACTGCAGATGTTTTAGTTCTATCCTCAACAAGTTTATTTTTTTTTAAAACCATATCCTAAAACCACCAGTTATGATGTTTGCATTAGCATATGCGCTTGGGGAAGTTCTGTTATCTTTACCTTCCATTTCATATCTTTTAAATGATAAATCTAATTTAAAGTTATCAGTTAAAATATAATTAAATTTAACTCCATAGGTAAAAGAGTCAAATTCTGACAATCGAAAATCTGCAGAATAATTACTTGGTGTTAAGTCTGGATGCTGGATTGGGCTACCAACATCAAATCTAGGGTTATAAAAATCTGCAGAAGATTGCCGGTAAAATCTAAAACTTGGAGAGAGTATTAATTGATCTCCAATTTTTTGCCTCAGAGTAAGTGATAAGGTATCAGAATTAATTCCAAAATCATCATGATAATATCTGTATGCTCCTTCAATACTTGCATTTAATTTTTCGATATAATGAGTAAGTGAAAACAAACCAACTTGACGGAATTTTTTTTGAGGTCTGTTTTCTGGAAAAAGAACATATGGATCCCCATTTTTATATTCAAATAAATCAATAATTTCATCTAGACTCAAAAATTCACTTAGTGATTTTTTTTCATCACTACTAGGAGAATAATGATCATCGAATAAAACCCCCTTATAAGGATCGTCTAAATAACCGGATGAATATCCAAGGGTAAGATTGGCTGTGAATACAGTTTTTGGATTAATTAGCTGAGTTAAACCTACAATTAATTGAGAGTTATCTTTGTTTTTTTTCTCAATAATGTTCATACCATAATTAGGAACAATTTTGTCAATATCATGGCTTGCCCCTAAAGTTAGCGTGGTATTCTTGTCATTAAAATCAATTGAGTCTATCAATGATAAACCAACTGATTTGTAATCTGACTCACTACTGTAAGCCAATTGTGGTGATAGCTTATGATTACTAATTTCATAATTTGCAGCTATTAAACCAGCTCGTCTAATGTCTTTGATTTCAGTTGTTGCAACATTACTTTCATTTGGAATTGAAGGAGCGCCAGTAGGAGTTGCTCCTGAAACCCCATCATAAACATATGCTCCTTTTACAGTTAATTTAGGGATTAGGTCACGCTCAAATAAAAAGGAAGTGGTTCTAATTTTAATACGCCCATTTTCTTCACTGTAATCTTCATGTTTGAAATCAACCCTATCCTCAGCTCTTACCCTCAATGCTGGAGAAGTACAGAGGACAATGATTAATTGTATTAATAAGATATATTTTCTTATTTTATATATCAAATCTGGTAATAATTAATTAGTTAAACACTAAATCTAAGGAGTATAGATTTTTTGCCTTATACGATAGAAGCGTTCGCTAAACCACAATCTCTCGACGTATAAAACTAAACCATCTGTTTCGGCTAGCTTCTCCTTTACAGGAATCCAATCTACAAGATCTTTTGAATACTCAAGAGTATAACCTTCTCCCGGAATTGTTGGCCAATTAAGCCTAACAATTGCTGGCCAATACTGGCTTTCAATATCCAGTTGAATAGCCTGAGATGAAATCAAACTACTCTCATCTTTAGCCAAAGAAGTGTTCAATTTAAATTCACCGGAACGCGTGTCACGGTTTTTTACCAAAACCAACCAATCCCCTTCGAGACTTGAAATAAAATCATCTTCACGCAAAACAATCTGCTCTGACATCTTATCTGGGTTGATACTATTACGGAAATACCGGCCATTAGAACTCAACAATTCAACATCAGCATCGACAGTTAAACCCGTTACTTCAAGTAATGCCGACGATATTCCAGAAGGAATATTCCAAACAAAACTAGTTATACCCTCACCATCTATGCTAGCCAATTTACTTACATCGGAATCAGTTAGACGTTCAACAGAAGAAATTTCAGGAAGATCTTGATCATCACAATCACCATCCCATTTGGCCATAATATCATAAACCGCTCGCTCGGTTGCATTGGTATCTGTCTTCTGCACCGACAAATACAGCAACTCACCAGGCCGGATTGGTAAATGACCACTGTCATCCAATATTAACTCTGCAAAATAGGAGTCGTCCATATCAACACGAACATAATCATCGGATGAAATATCACCACTAGGAAAACCACCGTAACTTGCTAAAAGTGAAACTTTTGCATTCTTGGATTTTTTGATAGACGAAAGCTCAATCGTCAGTTTTTTAGAATCGTCACAAGTTTCAACAATCCAATAGTTAAATTCATCTTGAGCAATTCTACCTCGTGCTTTCTTACCGTTTTCCAGAGAATCAGCAGTATCATTGCGAGTGTAAGTTCGCCCCTTGTCATCGGTCACCTTTGTGTCTTCTGCGTCACTGCCAATGATCTTAATATACCAACTAACCAAAGAAGGGGTAATTTCTTTGCTTGCAACTAAATTATCATCTGGACCAACACGATGATCTCGGACTTCAAGCACCCACTCACCCATTGCCCGTTCGCCTTGCAAAACATCTAATGATTCCTCTGCTAAATTATGTGGACCCGGTCCGATTAGATCAACGGTATCTAATTCTACAAGAGAACTTTTTGTACGAATTGTAAATGGAGTAAAAGATCTAGCTGCTACAAATTTAATACTATTTGTTATCCAATCGAAGCTTTTGGGTATTAATTCTGTTACAGTAATTGCACCCTCAAGACTGTTAGTAATTACTCCGCCTAGTATATACTCTCCATCGTTACCATCTGAACGAGTAACAAAACTCAAACGATATTCTTGGCCAACCGCCGTCGGTAATTCACGCAGAATAGCACCACCAGAACTATTATCATTACCTGTATTATCGAACTCAGAAAAAGGCTCTAAAATAGAAAAGAAATCCCCACTATGCGATTGACTAGATTTTATCACATTAAACCATTCATTGGTCACAATCCAACCATCAACCTGTTCTTCAGCTACGTAACTACCGATCTGTGCCCCCTCAAAGCCACTAAATAAGACCTGTTCTTCGTCTATTGCATAAGGAGCATTACCAAATTTTATTTTGGCTTGGGCAAGATTTTCCAACTCAGAAAAAATTGCATATAAGGTAGCAGGCTCTACCTCTTCAACTAATACAGTATCGAGCATTACAGCATATTCATCTGAACCAAATGGTTTAAATTGAATTTCAGTTTCTTTATCAGTTGCAATAAACTCAATTATTTGCTGTTTCCAAGCCAATGAATTGTCTTGGTTCTCTACTGAAGCTTTTATTGTGAGGTTAGTAACGGAACCAACTTTAACTCGCATTTGAAGAGATTCATCGGCGTCAGGATTTTTAGCATAGGCAAAACTAAGCCGATACAATTGATCTGCCACAGTATTGAGATTAGTAGATATTGTCCCTGGTTCAAAACCATTCAATTCAATAAACTGATTTCCAGAGTGAGCCTTCCACCCATCTACTTCGTCAGAGAGGTATGCATATACCTCTCCAGCTTCAAGCTTCCATCCTGAATTCAACATTGTTGAATTATTAATAAAATCGTTATCAGCAGCTTCAAAACCATCCTCCATCATTGGTTTACCTTCCAGAACATCTGTTTGCGTAAGACCATATGACATATTGGTATACCCTCTGTTTTCTGAGAGCAAAAGACGTGTTCCTTGCGGACTAACCAAGTGCAAATCTAAATCAGCAATACGTGGATGATCAATTCGGATACCAACCTCCGTCATTCCAACCAGAAAATCATTTGTCACCGTAAGAAAAGACTTTGTTAGAAAATCATCTCCAATAGGCTCAGGCTCCTCACTTGCGAGCTTAATCGAATTTTCAAGAGAAATATCATATTCAAAAATTACTCGAAGGCTAAAATCAACATCGTTCAATGTATCAGGGTTCTTTGTAGTCACAAACCAACGGCCTTCGCTAAGCGGAGGATTATCACCAAGCCCATAGTGTAACTCACCTCTTGGCGGACTACCGTCCCATTCTCCTTTCTTCGAATCAGCATCTACTGTGGATTTATCATATAGTTGCTCAAAATCATTAGGATCATCCCACTCTTTGGGTTCAATTTTTGGCTCATTATCTTTTTTAATGTAGACATCGACTGGACCAGTCATATCAGTGACTTGAACAATCATATTTGTTGCATTGAAAGGCACATCGATTAAGAAATCCTCACTAGCTCCAGGCTTTAGGTTAACATCTATTCCCTGACTTCCAACCAAGCTTAGATTCTTAATCGCATCTACTGTAATAGAAAGATTCTGCACTACGCCAGTAAAAGACATTGCACTATCAATCATATCTAACTGCCATACTCCCATCGCAGTCTCCCATTTAAAATCGTTCAAACTACCTGGCCCATCAGTAAACAATATACCCGTTGAATCTCGATAATCTTGAGGTGCATCAAGATCGTCATCATATTGAAAAACAAAATCGGTTGGATATGGCTCATTTGGCAACGGCTCAGCCAGTGTGTGGTTATTGAGCACCACAGAATTCCGATCGTGACTTAACTGCCCCCATAAATCTCCAATCTCCTGATGAAATATCGAGCTAACAGCAGTTACTGAACGAACACTTTCATAAGGCTGACCAACATAAATACCAAAAATAGAAATCCCACCTGGATCTGACGCTGAACCATCAGGTATCACCCCAGGTAATGGCATCATATTTAATCTCCCCCCATTATCCATTCCGCCAAACGGACTACTACTAGATAAACCAACTATACCGAATTCGGCACCCATTTGGTCCTCTGACTTAACGCCAATATAAAAGACTTCATCCTTGCCTACCTTGGCATCGTCAAAAGTTATATATTCGGAACCAGCACGACTGGTAGACTTGAAAGCATCACCAAGAACATTTGGGTCCAAAGTAGTTATTTTCGGATCACGCGAAACATATAAATCTATATCTGCTTCACGTTGACGAGGTGCAGAAAGATTAGGTGGCATAAATGTAATGAACGCTACATATTTACCAAAGTCAGGTTCATCAGCATTTTCTTCACTATCATTTTCGCCCAATTCATTTGTGTCGCCTTCTTCCTTTTCCGGCGGCGCATTTGTAAAAGTAAAGAAGTGCCACTGATTACTAATACCCCGACGATTAGCGTAAACCGAAAGATTAGTATCAGCAGTCTTTGCAAGTGCTGAATTCGCACCAACATGCTGACCGAGCATTGGAGCACCGTTTGTAAGAGTGGTAATTGCCGGCAGTTCTATTTCTTCCGGAGTCGCTTTCCTGAGATCGAAGGCACTCTCGACATCTGGATTACCACTAGACATAACAAGCGCAAAATCCTGAACCACATCAATATGATCTTTAGGTTCTTCTGAGTTATAAAAATCAGATAATGCATCAACGTTCACACGCCGCGCGTAAACAGTGACACGATATTTTTTGGAACCAGGTTCTTCTATGAAAACATTTTCAACATTATTGACTACATCGTTAGTTGCTCCAACAGAATTAAATACGCTTGAGCCAATATTATTACCATAATAGACATCCGATTCTTCCTCATCGGAAGTTTCCCCAGCTTCAGACCCCGGCTGATCAGAATCTGATAATGGAGTCACAATCAAATCAAGATCGTTTACAAGCTTCACAGCTGCATTTGGATTTCCAGCTGGATCGGTCCAAACCAAAGTAAAACGTAAGGGATACTTCATCGCATCTTCCCCTATTCTAATATCCCAAGAAAGGCTTTGACCTGTAGCTAAAGCATTCTCAGAACTCTGATCAATTATCCTAGTCGGCCAAAGATTCTCCCCATATCGATTAGCATCAGCCAAGGCTGGAGCAGCCCTCTGGAGATCTGGCAATCCCCATCCCTGATGATTCACTGTACTGTTAACATCGTGGGTATAGCGCCGATCGACTGACTGTGCGCTATTGATTAACAAAGCCTTCATCATCGCGGGACTATTGGTGCGCTTTAATCGCTTGGTATAAAATTCCTGCATCAAGGCAAGCATGCCACTAATAGCAGGAGCAGCCACACTTGTCCCAGACTCATACCGGTATTGGTCTCCAAGATCATCATTCAATTTCTCTAATGCATCAGCGTCTTCTTGTGCATTGGTTGATGTAATAGAGCTATCCCAATCGCTGGATCGTGTAGAAATAATAAATGTGCCAGGCGCTACTAAGTCCGGTTTAAATCGACCATAAGTACCTTCAATACCAATCCCAACATTACCTCGACTTGAAAACGCAGCCACCTGATTATTAGAATCCGTCATCCCAGCAAATGGCGTATTTGTGGTAGTGGTTATAACTTCCTTCTCAATTTCTTTGCCGTCTTCATCAATCTCGGTAACGGTGTTAGTCACACTGGTAATAGACTCTCCTTCAATCTCTCGACCACTTTCTAACGCCCCAACTGTGATAACATTCTTTGCAGTACCTGGAGCAGAAATGGTTCCAGGACTAGCGTTGAGTCCATTGTCCGTGCCGGCCCCTGAATTTCCCGCTGGAAACACATAAATCACTTGCTGATCTCCGGCACGATCCGGCAAAGCGTCGCGAGTTGCAGCATCATAACTAGCTGCTGCCCAAGTGTAATCGTTTTGATCCTCATATTCCCAACTATTATTAGAAATCAATACATTTACACTGGTTTTACGATCATAATTCTCATTGGCTGCTTCGGTTTGAAGCCAATTATCTGAAACCGGATTGTTTACTTTACTGTCATTAGCCTTGAGCACATGTAAACGAGCCTTTGGAGCTATACCTTTGAAATCTGGGTCAATGATTGAACCTGGAGGTGGGTTGGTAATAATCGAATCGGACCCTGCCCCATCACCAGCAATAATTCCTGCAACAAAAGTACCATGACCATTGGTATCAGACCCCGCTCCTGACCCTTTAACTCTCTTACCAAATGCCGGATGCATGTCGTCAACGCCAGAGTCGTTGACGTTCACAAAAATCCCTAAACCATTGAGGCCAAGATAATCCTCACTTAAAACATTGGTTACAGTACCATCGGCTGCTTTCTCGGCCTTGAAAACCTCTACTCCCATTCGTGGCCTAGTAAGGTCATTGGCCAAACTACGGGGTCGATATCTTTCTATACCCTGAACTTCGGTTAGCCTCGCCAGAGCAGCGAGTTGATCTTCTGGCACTCGAGCCAGAAGCTTAGATCCAAATGGTGTTCTATCCTGCGAAAGCACCCCAATGCCCATTTCTGCCAAGTGTTTGACTGCGGTCGGTTCACTATCGGGGAATAACACTACATTAAGCAGTGCGCCTGCCGGTAATGGCTGATCTGTAATCGCCATCTCTAAAAGCTTCATTTCTAATTTGTAGTATGGCTGAAATGGCAAAACTGACTGAGTGCCAGGCCACTCCATTAAACGGCGAGCACCGTCAGCTCCCATACGAACCAGATAAGCATTATTAGGAATGTAAGAGATAATTCTGCCACCAGTGGTAGCTATATGTCTTCTAAACGCAGCAGTTAAAGGCCCTTTTGCCTGTGCTATATAAGTTTCTGGATTATCCCCAGCTAAAAGAGATTTTGGAATCTCAAGAGAGGTTCCAAGTGAAGTATCTATAAATGCGTTTCGCAATAACACAGCCTTTTCATTTCGCACCAACTTTCCAATGGACGATTTAGTATTGGTTAATCTGTATGGAAAATCTTCGGCTTCTCGTCGCTCTTCAGCTGAAACAGAAGCTGATTGTTTCATTAAGTTAACTACATCAGAAGAAGACGCAGGCTTGTTAGCAACAACATTACTAAAAGGCTTGATAAGCAAATCACCCGGCCTCTCATTTAGGCCAATCAAAAAACTCAAATACGCCAAGCCAACAATAATTGTCGTCAATAAAACTGCGGAGAGTGTTTGCCTATTTTTCATATTACTCTACTGCTCTTCCAATAATTGATAGTCCTCCACAACAGCGCGATAGACTTGATTTGTTCCTTCCCACTGTTCTTCGAATCGATAAGTTGTTTTTGTAAACACCTCACCAGTGATAGTGTAATTGGTACACATTCCGTAAAACTGCCCAGGACGAGTCACTATTGATTGTTCAGCCGGCTTAAGTGTCTGACCAAAAGCGTAAACCGTTATTCTTGGCTCATCCTCTTTAACAAGGGAAAGCATTTGCTGAGGCAACCATTCCATTACATTTTCGTGGATTGCATATTTTTGCTGTTCAGTTGGCACCCCGCTTACTGCAAGCTGCTCTCTACCAAGATTTAGAAATGGTGAAAACTCAGTTAACGTAGGGGTTGAAAGAATATCACCTAAATTTCGAAAACCTCCCATGGCCTGCCTTTGCTGGTATAAACCATTAATAACATTTGACCTTCCATTGATCCACATTGTTGGTAACCCATGAGTACCATTCAAAATCCAATCCAACTGGGGATGCTGCGGATACTCTTTCGGAATTGACGGCTGCATAATTAAAGCAGTTTCTTCAGTGCCATTGTAAGCAACATCAGCACCTAATGTTGGACTATCAGGCAAAGAGTTGGACAACACAGGCATCCCAGAGAAAACAGCCGCCCAAGCTGCTGAATTAGTTTGGTTAACAGAAAGCAGTCCTCTTGCCGCATTCTCATTGGGAGCAGCTGTAAAAAGTTGAAGCAGCCGCCAATCGTTGGTCGGATGAGTGCCAACACTTCCTGCCCAAGACCACCAGTTTGTGAGCGAAGCCATGCCGGACTTCAGATACATCGTCTGCCAAGGTGTACCGCGGTGAATACGCCCCAGCCAACCGATACTCGGAAATTTATTTTCTGGAAACTTCCACGCATCACTATCAACCATCAAAGGATCTTTAAGATAATAATTAAATGCGTTTACACTCGCCAATTGGCCGCTCCCACCCCAAGGCTGATAACGTTCATTCTGCCTACCCAGGTTCGAATTTTTAGCTATAACTTCCGCAGATGAAATACTTGGAGGCCTGATTTGAATCACGTTATTCGTACTTCTTGCATCTGTAACAAGAGGATCTGTTAGATCGTTTATTGTATAATGAACAAGAGGATCGTTGGCTTGCCACGAAGTACGCTTATAAAATTTCCTAGCCGGTGTGTAAGGCGCCTGCTTTCGAATAAGGTCTGACGGGCGCCTTGGACGATTACGTCCTTGAAGAAAATCCTCAAAATCTCGAATTGCCCTGTCTTTATTTCTACCAGCATATGGGTCATTATTATAACTACGCCAAAAACCTTGACTGACTTGACGCTGACCACTTGAAACTTGAATTTGATCAACTACACCAAGTGTTGGACTAAGATTGCCTTGCGATGGATTCAAACGATTAGTTTTCCAAAAAGTTCCTTCATTAATACCTGCACCTGCGAAAAGCCCAGCGGAGCCTGCCTGTTGGCCGCTCAATTGCATGGTAATATCCATCGAGGTAACCATACCATCAAGATTAACTACATCTATCAACTGATTCTCCTCAAGATCAATTAAGAAGTACTGGACTCGATTTGTAATGTGCAGCTTCCAATCCGGCACAGCAAAACCAGCCTCAAAAACATTAGTAAACGCCCTGTTCGCTGGATAAAAACGCTTTCGGGCTGTGCTATAAATAGAATTGGTTACTGTAGTTAATGCGGCTCGCAGCGGAACTTTGTATTCTCCACCTTTCCAGCCATCCTTTAGTGTTTCAAATTTCCGATAGGGCCTCGATACAATATTTGTGATAAGAATCGGACCATTCTGCCCAACTGAACCTTCAATACTGTGGTCCCATAGACCAACTTCATAACGATGTCTGACATCCATAGCCAACCTCCTAGGATAGCCGTTTGTATTCGGAGCATTAAGATATGAATTCCAAGCCTCTATACCAAAAACATTAGTGATACCCAGTGTATACATCTGGTTTGTTCGCCAATTACTACTCATTGAAGGAAGGATATTTTTAACATGCTGCTTGTTTACCTCTAGGCGACGAGATACTTGAACGAGCGACTCCACCGAATATTCATTAAAATTGGGTAAACCTTTCTTGGCGCCCACAATCCACGGCACCCCATGAATACTAACGTCTAAATCTGTAGACGGTGTTCCATCATAAAAAGGAAAGCGATTTGAAGTAATCACATTTGTAAGATCATAAAACCTTTGTGGACGAGCATATTTTCGCCAGTCGTTTGTTACTTGGGCATAGTAGGATATAAACACACCCGGAGGCCCGTTATTAGGATCGCGAAACTTACGAAAAACAGGCCGCATCACCGTTGGTGTGTCAGGCACATAATTATCCGGAGTCAAATCTGAAAGAGGCATATACTTATTAGCCCTAGATGCATCATGAATATTTGCGGCCAATTGAATCAACCGATGTACATTAGCAGAATAAGCGTTGGTTGGATAAATCTGTACACCTGTTGAAACCGCATTAGTCGGATTAAAGAACAGATAGTTTTGCGGAATAGGAAATTTAGGATGCTGCAAACCAGCAATACCAACATCAGGATTCACCAAGGACTCCCCAATAGAATAATTATTATAAGCTACACCGCTGACCTTATTGGTTAAAAGCTGTGAAGAGACACTCGCTCGTAGCATGGCATGAGCAGCCCTATTAATAAACTCGTTAGCAGTCCAATTTGTTTGAGTGTTGTAACCAGTATTCCAATCATTGGCGTAATTAATATTTAACTTCCCTCTTAAAGCTGGCGCAGAATCAACACCCATTTGATCTAACAGTCTGTAGAATGTGTATCTGTCATAAGAATCCAGACGCTTTCGTGATCTATTATTCTTAGGATGAACTTCCATAGATTGTCGCAAGCGACTTACAAAGTTAGTCGCTCGCATAGGCGGATCAATATACTCTTGAAAAGTTAGAAATTGCTGAACATCCGTAAATCGACGAGGATTATCTGAACCTGGCCAAGGAGCGATAACAGGGTCCATTCGAATTCCATCCTCATTATCAAATAATGGTGTATCATTCAGAATTAGTGGGCCATCAGAATAATCATCCACCTTATTTAAAGAAGATCGAATTAACGATGACTGATCGAGTGGTAAACCAAGGGAAGGCATCATCCCCATCAAGCCCTGGGGCACATTATCACCTGGCGACCAGTCCCGTCTTGCTCCGTTGTAACGGTACATCAATATATCTCTAGAATCTGAAAACGAGAGTCTATCTGCTCTAGGCAAAGTTAACCCATTAGGATTAACGGGTTTAGATATCCAATCGTAATAATACCACCATTGAATAGGATTCAACTGCGCAAGAAATCCTGCCAAGTTTAACTCCCAAGATCCCACCCCCTGATTTCGCATATAAAGATACTGATTGCCTCGACCTTTAGGTATGTCGAGACTTCGCTTCATGGGATCTCGAGCCTGATTATGGATATGATTAATATCGAGTGAACGGCCAGTTGGCAGCACCATATAAGCGTAACGCCCAACAAAACGATTAGTCGGCCCATGCGGTCTAGAAGGGTTATCAAGCTGACCAATCCATTCTGGATCACCAATAAAATAATCTGTTAATAGCTCGCCACTCTGACCAACAACAGGTCTTCCGGCAAAGTTAGTAACGATCTGTCGACCAGTTGGTTCATAAGCGCGATTTCTATTTAAATCCAAGTAAAAACGAAAGTCATCAACTCTGTTATAATTTTTAGGCCTCCATCCCAATGAATTGGTATCAACAAACACTGGTGGCCGAGGCAAATGTTGCAATTTAGCTAAACTAACCAGTAAATCATTCTGAGATAATGAACGGCCATTAGGATAAACATAACCAACATTAGTAGGAGATAAATTCCCAGGTTGATATCCAAATCGATTAATGTAGTTCGTGGAAACCGAAAAGCCGTAAGCCAAAGGGTTCTGAGTAGCCACCATTTTCCCAACAACCTTAGACAGAGCTTGAGCTGCAGCCGTCTCAGCCATTAATTGTGCACCCGTTTGATCCGTGACAACAGATACAGATGCACGCTCACGCCTACTTATGGAAAGAAACACCACTGCCATTGTGGTAACCATCCCCAACATAATTAGGGTGATAACCAAAGCAGCGCCACGTTGTGCTCTAAAAAATTTCACCGCAATTGCCTAATTGGAACCCGCTGACGAAATAACGAGACCTTGTTAATTTTTTGCCCTAAGAAACTGGCCTGGAACTGAGGAGGCAAAGCCCTAACTTGCTCAAGTACTTTAGGATCAATAACTCCTATCTCTAAATCGAAATACGAAGGCAAAGCTCCATAAAACCACGCGCGAGTTTGCCCCTCTAACTCTTGCACCAAAGTTCCATCCACCGGCCGATCAGTTCGAACACCATACAGCGGTTTACCTTTGGGGTTAAGTCGTTGTAAATTTAGTCCAAGCGGATTTAGCCGAGGTACAGTTGCCATAATCTCACGACCAAATTGATCAAATGCAGTAATTCGAAAGTGAATTACTCCATCCGTAATAGGCTGAAACACTTCAGACTCAGAAGGCTGATTAACAACTGAATCGAATTGCAAATTAAATGCCAGGGTTTTGTTTACCATTGAAGATCTAGGGTCAGTCGAGTGTAGTGATCCGCTAGTCATAAAACGACCAAGAGTACCGATTCCATTCTCAGCATTTACAACCCTATAACTCGTTATATCAAAACCTAAGCCTCCGCGACTGGTGAATGTAAAATCCTGAAGAATATTAGTTCGAAAGCCTTGCTCTAAATCCTCAGTGGTTCCTTCAGATGTTAATGCATCAGGCTGATATGCAAGCATTAGTGGTAAATTGCCAGGAGTTGATCGAGAGTGAAAACTTTTACTACCCGAAAGAACCGCTCCACTTTGTAAATCCATCACAGGAGGATAACCGCTGACCTCCATTTGAGACAACTCACGAACAATCATTTCCAATGCTGCTCGGCCTCCTTCATTAACATCAACCTCAGATGCGTTCTTTTTCAGCGCATCTTGTGTCTGATCAAAAAGAGCATACAGCACATAAATTACTAATGTCATCACAGAGACAGCTACAAGCATTTCCAAAAGGGTAAATCCCCCTTTGAATCTAGCCTGTAACGGACGTTTTTTAGTAATGAATTTCATCTACTGCGCAACATACTTTGGCGTGCTAAACTTGAGTGGTTCAAAAAAGAAAAATGCAGAATTAGGATTCTCCAGCCACTGCCCAGTAGCCGAATCTTTACGATTCAATTCACGGTTCACCAAACGGCCAGCTACCATAGACCGAAAAACTCTACGATTTGGACCTACTGTCTCTTCTCCATCAAATTCAAAAACAGGCCATTCAAAAGTTAGTTTAATCTCGTAAAAGTTTAGTTTGCGAAATTTATTTATATTCCCAACTACCGGACGTCGCTCACCATAACCGCTCCAGTCTTCAACTGTTCGAACCGGACGCACCTCGGATGTCATTCTGTATGAAAACGCCAAGTCACGAGCAAACTCAGCTTGATCAACAGCGCTACCTGTAATTGCACGAACTTTAGCTCGTATATAATTATACTCTCCTGATCCAGTATCAATTTGCGGCCAATTTTTAACCTGTACCGGGCCCACCAAATCTGCCTGAACCGGCATACTCAAAAGACCAATAATCGCAGCACCCCCTGGCAAAAATAAATGATTGTCACCAGGAGAAGCAGGCACTGGTTCCCATCTGTATCCTGCTCGATTTGAAGTCTCGTCTATCCGAATGTAATCAACATGATTGGTTAAATTGTCCAGTCCAGTAGCCCCACTTCGAATAGCCTCCATCCAATACATTCCATCCTGAACAATTATCGTCTCCTCACGATTGTCTTTCTGTACATTAATACCCACAGGCAAAACACCAATTATTGCGATAAGTGCAAAAGAAATTATCCCAAGACAAAGGACCAACTCAATCATTGTGAAGCCGTCTTCCACTTGGCTTCGTCTATATGAACGGATCAATTTCATTTCGTCTCTTCTTCTCCCTCCCATGTTTCAAGCTGAGCGCGGCCTGTGATATAATTGACACGAATCTGATCGTGATATTTAGACTTTAATTGCCCCTCTGAAATTACATCAGAAAAACCTCCTGTAATTAATACATCTGGATCAAACGGAAGATAATTTCCAAAACTATCCCTCTCATGTAGAACATTGCCCATAACAAGTGGAATAACTTGATCAATGTTCGACTTCAGTTGTCCCCTCGCATTAAAACCCACTACCGGTAAAATCGCAGGTGAACTATCTGCCAGCGGAAACGGTATCAACTGAGTACTAAAGCCTTTATCATCACGACCTGCTTGGACAATTTTGTGAGGAGCAATCAGCATTCCCTTAGGCAATTGCTTCCATTCTGTTAAATAATTAGGATGCTCTACTCCCGGCTGATCCCCTACAGTACGCATTGAAACAATTGCATAACCACTAAACTGTTTCTCAATCATATTAGTCAAAGACAACAATCTAGGATCTTTTTTACGCGGAGGTAATTTCTCTCTATCTACATTGCGTATCACATCCCAAATGTTGGAAGGACTAAAAACCATATAAACATCCGAACGATTACGCAGTGCAATTTGACGAGCATACCTCAAATCTTCTAATAGCTGTCGAGCCGCACCTGTGTTAGTGCCTGTTCGGCCTAAACCCTTTAATGCTGGCAATGATATACTAACTAAAATGCCAATTATTGTAATAACAACTAACAACTCCAACAGAGTGAAAGCCCCAAAAGAACCCCAAAGCTTTTGCCTATCCGTTTTTTTAAACGTTGCATTGCTTTGCTGATTTATTTGTCTTTCTTCCATTTAGTTGCCCTAATTAGCGAACTTACTGCCAACTCAAAATGTTATCATCATTAACACCAACATTAGACTTCTCATCGGAGCTCGCTAGACCATCAGAACCTAAGGACCAGACCATTACAGGGGTGTTTGCTTGATAACCACCTTTGACTTTAACTAGGCCATTCAAACCTTCTCCATCTCCGCCTGCAGAAACACCACTTCGGCCATAAAAAGCGTCGATCACCTTACCATCATAATTTCCATCAACTGATACAATGTAAGGATTACCCCAAGGATCTCGGTACACTCCGTCCAATCCTACGCCAGGCTGAGTGTTGGTAGCATTCTTAGCATTCAAAAACATAACTTTTCTGGAGTTAAGCTTGTTATTTCGATTTGAGGTCTGCCTCCCGTTCCGAAATGCTTCGACACCCTGAAGAATAGCAACTACTTCGGCGTTGCTAATCTGAAGCCTTCCTGCCGAAGCAATTTTAGGAAGACTTTCTCCTTTGTTGTTTTTCAGGAGCTTAGAACGGCTTCCTGTCATATGCATGGTACCAAATGTATAATCAGGAGACGCCGCCGTGAGAGTTTTGGATATCTGTGGAGGTATAGGATAACGATTATACTCCGCATTGTATTGACGAACCGCACCAGCAATATTTTGCATCTCGGTCTTTGCCTGCGCCTTTTTTGCGCTGTCCTTTGCCCCACTCAATGCAGGCAACAACATAGCAGCTAATATGGAAATAATCCCTATAACTACTAGTAATTCCACCAAGGTAAAACCACACTGAACCAAACGTTGGTTTTTTTGCATATTGATTGATTTCATAAAAAATATTCTTCTATCTTTTTCTTTTTTTATAGTATCGAGAAAGCTGCGAACGAGGAAACGGCTCACTTCTCCAATTACTGATGATCCATACTTCATCCCCAATCACATATTCTGCCCAGAGGTCGAACTTTTTAATATTATTAACCGGTCTACCAGAAACATATCTCCAAGGATTAACGCTCTTTGCCATCTTTCCTTGAATACGAACCGGTTGATCATCCCTACTCACAGGCCAAGGAGAAGGCACACAAAGCACATGCACCTCGTCAGAATGGTGAGACTTGTGGCCATGCCCTTCATCATCTTCGCCATGTTCTTCACTTAGATGACGAACATTTTCTGGACGAGGTTCGTAAAACTTTTTCAACTCACTCTTTGACTTGCTACCATTAACAAATCCATCAACGCCAAAACGCTCTTTGATAAGTTTCGGGCTCATAATATTCCCTGACATCGGATCTTTGAAGGTACCTCGAGTCGAACTATAAAGCGCTCCCGTCAATTCATAATACAAAGAATTTAGAACGGGGTTGTCAGGGTTATCCGGTGGGTAGTGACCAAACTTAGCTTTGTACGCCTCAATCGCCGTCTCTATTGCAGCAATTTCAGCCTGGATCCTTGACTCTTTCATCTTGCGACCCGCTGTCCCACTTAATCCAGCAACAAGAGATGCAAGAACAGCTATAATCGCAATAACTACAAGCAACTCAATTAGCGTGAATCCATCTTTACTACTTCGTTTTTTCATTGATCTTTTGCTTCTTGCTCCAATCTCTCACTCAACCATTGTTTGATCATGCTTTGATATCCAAGGTACCGAACTCGGGCTAACCGCTTGATCTTGGAGAGCATTCGGGGATCCATCCGCAATGAGATAGTTACTGACTCCGTAGTCTCTCCACTTCGTACTAATGCTAGTTCCATCATTCGGGGAGAAATGCTGGTACCAGCCCAAAATGCTGCTTCTGCAACTTCGTCCTCGAACTGAGGGACGTTTTCCCAATCGGTTATCTGGTTCATTCCGGTTAAAATTCACTTTTTCTTTCATGGCTTATCAACCTATTAATTGATTCATCTTTCTCTGATAAAAAAAGGTCTCATCCTCCGTGAAACCCCTGGCCATAACTACTCGGATCTGCTTTCCGTTTGTCCTGTAAATGCTAAAAATACCATAACCCGAGGTTGACATACCTAAGTTAAAATAGCGTGATTGCTCAGAAAAACGGGCTGAATCAGGCAAAAACTTACAAGAAAAAGGATCTTCGAACGATTCCTCAACATCTTTCGAAGTCAATCCTTCCCATTCAAACGGTAAATTTGCCCAGTCAAAATCCATATCCGACTTCCCAAAAAATAGCTCTATGTAATACATTGTCAATACATTGTCATTACATTTTGAACTTAATTAGGTTATAATAAACCACAGTTTTGGTGGTTTAATTTGACTACAAAGTTAGGCTTCGAGACCATAACTAAGTCCTCGCGATGCGCCTGACACATTTTTTTACATATTTTCGTAATCTTGGAGGCGTACAATCTATCATTAAACGTCACCATAGATCGGATAGTTCTCGAGAACATAATTCCAGTTTTTTATTCAGTTTTGAGCCTAATACATTCAATGAACCCAATATATCAGGCCTTGGCGTTAATGGATGGGATTCCATCAGTAGTATTCGCAAAAAGTTAGCAAATAAATCTAATCTATTTCCCGGATCAGTTGCAGTTTGTCACAACATGTGGGGATTACAGTTTCTAGCTGAATTGATGCCAGCCAAGCGCCGAATTGGAATATTGCATTCTGACTGGACAACCCTTCGCCCTTTCCTTCAAACCCAAAAGGGGCTGCTTGATGGGGTTCTCTGTGTCAGCAACAAATTAGTGGAGATTGTCAACGAAAGCCTCCCAGAATTAACCAAAGACAATCGAATACAACTGATACACTATCCAATAGACGAAGCCCCTAGTATGCCAAATCGTATGCCACTGGTTAGACGTCCAGTTATAATTGGCTGGATCGGCCGCTTGCAAGAAGAACAAAAACGAGTGAAACGGTTACCTAGCCTTCTTAAGGCTTTTGAAGACGCACAAATTGATTATCGATTTGAACTTCTCGGTGACGGGCCAATGAAAGGATGGCTAGAACAACAACTACCTGCGAATCGAACTATATTTCATGGTCGAAAGTCGGGAGATGATTATTACTCAACTTTAAGTAAATGGGATTTCATCACGAGTGTGAGTGACTATGAGGGCTTGCCTATTTCCATGCTTGAGGCATTAAGCGCAGGTGTTTTACCTCTTTACCCAACTATCGGAAGCGGAGGTGATGAGTACGCAGAAAAACTCGGCAAAAATTTTATATGGGAAGCATTTGAATTTGAACAAGCAGCCTCTAAATTGAATCTGCTTCTTGAACAACCTGAGGCTAAACTACATCAAGCGAGACTAAACGCCTCAAATTTGACTACTCAACATAGTGAGTCCGAATATTTTCGTGTTTTTGACACATTTACTAATCAAATTGTCGATCTACCTAGAATATCTGATGAACGAATACCAAAACGGCCGTTTTACTTTTCGGATCAACTTCCCTTTGGTCTAATGACTCGTATTTGGCCGAAAGGATGCTTTAGACGCAATGACTGATTTAAGTGATACAACCGAAAGAGCAGCCATTGATCGAGAGTTTTTAAAGCCATCGAAACGTCGCCCTCACTACCTAGAACGAATAAGTATTTTCAAGGCACTCCAAGAAGTTCGACATCAAGTTAAGTCGGGTATAATTCTTGATGTTGGTTGTGGTATGAAACCCTATGAGTCCATACTCAACACCTCTGGCTCTGCCTACTATGGCACCGATTACCCTATAACAATGAAAGGATCGTATGGGGAATCAACAAAAGCAGACTTCTTTTCAGACAGCACTTTGCTTCCATTTAAAAAAAATACTTTCGACACTTTATTAAGTACGCAAGTGCTTGAACATGTTAGTGATCCGAAAAAAGTAATTCAGGAAATGGGCCGTGTTCTAAAACCAGGTGGTATTATAATTATTTCAGCACCAATGACTTGGCCACTGCACGAGGAGCCTTATGATTTTTTTCGCTACACCCTTCATGGTTTAAGATACTTAATGCAAAAATCAAATTTTGATATTTTAGATGAAATACCAAGGGGAAATAACTTATCAACAACTGCACAGATGTTCCTAGACACGCAACTAGAAAACATTAGCCAATCATTTCCTCAACGCATTTACTCTATAGTATTAAGCTTAGTCGTGAATCAAATCTGTTCTGTCATCAACTTATTTAAACCGGCAAAACGCTTATGCCTTGGCTGGGTAATCGTAGCAAAAAAAATGTCCGTCGAAGAAATACTCTCCGACGAACATTAATTAATCAGTTAATGAAAATAATTATGCTTTAGCGTACAATCCAGACTTCCAGTTCTTGCCTCCAGAATCTTTCTCTATTGATTTCAGATTACTACGCCGGCGACTCACAGCCTTCTCTACTTCACGAGAAGCAGTGGTCCAATTAATCTTCTGTAAACTTTCAACAAACCGCTTTTTCTGCGGAAAACTCTCACCTGCAGTTCGAAGAGAAAAGCCTTTGGATTTTAATCGGACAATAGACATCTTACGAAGCATAGTTAATGCCTCGCGAGGCTTACCCAAAGCAGGTTTGTCCATCATTTTTCCTGAACCTTCTTGCCTATCTAACCAATCACCAAACTGTTCCATTAATTCTTCTCGAGGTTGAGACCAATCTATACGAAAGTTGTAACCCTCCTCGAATGGCATAGTCTTTTCACTGGCTTTACCCAACTCAACAACACCAGAAGCACTACCTTTAAATCCACTAGTCGATGCTCGACGATATTCTGCAGATTTTAAAAATGGCTCACGTCCACTTCCTAATTCACGATCTACTTCCCATAGTAAGGCACGATGTATCAATGTTCTGGGCGCTTTCTCTAGTACTGAAAAGTCCCATTCCTCATTTGCAAGTTCTTGTTTTCTACTCATTTCTCAATTTATTTTTTTATATGAAAGTTTAATTTAGCTAATTCTAACTATTAAATATTAATATAAATTAATAAAAGTCAAAAGGATCATTACATAAAAATTTAATTATACAAAATGTTTTTTTTTGGCATTACATAAAAAAATACAAAAAAATCCCCTTTTTTAGGCCCTTATAGCTCAATGCGACTTGCTTCCGAACAGGGTTCGACATAAATAATACCTCTTCGCTGTTATTATCAGCATTTTGAAGTAAATGAATCTTCACGAATATCAAGCCAAGCAATTGCTGGCCCAGGACGGAGTTGAGGTACCCGGTGGACAACCTTGCACGACAGCAAACGACGCACGCACTATTGCGGAAAAACTTTTTAATGATGGCCATGAAATGGTTGTTATAAAGGTACAAATCCATTCAGGAGGACGAGGTAAAGGAATTTTTAAAAATGGTTTTAAAGGTGGCGTTCATCTTTGCAAGTCGGCCGAAGACGTCTATGAAAAAGCCTCTTCAATGCTTGGCAATACAATAGTTACCAAACAAACAGGTGAAATAGGAAGGCAAGTCAATACACTCTTAGTTTCCAGCGCAGAAAAAATAGTATCAGAATTTTATCTTGCAGTTCTTCTCGATCGTGAAAGCTCTCAACCTCTAATAATGGCATCAAGTGAAGGGGGAGTTGATATTGAAGAAGTAGCAGAAACTAATCCAGAGGCTATCATTAAATTAAAAATTGATCCCCTCCTTGGTTTACAACCTTTTCAAGCTCGTAATTTGGCTAAAGCACTCGGGCTTTCCGGTAAAATGATACAATCGGCAGCAAAAATTTTTGCCGGCATTTACAAAACTTGGTGGAAATGCGACGCATCAATGGTAGAAATTAATCCATTATGCATTGTGGAAAATCCAGATGGAACAACAAAGATGTCTGCTGTGGATGCCAAGATTTCTATTGATGGTAATGCTCTTTATCGCCAAAAGAAGATTGCTGAAATGCGGGATCTAAATGAGGAGGCCGAACTGGAAGTTGAAGCCAGTAAATTCGATCTAAATTATATAAAACTAGATGGCAATGTTGCTTGTCTTGTTAATGGGGCTGGATTGGCTATGGCAACAATGGACGCAATCAAACATTTTGGTGGTGACCCAGCAAACTTTCTCGATGTAGGAGGTGGAGCAACCAAGGAACAAGTTACAGCTGCATTCCAAATAATACTAAAAGACCCAAACGTAAACGCCATACTTGTGAATATTTTTGGGGGTATAATGAACTGTAATACTATTGCAGAAGGGGTTGTCGCTGCTGCTACAGAAACAAAACTTTCGCTCCCTTTAGTGGTCAGGCTAGAAGGTAATAACGTTGAAGCTGGTCGAAACACTCTTTCCAAATCGGGAATTTCACTAATAACAGCAGATAGTTTAGCTGATGCTGCAAAAAAAGTTGTATCTCAAGCTGCAGCATAAACATAAATAATTTTTCAATATCTCATGGCAATTCTCGTTAATCCAGATACCAAAGTACTTGTTCAAGGCATCACTGGAAGCTTCGGTGGGCGACACACACAGCTTAGCCTCGAATACGGTTCGCAAATTGTTGCAGGAGTTACTCCCGGAAAATCCGGCCAAGTTTTTGAAGAAAAAGTTCCGATTTTTGACAGCGTCAAGGAAGCCGCCAAAGAATCTGGGGCAAGTGCATCAGCTATTTTCGTTCCCCCTCCATTTGCCGCTGACGCAATACTTGAAGCTGTAGATGCCGGCCTTGAACTAGTTGTAGCCATCACTGAAGGAATTCCCGTGAGAGATATGATAGAAGTTAAGGCAGCTCTTCAAGGCTCGCCGACTCGTCTAATTGGCCCTAATTGCCCGGGCGTAGTTACCCCTGGCGCCGGCGATAACTCACATGGAGGCTGTAGAATAGGTATTTCACCCGGCTACATTCACAAATCTGGTGATATTGGGGTTGTCAGTAGAAGCGGGACACTGACCTATGAAGCTGTTTGGCAACTCACTTGCAATGGACTTGGACAATCAACCTGCGTTGGTATTGGAGGCGACCCTGTTCCAGGCAGCACACATCTCGATATAATAAAACTTTTCAATGATGATCCTGAAACCAGAGGAATTATCATGATTGGAGAAATTGGAGGCTCTGCAGAAGAGGAGGCGGCAGCATGGATTAAAGATAACTGTAAAAAGCCAATTGCTGGATTTATTGCTGGAACAACAGCCCCTCCAGGACGAAGAATGGGACACGCTGGAGCAATAATTAGCGGTGGCAAAGGGACTGCTGAGGCAAAAATAGCTGCCATGGAAGATGCTGGAATTAGCGTAGCTGAAACCCCATCCCAGATGGCAGAGGCGCTTATAAAAATCCTCTAAACAATAGAAAATTACTATTGATAATTGCTATATTATTTTAAGCCGATTCAGCTAATTCTTCTTCAAAATCAACTATCTCTTTAATTTGATGTAGGAACCAGCGGTCAATTTTTGTAAGTTCAAAGATCTCTTCTATAGAAAATTCGGCACGCATAGCGTGGCGAATGAAGAAAACCCGCTCAGCATTTGGAACGCTGAGTTTTCTTATAATTATTTCTCTGGGAAAAATATCTCTGTCCCCAAAAACTTCACCACCTATTCTCCATGGTTTACCGTCCCCGCCTAGACCAGAACGGCCTATTTCAAGTGATCGTAATGCCTTCTGTAAAGACTCCTTAAAAGTACGCCCTATAGCCATCGCTTCACCAACAGATTTCATTTGAGTATTCAAAGTAGAGTCTGCCGCAGGGAATTTCTCAAAGGTGAAACGCGGAATCTTGACCACACAGTAATCTATTGTGGGCTCAAAACTAGCGGGTGTCTCGCGAGTAATATCGTTCTGAATTTCCTCAAGCAAGTATCCAACTGCCAATTTGGCCGCAAATTTTGCGATTGGAAAGCCAGTTGCTTTAGATGCCAAAGCAGAAGAACGTGATACCCTAGGATTCATTTCAATGACAATCATCCTCCCGTTCTCAGGATTCACGGAAAACTGAATATTTGAACCACCTGTCTCAACACCAATCTCACGAATTACAGCAAAAGAAGCATCCCTCATGATCTGAAATTCTTTATCAGTCAAAGTCTGCGTAGGAGCAACAGTGATTGAGTCTCCAGTATGTACGCCCATAGGATCGAAGTTTTCAATAGAACATATGATCACACAATTATCAGCACGATCACGCATTACTTCCATTTCGTATTCCTTCCAACCAAGCAAAGATTCTTCAACCAAAACCTCAGTTACAGGAGACAAATCTAAACCATGTTTGATCATCTCCTCATACTCATCACGATTATAAGCAATACCACCACCTGTCCCTCCCAACGTATAAGCAGGCCGAATAATTAAAGGAAACTTTCCAATTTTATCAGCAATTTCAAGTGCATCATCAATATTATGTGCAACACCGCTGGTCGGTACGTCGAGTCCAATTCGAATCATGGCATCCTTGAATGCCTGGCGATCCTCACCACGCTCGATTGCATCAGCATTAGCACCAATCATCTCAATATCTAATTCATCGAGTTTACCGCTACGATGAAGCGACATCGCAGTATTAAGCGCAGTCTGACCTCCTAATGTCGGTAGTAAAACAAGTTTTCCACTTAAGCCGTTTTTCTCAATAGCTTCCTTCTCTATGAGAATAATTTTTTCAACAGTCTCCGGTGTAATCGGCTCAATGTAAGTCCGATCAGCAAATTCTGGATCCGTCATGATGGTTGCCGGATTGGAATTAACAAGTACTACTCGGTAGCCATCTTCCTTCAAGGCTTTACATGCCTGTGTACCGGAATAATCAAACTCACAAGCCTGCCCAATAATAATCGGTCCAGCTCCAATAATCAGAACTGTATTAATGTCACTGCGTTTTGGCATCTAAAGGAGAAAAATTTAGACTAAGGTGAACCTCTCGTCGAATCTTCATGAAAATTTAAGCTACTTTTTTAAGATTTTGACCAAGAAAAAAACCAAGCCAAGTACCTAACAGGCAAAGCATCACTGACAAGAACATATTACTACCAGCCTTTAGCCATGCCTGCTGCTCCAATAAATTTAGAGTATTTAGACTAAACGTGGAAAAAGTAGTGAATCCCCCACAAAAACCGACCATTAGAAATAGTGCTGCTGGACGTTTTTGATCTAAACCAAAAATTCCTGCACAAATCCCAATAATAAGTGAACCTAGAAAATTGGCTACAAGGGTACCTAAAGGAAACGTAATAAATCTCTCTAAAGCCAAACCAACTCCATACCTGCCAACGCTTCCAAGTGCCCCTCCCAATGCTACTATCAACCAACTCATGGGCGATAACTATAACATCTCCTCACGTAAAAGCATCTCTCTAATCTCGGACTTGGTAGATCCAAGCTTAGTCGCAGACCGAAAAAGCTCTTCGAGTACAACCGGATACCAGTTACGCTTTAAAGGATCTGCTAACCCTGAAATATTGAAAGGCTCAATAGTTTTAAGGATTTTGTTCAATACAACTTCACGATTATTTGAGCACGTAGCTAATTCACAAATCTCTCGAGTTGATTCACCAAAATCAGGATGGTCACAAAGTAGAAAAGAATTGGCTAAATCTGGATTCCCTAAGCGATAGGTAGTTTCTGCATAACTAACAGCAACAAAATAAAGCTGTGTAAGTGCGGTAAAAACTTCGAAGTCATCCATATTAGAATAAAGAGCACCAACCAAATATGAAACTTGATCTAGCTCTTTAAAAGTCTGGCGCTGATATAAAAGCAGGTCAGCATCACTTGGCTCAGGCAGCAATTGAGCTAAACGCATTATTGCCTGTAGCGTCAGAGAAAAACCAGTAGATAGAAGAGGATCAATAAACCCAGCCGCAGGAGGTAAGATTGCCCAACGATTTCCAACAAGCTCACTAATTCCAAAAGATAAATCTCGAACAAAAACAAAGTCATTCTGAACAGCTGCCTCTGAAAATTGAGAAGCTAAAGAAGGGAAATGTTTTAGTAATCGATTCCAACCCTCTTTCCCGTCGATTAAACCTAATGACTCAGCTTTTTCCTTAGTTGCTGCAACTCCAGCGCTTGTAATACCATTATTGAACTTAAGAATCCAAACCCAGCCCCCTTCAAACACATGATGCACAGCTGCGTCTTCTACAGGATATGGAACGCCGTCTTCACTCTTCCAAGAGCCAACATTCTCAAAATGTGCAAACAAACCACTTGTCATCGGCATTAATGGCAACTTTCTTTCAGACAAATGTAATAGTCGATACAAGCATCCACGTGGGCCGGAAGCATCCACGACAAAACCTACTCGAAAGTTAATTATTTCACTCTGCCTTTTACCAACTAATAGAACATGTTCAGAATTCTCATGAAAATCAATCAACTCAGTTTGGTCGAAGTACTCAACACCTAGAGATTGAGCTTCAGAAATAAGATGTTGATCAAAGTCCTTTCTATACCAATGTGTGTCAGCTAATTCATCACTCGGACTAGCAGCTACAAGGAGCTGTTGACTTCGCGCAGGTTGGTCTGAATAACTTTGCCCTTTTTTGTGGTGAAAGAATGAGAAGCCTCTCTTTAATCCACACCCAATATCAGGATAGTCCCGCTGCCATTGTCCCCAACGACGAAACGGCAACAACTGTGGAAGATCAAAGATTTCAGCAATTTGCTGTAAGAACAAATTGGATAAAGGTGTAGATGACTCTCCGATTGCAAAACGCGGATGAGAACCTTTTTCTATTATGAAAACAGAATGGCCCTGCTGACGAGCAACCATAGCCATAAGAGCCCCTCCAAATCCACCCCCTATAACAGCTATATCAGCCCGGAGTTCCATATTACATTCACAGTGTAGTGAGCTGAATCAATCATAGATCCAATGGTCCTATCATTTTGTCACCCAACATCTCATAAATGCCAACCAAATATTCATTTTCCAAAACTTCCCCCACCATAAGCTGCCCCATTAATGTGACAGCTTGGTCCATAATCGGATCCACTCCGTCGCCCTCCATCTTGATACTGATCCATTCATTAATCTTTGGCACAGTCCCAAAGCAACACATAGATTGGTCGCGCATAATTAACAGCTCTGTAACCTTCCCGTTCTCAACCTTTAAAGGAAGCATGAAGCCGCGAATCGCAACAGATTTCTTATCGAATTTTTTGATAACTTCCGGAATCTGAGAATTTAACTTAACCAACTCAACCTTGTTGGTCACAGGATCTAATGGGACCTCGTAAGCAAAAGAGGCCAACTTATCAAATGTGACAGTCTTGTAGCCTTCAATCTCATCAGGTAATGGCGGCAACTCTTCAACAGTTTGTTCTAATTCAATAAAATTTGTTTCTGGCAAATTTGTTTCTCCATTTGATGCTAAAGACTCAGAAACTTCTTCAGCAAAAGAATTAGTATTTACTGTTGAAATTGACTCATCTAGTGGCTCATCAATTACTACATTTGGCGCTTCTTCACTAAGCTCAGTAATAGAATCGCTTCGACTGTCAATTTCTTCCTGCGTCAATACTGGATCAATCGAATCTTCATTCTGAGAGCATGCAACAAAAACCAATACTAAAATATAAAATGTGAACCCTTTCCAAAAAGACAGGCTATAGGGGGCGGTTCTCATTAGTTTCCTTTTGGATAATTGAAAGCCATATTTTGGTAGACTTTGCCCAGAACGGTTATCTCTGGCAAGACAGCATCAAAGGACTTTCCTTCTTCTATCCAATCCGCTTTGGCTACAAACTGGGATGTGTCTCCCACTGTTTCACCGGTGCCAGGATTAGCGACTGCTTCAAACTTCATTTTAAGCTCTCCATTTGGTCTTTTAACCATAACATAGAAAGACTCAAATTCTACTCTAAGATAACTCGACATGTGAGGCTTATAAAACCAAGCGTAAACAATTCCAGTATTTGGCTCGGCAAGAAATTCAATGTGTGCATCCTCATCGCCAAGAGTCACCCCAGCACCCCCATGTGGAGGTTCATGATAATGAGGTTCTGAATGCACATGATCGTGCTCATGCTCATGCGGCTTGTCACTGCCACAGCCAACCAGACAAATGGCAAACAAAAAGCGAACTAACATTAATATTGTAGATTTCATTTTTCAGGCATTAGGAATCAAATTCTCAGCAACATCGGCACCATACGCTTTGGCTGCTGGCACTACTCCCGCCAACGCCCCAAGGCACTGCATAAACAACGGAGCCCAAACCATCACCCATTGAGGTTCAAAAGGATCCAGAACGATACCTGTCTCAGATCGAATATACCAAGAGGCCGTTGACATGATAACAAAATAAACTATAAATCCAGCCAAAGCACCAAATGTTGCAATTCCGGTGGCTTCCAATATCAAAACACTAAATACAGTCCGCCGCCGCGCACCAAGAGCCCTAAAAATAGCAATATCTCTTCGTCGCTGATTCATAGTGTTATAAATACTCGCAAGAATCGATCCGGCGGCAACAAAAGCTACAAGGACGGCCACACCACTCAGGACCATTTCTACCGGAGCAATCTTATTAAAAAGCTGAGCCACAATTTTAGCAATCGGCCATGCGAATGTCATTACATCGCCTTGAAAATTGTACTCCTGATTCATCATCATGCCATGCGTGTTTCCCTGCAGTTTAACAAGCACCGCACTAACATCGCTTGAAGTTTCGACACTGTGCCCGCTCATATTTTGCAACCCTTTGATGGGAATCCAAATGACACGATCTGCCGGAGTGTTGGTAGGCTTCATAATGCCCGAGACCACATATATCTCAGCATGTTTTTCTTTTTCATCGAAAACTAACCCATGATAAGGATGGAACTTATCGCCAATACTCATTCCCAACCTTTCAGCTACGAAGCTGCCGACCACCGCCTGTTTTTTATCCGAACGAAAAACGTAACCTCCTGATTGAACTTCAAACTTTTTACCGACTTGGTACTCAACCTCAAAAAGACTTTTGGTCACACCCACTATACGGTATCCGCGATAATTATCACCCACAGCAATCGGAACTGCTGTTTTCACCCTTCGCTTATCATTTGCAATTAACTCATACTGTTCCCAAGTTAAATTCCCAGGAGAAGCCTCAAGATGAAATATCGAATTATGAACTAATTGAAGCTTAGAACCTTTAGCTCCAAAGACCCCATCAAATCCAGAATCAACTTCTGTAAAATTGCGCCTTGCTTGCTCTTTTACAACCCACACGCTCATCAGCAATCCACAGGCTAAGGCTATTGAGAACGATGTGATTAGTGTCGACAAAAGATGTTGTCGCAGACTTCTGAAAACAATCTGCAACAAGCTCATTCTGCTCCCACCTTTCCACCTCCTTGGTTTATGTCAGACAGGTCGCGGACATCTTCAAATTGATCCAGCACAGCCTTGTCGTGGCTTACAAGCAACAATGCCGCTCTATGCTCCTTACATGTCTGACGAATCAAGGAAAGGGACTCAGCTGCATTTTCAGGATCAAGATTGCCCGTAGGCTCATCCGCCAACACTAGCTTTGGACTATTCGCCAAAGCTCGAGCAACAGCGACCCTTTGTTGTTGGCCACTTGAAAGTTGTCTTGGATAATAATCCAAACGTTGAGTTAGCCCAACATGTCCTAGTAACTCGACGGCACGGTTCTTGTCAAAAGAATCTCCAAAACTCATTCCAAGCAACACATTCTCTAAACAAGTGTAGCCTTGGAGCAAATTGAAGGTTTGAAATATATAGCCCACCATCTGAGCCCTAAGTCTGTCTCGAACTGACTCGCTAGTCCCTGACATCGACCGACCACTCAATTTGATTTGACCCTCGTCTGCTTGCAGAATACCTGCAATAAGATTTAAAAGTGTAGTCTTGCCTGAACCACTAATCCCACTCAACGCAATTTGCTGGCCTGACTCCATCGAGAATGAAGGCACATTAATCACTTCCTGAGTTGATCCATCTGAAGATAGAAAAGACTTTTTTAGATTGTTAATACCTAGCAGCAATAAAAAAATAATTAGTTTTAAATGGCCAATTTTCAAGTATGAACTTACGTCCAAGACACAAAAAAGCCCCTCCAAATTGGAGGGGCTTTGTAATCCTGCCTTACAGGATTAAATTAGAATGCGTAAAAGGCGTTTACAGCAAAACCGTTGCTGGATCCACCTGCGCGGTTACCATCTTCAGCTGTATACTCAATTCGTGTAAGTACGTTATCGAAAAGAGCTACACCAAGAGTAGCAGTTATTTGTGAACGAGTGTCGCCTTTCCAAGCCCAGTCCCTATCGTCTTCAATAGTATCATATCGAAGACCAAGGTTCATTGTTTCGCTCAAGCCATATGTAGCATAAATAGCTGTTGCCTCAGCATCACCTTCAGCTGATTCACGATCATCATATGCAACACCTAAACTTAAACCTTCAATAGGAGTAGGAATAGAGGCTCCAACATAAAGCAACTGATTGTCATCATCAGCGCCATCAGCAATGCCGACATAAACTGTGGATCCACTTAATGGGCCCAAGCTGTCTGGAGCAGTTACTTCTATTCCGCCAAGAAAAGCAAATGAACCGTCCTGGTCGTTATTGTGAAGATCACCTGTAGAATCAAAAGCATTAGCAGCTCCTAATGTTAAGCTAACATTATCCATCAATGAAGTAGATGCCAACAAACCAGTGTGAGTGAAAGGCTCTAAGTCATATCCATATGAACGATCAACGTTCGGATTAGATGCACTAGATTCAACTTCGTAACCAACAATAGTGTCAAAAAGACCCAAGGTCAGATCGATTCCATTGCCCACTGGTAAACTCATACCAATGTTAGCATTTTTGATAAGAAAGTCTTCATTCTCACCAGAGAAGTCACTAGCACGTTGACCGAGCAACAACTCAACGTTGTAACCAGCCGCGTAACCTTCACCACCAAGCGGGCTGCCAATTGACAAGCTAGCACCGTTTGCGTTGAAGCCATCTGCATCTCCATAGATGTTATTGTCACTGCTAAAGGATCCAACATAGGAAGCCTCTAGAGATCCACTTAGTACTGTTGAGCCAAGTGACGTCAACACGCTATTTTCTTCTGCCTGAGCAGTTGAAGCAAGACTGACAACACCAGCGGCGGCCAGACCCACAGTCCATTTGTTCATTTTCATTTTGATCAGTTCCTCCTGAGAACTATTATTATTTTTCTATACGTATAGGTTATAAATTTAGCCTCGATTAAACGGGACTAGGAATAACAACCGGTTATTCCGGCATACCCTAAAAGGGAACACCAGCGGCAAACTAAAAGGGGAAGATTGACTGCGCAAGCGTTTTTTTTGATTTTTTTACCTTTAAATTTCGCACAATATTTTATTCGGAAACAAAATATAAGTTGATTAACACCGAAAAAATAATGTGATTTTTTAAAAATAAGACCATAAATAGTTAATTTTTACGTTTATTTACTATTTAATAATTATATTATAATTTTAATAACCGCTTTTTAAGGCCTTAAAAACTTGTTAATAAAGTTTTAATAAGTTGTGAAAAAAAATGTAATCTTTTATGAAAAACCATTGTAAATACAATAAATTGTTGATAAAAAAAATTCAGATACAACATAGTGTGTATCTTCAAAATA
>SHAK01000059.1 GCA_004213515.1 Limisphaerales bacterium | reverse complement strand
CGTAGCAATAAACTTGGCGCCCCCAATCAATAAATTGAGAGCGGCCTCCATCATCTCAGCATTGAAGGTTCGGCATTCACCTATCACTACGAAGTCAGGATCTTTATCCACAACTGAAAAACCTTGTTCATGCAGCGCCGTTAACAGGCCACCCTCACCAATCACATAAGCCGTTCCTCCCGGTTTCTGTCTTGCGAGGTAGGCAGCGGTAGCATCAGCACATGTAAATATATGTTTTTCGCTTACAGAAATGCTGAGACGATTTAAGCGAGTCATGATGTCTCGCCTAGTTCTCTGACTGTTGTTGGTGAGAAACATGAAGGGTCTATCTTGATCCAGAAGCGCACCAATGAAATCTACTGCTCCCGGTATTAGTTGCCCACCGGAGTAAATAACTCCATCCATATCAATTAAAAATCCGTATTGATCATTCACAAAAAGACTTCAGCATATTTCATACCATTCCAATGACTACTCACTTGTCTTAAATGAAAAAAAATCTCAGGTCCTATATAGTTCTCTTTTGCTAAATAAATAACAAATGTAAGAATAAAAAAATATTTTTGATAAACCCTTTTCGTTTCTGATCTTTAGTGGATAAAAAGAAACACAGTGTGTGAAAGCATACGGCCTCTTAAAAGAGATAGTACTAAATTTTTCTATGATTTCTTTATCAACGCAAATGTTGACAATTAGTCGAGTTCAATGTGGCATCGGCACTTAAACCATTTTCAAAACAAAATGAAGAAATTTAATGTTGGCGTGATCGGTTATGGATGGGTGGCTGGAGCACATATCGATTCAATCAATAGCACCACTGAGGGCCAAGTCACAGCAGTATACTCTTCGCGTAAACTGGATGCGGCAGAACTTAACACAAAACACGGCAGTGAAATAGCATGTCATACAAACTTAAAAAAAATGCTGAGTGATCCGTCAATCGATGTGATCTCAATTTGCAGCTACCCGCAGTATCACGCAAAGCAGGTAATCGCTGCAGCAGAAGCTGGCAAGCACTTGATTATAGAAAAACCGCTTGCACTTAACCTTAAAGATCTAAGTGAAATGCGCCGGGTATTAGCTAAAACCGGAATGAAGGCCTGCGTTTGTTTTGAATGCCGGTACTCGAGCCAATTCCTAACTACCAAGGCGGTTATTGATCGAGGATTACTAGGAGAAATTCACTATGGGGAAATAGACTACTACCATGGTATTGGACCTTGGTACGGTCAGTTCCGATGGAATACAAAGCGAAATGCGGGTGGTAGTAGTTTACTATCTGCCGGCTGCCATGCGTTAGATGCACTACTCCTTTGCATGGACGGAGAAGTAGATAGCGTAACCAGTTATTCAACTGGATCAAAAAATAAAGACTTTAAGAAATATGAATATAATACAAGTAGTGTCACAATATTAAAATTCAAGGACGGTCGGATAGGAAAGACGGCTTCGGTAATAGACTGTTTACAGCCTTATTATTTTCATACACATCTCGTAGGTAGTGAGGGAAGCTTATTGGATAACAAATTCCACTCAACAAAACTTGGAGGAACTCATAGCCTAGACAAAAACAAATGGAGTGAGCTTTCAATGAAACTACTGGATTCAGGTGATGTCAGCGACCACCCTTATAAGACTCAATTTGAGGCATTCTTTAATGCATTAGCAAAAGGAAAAGAAATGCCTTTAACCGATTTCAAAACTGCAGCCACATCTCATGAAGTAATCTTTGCCGCTGATCTATCGGCTAAGAAAAACACCCCAATTAAACTCTCCAAGTTACGTGCCTGATACTGATGGAAATTTAAGAAAGGTAGCAATCGCGATAGCTGCACACCCAGATGACATTGAATTCATGATGGCAGGAACTCTGTTGTTGCTCAATGAAGTCGGATGGGAAACGCATTACCTTAATATCTCCAGTGGCAACTGCGGCAGTATAAACCTAAACTCTAAACAAACCGAAACCAAGCGACTGGAAGAAGCCCAAAAGTCTGCAACGATACTTGGAGCGACATTTCATCCTCCATTCTCAAGAGATCTTGAAATATTTTATGATTCCATTCATCTACGCAAGTTGGCATCAGTGATTCGTCGGGTTAAACCTACTATCGTATTAACTCATTCACCCCAAGATTACATGGAAGATCATACCAACACTTCGCGCCTTGCTGTCACTGCAGCGTTTTCGCGAGGCATGCCTAATTTCGATGTAGACCCACCCTTAAAACCAATAAGAAATGAGATTGCTTTATATCATGCCATGCCACATGGATTAATGGACGGAATGTGCCAAACTGTGAAGCCTGACCTATTTATTAATACTACAAGTGTTTTTAAAACCAAGCAACAGGCACTCGCGGCACATCAAAGCCAAAAGGAATGGCTCGATATTAGCCAGGGTATGAATTCTTATTTAGAATCAATGGAACTAATATCACGAAAGCTTGGAGAAGCTGCTGGAAGCACTCATGCCGAAGGATGGAGACTTCATTCACATCTCGGTTTTAGTACTTGCAAAATTGATCCTCTAAGCAAAGTCCTTAAAGACTCTACAGAGTAAGAAATATGTTATTACTCGATTTAACCCTATTAAAGAATTGAATGACTCTCTCCAGTCTTGGCCCCAAGCCTCAGAACGTTAGACTGTCGATGTGCTCAATACAGAATTAATACCCGCCAAGGAAGAAAACTCAAAATGGCTGATGGTCGTGCTACATGGCCTAGGTGACAGCATGGAAGGTTACCGTTGGCTTCCAGATATCATGGAAAATCCAAAACTAAATTATCTACTAGTTAACGCACCCGATATCTATCATGACGGGTTTTCTTGGTATGATATTTATAACAACCCGACGCCAGGAATTGAAAGAAGCAGGAAATTAATTTTCAGCTTGATGGACCAACAACGTAAAGCTGGATATAATACTGAAAAAACTTTTTTATTCGGCTTCTCACAAGGCTGCCTAATGACTCTAGAAACAGGTCTACGCTATCCTTATCAATTTGCTGGTTTAGTAGGTATAAGCGGATACGTAAACGAACCCAAAAATCTAATTAACGAACTGTCTCCACTTGCAAAGGAACAGAAATTTCTGATCACTCACGGAACAACAGATCCGCTTTTACCCTTGAAAGAAACAAAGTCGAATATCGACCAATTGAGCACTGCGGGAGTAAATATTCAATGGGAGGTATTTGAAAAAGAACACACAATTCAGGGAGAAACAGAAATGAATGTAGTCCGTCATTTCGTCAAAAAAAATATGGATATCAAAATGGGAGAATAATTATGAAAATAATCCAATGTAGACTTTGGATTTACTTTGCCATTGCATTGGCTCCGTTAAGCCAAGCTGATTCAGGGTCTTCAATCAAAGTGCAAGAAGGATTCACTGCCATTCAATATGCCGGCCCTGAATTGGCGGATGATATTTACTCAATGACTCTAGACTCCAAGGGCAGAGTAGTGGTATCAGGCCGCGGCTACATTCGAACACTGCATGACACAAACCAAGACGGCATAGCAGATAAATCAGTTCAATTCACCACACTCGATCGAGGCACTATGGGCATGCTATTTGAAGGCCAATATTTGTGGGCAGTCGCCAATCGAGCACTTTTAAGATATGTCGACTCTGATAAAGATGGGAAAGCAGATGGTCCACCACGCCAATTCCTTCGATTGGCAAACGGGGAACATGGAGCACATGCTATACGTAAAGGACCAGACGGCTGGCTTTATCTAATTGGCGGTAATGACACAGGATTTACATCTAAACAGTTTAATTCTTTAAATTCCCCTCTTAAAAAAACTGAAGGGGGAGCTATCATTCGTTTTTCAACTGATGGAAAAATCTTTGAAGCATTATCTTGCGGGTTTCGTAATCCCTATGATTTCGATTTCAACTGGCGCGGCGATATTTTCACCTATGATAGTGATACCGAACGAACATTTTTCCTTCCTTGGTATACACCAACTAGACTTTATCATGTAGCCATTGGCGGACATCACGGATGGAGAATGCCAGGTTTCAAACGAAGTTGGGCAAGACCCAGCTACTACTCAGACACAGTGCCAGATATACATAAAATTGGCCGCGGATCCCCTACTGGCGTTGTAGTTTACAGCCACTCTTTGTTTCCAAAAAAAATGCAAGATGGCATTTTCATTCTTGATTGGACGTTTGGGAATATTTGGTTTTATCCATTGAAAGACAAGGATGCCTCTTATCAAGCACCCCCTCAGTTATTCATCTCGCCAATAGGCACAGACGGCTTTGCCCCGAGCGATATCGAAGTTGGGCGAAATGGAGAACTTTTCATTTCAACTGGAGGCCGAGGCACTAAAGGCTCAGTCCTTCGAGTGATACCAACCAAGGATAATAGCAACAAAACAAACAAACGAAAAATAGCTAAAAAAAAATCGATTAAGACTTTATTAAATGCACCTCAACCGATGACCGAATGGTCACGTTCGCAATGGGAACCAATAGCCAAACAAGTTGGAGCAGCCCATCTCACTGAAGCAGCACTCAATACAAACCTAAAGCCAAGACAGAGAGTAAGAGCAATTGAAATCCTGACAGACATATTTGGTGGAATTGATTCAAATTCTTCAGAACAACTTTCAAAATCATCTTCCCCGAACATCCGTGCTAGAACCGCATGGACAATCGGACGTTATCCAAGTGAGAATACTACTCAATTGCTTAATCGTTTGGCACTCGATAAAAAAGAATATGTCCGTGTGAAAGCACTTGAGTCTATGCTTCGCCTTTTACCAGAAGACCCATCTCGATCAGGGGAATGGATTGATGCTCTTTACGAGAATTTCAACCAATCAAGTATCCGGGTAAGACTAATCAGCGCTCGTTTATCAAGCCGATTACCAAAATCAATTTTGCAAAAATCAGACTATAATAAACTTACAACACAAGGTAAAGTTACAGCAATAACTGGAGATATTTGGCGTAATTCGGAAAAAGAAATTCATATTCAAGCCATTCAACGCTTACTTCCACTAATAAATAGTAATCAAGCTGCAAACCTCAACCTAGACATTGTCAGAACTATTATTCTCGCATTAGGCGATTACAATCTCGAGCGACCAAGTCGTGAATCATTCACCGGCTACGAAACACCATATTCACTAACCCCGCTTACCTCATTAACCAAAACTATAGCCATACAGATCATGCCTTTAATGGACACTTTACATCAAGACCTTAAAAGAGAAGCTAGCAGGTTACTTGCCATGGTCAGTGCTGAGCAACCAAAACTTATTAGAGATCTACTCTACGAAATAACACCAGAAACAAATCCGGTAGAAGACTTTCACAAGCTTATTGTTATGGCCAAACTGCCGTCGACTCTACTCGCTGGGCATCTTCCAAAACTAGCTAATGCTTTAATGCAGCTAGACATTAAACTTAAAAGCCAAGGGACAAGACCAAAGCTTAACTGGACAATGAGATTTGCAGATATCGCTCAGGCTCATGCGAGCAAGCAACCTGGCTTGATAAAAAAAATAATCGATCATGAAAACTTCCCAAGTGCCAGTCACCTTGAATTCGCTCGAATGCTTAAAGGTGAGAACAGACTGACTGCAGCAAAACGCTATCTCGAAGCAATAAGGATTAATCAAAAATTCCCATGGTCTAACGAATTGATAGATTTGATAGAGATAAACCCTGAAGAGGAATTGTTGTCGGTTTTGCGCCAACAGTGGTCAAATCACGGGCTTCGCTTGTCAATTCTAAAGAGGTTAGCAAAACAACCAAAAGATCAAGACAGAAAGCTTTTTTTAGAAGCAATCCTCTCGCGTGATAACAGTATTTCCAAAACTGCATTGGCAGCACTTCAAAAATTACCTCCAAGTAACAAACCCAGTGAATTAGCTTTTCTAATCAGAAAATTTAGACGCGAATGCGGCCCCAAAGGAAAAGCCGATACTCGAAAAAAAACCCTAGCACTACTAACTAATTGGAGCGGCACTCAATTTGATAGAGCTGTGGCAAAGAACAATCTAACATTAAATTTACTGGAGGCTTGGCAACCAGTTTTTGATTGGTTCAACACTACTTACCCAGCTCATGAAAAAAAAGCTTCAGACTCGGGATTAGTTAATGCAACAAAGTGGGATTCCATATTAGGCATGGTTAATTGGAACGAAGGCAAATTAAATAAAGGCAAAAAAATCTTTGTTAATCGTGCTTGTCAAAATTGTCATTCAGGTGCAGGTGCACTTGGACCAGACCTAGCTGGGGCAGCCAAACGCTTGTCTCCGGAAGACTTGTTTCGAACAATTATTTTTCCAAATCGAGACATCTCACCCTTATATAAATTTAACGAATATCGAATGCATAATGGTGATGTTCATGTAGGTCGTACTGCGTTTTATGCAGCAGATGGAATTGTCTTAAGAACTGGCTCAGGAATTATTCGACTAGATCAAAAAGATATCGCTTCAAAAAAACCCAGCGAGCTTTCTATTATGCCAGAAGGATTGCTTGAAGGCTTAAAAGTCAGCGAACTTGCAGACTTATATCAATTTTTAAAATCTCTATGATCTAAAGAGTAATCTAGCAATTGCTGGTATCAACACGATGGCACATACCATATTCATCAAAAACATGAACATTAATAAAATTCCCATATCGGCTTGAATCTGCAGAGTCGAAAAAGCCCAAGTGCCGACTCCAACAGATAGTGTCAGGCCAGTAAAAACAATCGCACTTCCAGCCTGTTGCATAGCGGCTTCTATTGCATCCGCGAATGCCAAACCTTTACGCCGTTGAGCAATAAAACAACTAAACAAATAAATTCCATAATCGACTCCTTCTCCAACACCTAATGCCACTACCGGCAGAGTAGAAGTTTTTAAACCAATCTCCATCCAGAACATCAATGTATGAGCCAAAACAGACACCAAAGCTAATGGTAGAACTATACATGTAACTATCTTAACAGAACGAAAACTAGCAAAACAAAGCAGAATTACTGCCGAGAAGACATAAATCAAAATTGGGAACTGAGCATTACGAACAACCTCATTAGAAGCCGCCATAATGCCAGCGTTACCACCAGCTAAACTAAAGTGCACATTCTTGTATCCATAATTATTTTCAAACTCCTTTACCGCTGTTACAACCCTCCGAATTGTCTCAGCTTTGTGATCTTCAAGGAAAATCATTACAGGTAGCACACTGCCGTCGAGGTTGGTCAAACCAGTAGAAGTCTCAACTCTACCAACTGCTTGGGCTAGCATGTCTCTGTTAAATGGCAACACCTGCCATTTCAAAATACCTTCACTGTATCCAGAATTAATTTTACGCGCCATACCAGCCAAACCCAAAACACTCTTCACTCCCTCAATATTTTTCAAACGCCACTCAAATCGATCGAGTAATTCCATTACCTTGTAATCAACCGAACCATCTTTAACTGTCTCTACAAAAGCAATAAGCACATCAACACCAAGATTAAAATTATCCGTAATCGCTGCAGTATCTTGATTATACCTGGAATCAGAACGCAGTTCTGGCACCCCTTCATGTAGATCACCAACCTCAACACGAGTTGCTTGATCAAAACCAAAAACAAATAATAATGCCCCAATTACAACAAGCCCCTTGGCCATCCTACGTTCTGAGACTACGGACACTTTATGCCAGAATTTTTTTGTTTTAACTTTTCGTTTGGCCACTCGCTCTCGATATTCATGGCTTGGTTTTTGGTAAGATAACAAAAGTGGCAAAAGAATGAGATTAGTGACAATAATTGCAGCCACTCCAACACTAGCCGCAATTGCTAATTCCCTAATGGTTGGCACTGGAATCAGTAGAATAGTTATAAAACCGATGGTGTCTGTGAGTAATGCAACTCCACCTGGAATTAAAAGTTCACTAAATGCCTTACGCGCTGCAACCGAGGCTTCCTCGCCATGAAACAATTGATCTCGAAACACACGAACCATTTGCACGCCATGACTAACACCAATGGCAAACACTAGGAACGGCACGAGAATTGACATAGGGTCAATGCCAAAACCCATTAAATGAATTATTCCAAGTTGCCATGCAACTGCAGCCAGAGAACATCCCATCGGGAGTATCGAAAAAAGAAAAGACTGAGAATAAAACCATACTAGTAACGCGGTTACTACGATCGTGACACAGAAGAAAAATATAACATTGAGGGCCCCATCACGAATATCACCCATAACCTTTGCAAATCCTATAACATGAACTTTGATAGCTTCCGTTTCGTACTTTTCACGCAGTGATTCTAATTCACGTGCAACAGCAAAAGTATCAAGAGGTTCTTTAGTATCAGGATCTACGTCGAGCAAGTTAGCCATAACCATAGCTCCGTTAAAAGAGTCAGTTACAAGCCTGCCCATATAATTAGATTTAAGGACATTCTCTTTAACCTTAGCCAGGTCTTGAAGCGTGTTTGCGAAATCTGCTGGAACTACATTCCCTCCTGTAAAACCATCTTCTACAACCTCTGTAAAACGTACGTTTGGTGTAAATAAAGATGTCACACTAGCTTGATCAACACCTGGCATGGCATAAACATCCTTAGTCAGAGAATCGAGCTTGTTAAAATAGTCTTCATTAAAAATTTCTCCCTCCTCAACAATCATTGCCAGAACTACTCGATTAGCACCTCCAAATTCAGACTCGAACTCGCGAAATTTCTGAATGTACTCATGCCCGAGTGGTAGTTGTTTTTCGAAACGAGCATCTACTTTTGTTTGAGTAGCAAATCCCAAAAAGAGAGCAGTTAAAACCAAGAAAAAGACAAGAAATCTTACTCTATGGCGAAACAACCATTGCTCTACCCAAAAAGAAAATGAACTCTTAATCATCCAACCTGCTTTTGTTCAACTCATCCAGAGTCATACGAAACACACCACGATCGGTAGTTACTAGTAAACTACCATCCTCCGCTTGCCACAAATCAGTTGGCACAGCAGTCTTATCAAATAATGCTAAAACTTGAAACAAACGGCCATCTCTAGCACCTAATAACATCTCTCCTGCCCCGGCTGCGAGAACTAATCGGCCATCTTTTAATTGAACTCCTCTTTGCAAGATAGCATTCGTAGGCGACTCAATCTTTTTTAATATTGAACCCTTCTTAAATCTAAAAATATTACCTTGTAAACCATGTAAAATAATTGAACTACTCTTGTTTAATGGCACCACACCAAAGAAGGTTCCGTCATACTGGGAATCTAGCGGTTCCCATGATTCCCCTTGATTATTGCTTTTCCAAACAGTTCCAAACTCACCAACCATCCAAAGAACCCCATTTGGTTGAGATGCAATTTGATAGAAGTGAGGATCATCCTCCTGTTCATTTTCTACCCATGTTTCTCCCCCATCTATAGTTGAAAAGTATTTACCATAAGAACCTACTATAAAGCCTCGGCTTGAATCAACAAACAGCACATCCAAAAATGACGTTTCAGGATCGTCCAAAACCTGAATCTTAGTCCAGTTCTCACCTCCATCTTGCGAACGAAGAACCGTCGATTGATGCCCTACTATCCATATAGTTTTTTGGTCCACAATACATACAGAATTAAGCGTACGACGAGTAGGAGATTTTTTTTGAATCCAATTTTTACCATTGTTTTCAGTTAGGAGAATATGACCACGTTCTCCAACAGCAATAGATCGCCCAGCCTCCCCATCAATACCAAGTAACAAGGAATGATTAGCCAAGCTTGCAATTAAAGACGGCCCATCGATTTTTTCAGCAACTGGCTTCATCAAGCTGCTTACTAAAATGACTAAAGCGATAGTACAACGGGCCGAGGAAAACCTCGGCCCGTCTATAAACTGTTTACAATGTTTAGTAAAAAAGCACACCTAATAAGTATAGGCTATACTTAGCGACGACCGCGGCGGCGCAACGATGACGGGGTATAATTCCCAGGTTTACTAACAAATGAAAAGTCATACATCTCATTTTCATTGTCCAATCCGTGCGCAAGATAACGCCCTGAAAGTATATCCATATGAACTTCAAGCGTAGACCAGAATGCTTGCACATCGTAGTAATTAATACTGTGAGCTTCAGAAACTCTCCAGAGTCGATCCTGACCGTCGTACTGGTCAACTACAAGTGCACCCCAACTATCTTCATCAATATAAAGTCGTCGCTTTGCATAGATATGACGCTTTCCTTTTTTAAGTGTCGCTTCTACCACCCAGACTCTGTGCAGCTCATAGCGTGAATGTTCCTGATTGATGTGAAGCGGTGTAACAATATCTTTCACCTTTAGACCATCACTATGCAATTTATATGAGTTATAAGGAACATATAGTTCCTTTTTACCAACAAGCTTCCAGTCGTAACGATCTATTGCTCCATTAAACATGTCTAATTGATCACTCGTACGCATCCCATCTGATGCAGTTCCAGGATTATCATAAGCTACATTTGGCGCACGACGCACGCGACGTTGCCCTGTATTATAAACCCAAGCACGCCTAGGATCTGCAACTTGATTTAAGGTTTCGTGCACCATCAAAATCGTACCTGCTAAACGTGCCGGCGATGTCACTTTCTGCTCCATATACGCCATAACATTTCCAATATTCTCAGACGTCGCTCCCTTCTTGTGATAATTCCAAAATAGCTGTTCCTCAAGCTGCACTAGTGTGTAATTACCAGAACGCGTAGGAGCCACCTGCCCGACTTTGCGAATGCCACTTAATCCACGATACCTTAATAAATGATTCCAAATCACCTCTTGTCCATTTTGGGGGACAGGAAAAGGGATTCCTCGAGATGCACCAACAACTCCATTCCCATCATCAGCCAGCTTGGCTTTACCAACATTTGCCTTAGTTGCATCATAAATGTCTTGTGGTGCAGAAGCACTGCGCCTTGTAGAATAAATTGGCATTTTATAAGTCGAACCATACTTAGCTAAAAGTGCCTTGTGCCCTTCACTTAAATTGTCAGCATACTTTTCGGCATTGTTTTCAGTAATAGTAAAAAGTGGCTTATCATTCGAGAAAGGATCAGGATGATGATCACCCACCTTGTATCCCGCAGGCGGCGAAGTAATGCCACCTTCCCAATTGGGAATGGTCGAACCATTACCTGCTTTCTGTGCTCCTAAAGGAGTTAACTTCCCCCCTAAATCATCTGCGCTTTGAGAGGATGCAGAAACAATTCCCAATACAAAGGTAATGGTAATTATCGAATAACATTTCACGTTAAGTTTCATTTTTTAAAATTAGATTATATTAGAAAGAGTATTGTACCATAGCTGAAAGAAAGTCTCTATCATGCATAAAGTTGTGCGATTCGTTACCTAGGTACTCAGTATATTTAATAGATCCTTGCCAAGAATTTTGGTACGTCGCTGTAACTCCCAGAGTTACAGTTTTACGATCCTGCAGGAAATTACCTAACGGCAGCGGTGTATTTCCATCAACATCATGTGCAAACGCGATGGCTGGAGAAATATTAACTCCACCATAAACATCCATATAATCAATCCTAGCTGCCAAACGATAGCCCCAAGAGAAATCATCCGCAAAAGCATCTGGTGACTCAAAATGACCAGGATGCCCATTTGATGCTAAAGCCAGAGGCGCGAAGGCATTTCCACTTAAGACGGTACCCGGGCCATCAAAGCGCATTTCATCTTTATCCGGCAGATCCGGCACAGCAGTGGCACCAACCTCTCCTACGAGGACCCATTGAGAAGCTCCCAGCGTTGGGCCAAAAAGCTTTGTAACTGTAAGTTGTGGCTGGATCACATCAAAATTTCTATAGCCCTGAACATAACTGTTAAATCCTTGGGCTCCCAGCTGAGTCATACTGACGCCGTTCCAAGCTGGGTTAATTAAACCAAGGTTTCCCAATGCAGGGTTTGAAGGGGTCAATCCAGCAACAAGTAATTCAATATCATCAATCTGCAACGGGACATCATTTCTATAAGAGACTTCACCCTGAACAGAAATACCGGTAGCGCCTATCTCTGTATTGAAGCTGATTCCATACAACTGAATATCCTCTGGGTATTCAAAGAAGTATCTAGCTGTGCCAGGATAAAGAGCTGCCAAACTTGGCAGTCCA
>SHAK01000058.1 GCA_004213515.1 Limisphaerales bacterium | reverse complement strand
CTCCACCACTGCTTACGTCGCTCTCGAATTGTCTCCCAAGAAGTGGCCTTTGCAATTTCTTCCTTTGAAGGCTTATTTTTTCGTGGATCTGGCACACCAGCGGCGACCCATTTTTCAAAATCTTCAATTACCTCAGGTGAGAGCTTTGGACCACCCTTGGGCATTTTCATGTCCGAATCCTCGTGGCGAATCACCTGAAGTAAGAAACTCTTCAAAGGCTCATCCTCCTCAAGTAAGGAGCCACTGTCCCCACCCTCTGCCAGCCCTCCTGCCCAATCTAGCACTAGACCTCCCTTCTCCTTGCCACTGCTGTTGTGACATTCGTAACAATGCTCTGCCAAAACAGGGCGAATCTTTTTTTCAAAAAACTCAACCTGCTCTGTAGTAGGAGCTGCATTCAAACAAAACGAAACCAAGCTAAGCGACAGCAATACTGTGTTAAAAATCTGACGCATCTGAGGAATTAAACGCACTCTTCAGGATTTCCTCAACCGAAAACTAACTTAGAGGTCAGGTTTTATTTGCTATGAATAATCAAATCCAAATTTTTGACCAAAAACTTTCCCCATAAAGCCAACAAAGATGAAAAAGATTTACATTTACCTTTAATGGTAAGGCCATGCATGGAAACAAAAACTAAATGTAGAAACGTGATCCATCATTTTGCTGGTTTTGCCTAAACACTTGATGTTTCCTCTACCCACTACCATGTTTAGAACCGGCAAAAATATGTTTCCAATTTTGCGTATAATAATTTTGTTTATAATACCCGTTTATCAATTTACCAATCTTTGTGTTTTTGCTGGTGATTGGCCAAAATGGCGAGGGCCAAGCGCGGATGCTTATGTTTCTAAAAATGATTTACTTCCAAAAAAGCTTGGAAGCACACCAATAGTCCTATGGAAAACTAATGTTGGTCCCGGGCATTCTGCTGTCGTAACTCAAGGCAATTTGCTTGCTATATCCGAAGAACAAGGTGGGTTTGAAGTGCTTCGCATATTAGACAAGAAAACTGGAAAAGAGATTTGGAAAAAGGCCTATGGGCAAACTTATTCTGATGACGGATTTGGAGCAGGCCCTCGCTGTACTCCACTTTTTGACGGGGAACTAATTTACGTCCAAACTTGTAGAGGTAAACTCAGCTGTCTTCGAGTAAGAAATGGATCTATAGTCTGGAGCATCGATTATCAAAAAAAATTCAATGTTAAATGGATTGTCAACAAAGCACAGAATGTAGGAGCAGCTTCAAGACGAGGGTATAGCGGAACTCCTCTAGTTTTTGGGAATCACTTAATTTGTCAGGTAGGCAGCGAAAACAATGCGGGAGTGGTATGCTTTGACAAGTACAACGGAAAAGTAATTTGGAAATCAAGTAACGACTTAGCAAGTTATGCTAGTCCTATAATGGCTGAAATTGCAGATAAAAAACAATTTATAACTTTAACTACTGAGCGATTAATAGGGATAGACATAAGAAATGGAAATATGCTTTGGAGTGAGCCGATGCCAACACGTGCATATCGTAATGTGCTAACTCCGGTTGCCACAGACAATAGCATTATTGTTGCTTCTCATTCGGAAGGGATGATTTGTGTAAGCGGCAGAGGGAAAAATGGCGAAGCAATTCTAAAATGGAAAAACCCCAAACTTAAAATCAACCTTTCAACGCCTGTAATTATCGGTGGATTCCTCTACGGTTTTGCTGAGAAAGATAGATTTATCTGTGTCGACACCAACACTGGCAAACTAAATTGGGAAGAAAAAGATTTTGGCAATTTCTATGCTTCCACACTTACCGATGGTAAAAGAATACTCGTCCTAAGCCAATTAGGGGAACTATCATTAATCGGGCCTAATCCAAATAAATACAACGAAATCGGAAGGATGCAAGTTTGTGGTAAATCTTGGAGCTTTCCAGCTTATTCAGATAAAAAATTATTTGTGCGCGACCAAAAAACACTTCAATGCATTCAACTAATTAAATAATAATAAAATCTTAATCCGATTTACTAACGATCTGCATAAGTGCCTGTTGTAAAACAAGTGCGTTTTCAGTACTAGAAGAAACCAATTGACGGTTACAATTAAGCAATACTCCCATCGCTCTAATAAGCTCAATCTCAGAATATCTCTTAGCATGACCAAGGGCATTAAAAAGCATATAGGGATGCATTAGCTTAGGATTAAATTTTTTATCACTCGGCAAGCAATCATCATCTATAGCCTCTAATTGAGACTTGAATTGAGGATAGCCGCTGCTAGGACTAATCCATTTCAAACGAATCATTTCTCGCAAAAAAATCATCGTTCTTACTTTTGAAATTAAACCGTAAAGCAGAGCAATTGGACTTTTTTTGGTATCAAGTTTCACTTCCCATAACTCTTCATCAAGAACACGAAGTAGTTTGGGAAGATTTCTTTCGCCCAAAGCGTCGCCTAACGCAAATGCTTTAGACTGTTTGGATCTAGTTGAAATCTCATGCACATCCTGCCTTGTAACCTCATTACGATCACCAATATATGAAGCCAACTTATCAGACTCAGTATACAGTTGTTGAAGATTCGCACCTACAAATAAAATAAGCTCATCAGCAACATGTTGAGAAATTTTCTTACCAAGTTCAGAAAAACGCTGCCTAACCAGCATTGAAGCTCGCCCCCCACGCTCTTTTTCACTAAAAGACTTATCTTCTACGCTCGCAAATTTTTTAAGAGCTTTAAAAAAACTTTTGCGCTTATCCACCTTAGTAGCGCTGATCAGCAATTTCACTCCCTTCCAATCAAACGCTTCCCAAGCTTTAGCCATGTCCGCCAACCGCTCCTTAATTTTCACATTCGATGCAGTTCGATCATCTCCTAAAAAGTTTACCCCTCTTAACCACACAACTTTGTCTCCTCCAAAGAAAGGAAGTGTCTGTAACGCTTCATTAAGTTTGGAAATGGTCTCCTGTGCTTCTTCAGAGTTTCGTACCGCTCCATCAATAACCTCATGATCCATCCCATCAGTGGCAGAGCACCAATATTCGTAAATACGCTTTGCTCTATCTCGCACAAGAAAATCCTCATCTCCAAAAACCAAGCAAACTGGTTCGCTGGGAGGTTTTAGTTCAGAATGCATTTAATAAAAAAATGAATTTAAGCAACATCATGATCACTTGAGTCCTGAATTCTAGATAGTACCTCACTCATATCTTCTACATCTTTAAAAAGATTTGTTGCAACATATATTGGCGATTTATGCTGTGCGGCCATAGCAAGGCTGTCACTTGGACGAGCATCAACTTCTACTATTTTTCGCCCTAACTCATTGTCCTGTTCTAAAATCAAGCGAGCATAATAAGTGGAATTTTTTAATTCTGTGATAACAACACGAAGCAAACGAATTCCAAACCCATTAAAAACATGACCAAACAAGTCATGCGTCAAAGGTCTCTCCTTATGGGTAGAATCGAGAAACATTCCTATTACAGATCCCATATTATGATCTACCTGTATAACGAAAACTTTATCTTCATTACCAATGAACAAGGCACTACCACTATTGGCAGGAAGAACACCTCTAATTTCAACAGCTACCACATCATTGCTCATTAGGTAAATCTTAGCACTATTTTATAAGCAGATAAATCACAAAGCTAATGAACTACTCAGAAGTTAAATGCCGCACGACTTCACCTGCAACAGCAAACCCGAAAGCACCTGTAACAAATGTTGCAGATCCTAAACCCCACTCGCAGTTTAACTTCAATGGGTTTTCAGAATTATTCACCTCTGATCGGCTACTGCAAACAGTACCATCTTTTTTAGGATAGACTGCCGACTCAGGAGAAAACACACATCGCACACCCATTTTTTTTCCAGATCGAGGGAAATCATGATCTTTACGCAAGCTTGATCGTACCTTGGAGAGTAATGGATCATGAGTCGTTTTAGCTAAATCAGTTACTTGCACTCTCGTCCCGTCTAATCGCCCCCCTGCAGCTCCGCTCGTAATGATCGGGATTTTTTGCAGACAACACTCCGATATCAACAGAACTTTATTTTGAACATTATCAATAGCATCAACAACAAAATCAAAACCATCTTTCAGAATTTTTTTGGAAGTTTTACTATTGAAGAACTCAGTTCTCACATAAACATTACAAGAAGGAAAAATATTACTTATTCGATTTTTTAATTCCTCCACCTTAAACTTACCGAAACTTCCATCGAGCGCTTGCAACTGGCGATTGACATTAGTAACACATACCTCGTCGAGATCCACTAAAGTTAAAGCTCCAACACCAGAACGAGCTAAGGCCTCAACAGTCCAAGAACCGACTCCACCTACCCCAACAACACAAACATGAGCTTTATTAAGCGCTAACAAACCAGCTTGACCATAAAGCCGGGATATTCCACCAAAACGGTCGTTTTCTTTCAAGGGAATCAAAAAGCGTAACGAATTCTCATACACTCATTTAATCTTTTTTAAGGCATAAAGAAGTATTTGAGAGGTGTTAAAACAAAAAAACAGGGAAAGGCTGCATACGGAATTAGCCCAACCCTGCTACCTTTTCACTCGAAAAGGTAAAAAAAAACATACCCATAACCATTACCTAGTCAACATTGTTTTTTTTATTCATAGTCAATTCAGTACTCGCATCAATATTACAAATTCGCTAAAAATCCGGCATAACGTGAGAGTTTTTTTTCAAAAATTTATTTTTCTAACCACAGTTCTTTTACTCCAATCCAGTATCTACTCTCAGGAGGAAAGTAATGATATTTGGGAGGCGGCGGCAACGGGTAATATAGACCGTTTGGAAGAGCTTTTTTCAAACAATAATTCTTTAGTTAATGCCATTGATACATCTGGAAGCTCTCCTCTTCATCATGCAGCTTGGAATGGTAAAATCGAAACTATGAAGTGGCTCATTAACAATAAGGCTGATATCGAATTTCAAAATAATCTCAACTGGTCACCACTTCATTGGGCAACCCGAAATGGTCAAATCCAATCAGTAAGATTACTGCTTGAAAATAATGCCAAAGTAAATCTGCAAGGAAATCTTAACCAAACTGCTTTACATCTCGCTGTAAAACATAATTATGAAAAAATTGTAACTGTTCTACTTAATGCCAAAGCCCAACCAAATAAGACAGACATATACGGACAAACACCAATTCATCTTGCCGCTTTAGACGGCTACACTCCTATACTAATAAACCTTCTTGAAAATGGAGGTGAAACAGAAGTTGAGACTATTTGGGGTGCCACCCCATTAAGCGCGGCTGCGGCTCGAGGAAGAAAATTGGCGGTTGAAGCATTACTATTGCGTAATGCAAATGTGAACCACCGAACTGATTTAGGTTGGACTCCAGTTTTTGCCTCTGTAGTCGGGAAATTTAATTCTACAACTAAACTGCTCCGTCAAAACGGAGCAGATATCAATATTGTTACTAAACCCGGAAACACCTTATTACACGCCGCTGCTTCGAGCGGAATGGATGAAATCATAAAAGAATTACTAGAAATAAAATTTGAAATTAACAGAGAGGATGCAGGAGGGCTAACTCCGCTTGATTACGCAAAAGATAATCTTTGGAATAAAACAGTATTACTTCTGAAATCGAAAGGAGGCGAAATTGGCTCAAAACCAACATTACATCACGCTGCATTTACTGGAGATATCAAAATCTTAGAAAAACTTACATCTAAGGTGTATAATATTGAGCAAAGAGATGACTGGCATTTACCACCGCGTAATTGGACACCTCTTCATTATGCTGCTGCTGGAGGAAATTTGGAGGCAATTAATAGATTGATTCATTTAGGAGCGAATTTCAGAACGATTGATTATCTAGGAAGGACACCAATGATGATAGCAATTGATAGTAGTCAATCTGAAGCAGTTAAACTTCTTAAGAAATGGGAATCTTTGCCGAAAATCACAAATATTATATTTAAAGATCAGATAAGTTTTAAAATATCAGGCAACATTGATACTAAATGCGAAATCGAAATTTCTACTGACCTTAAAAAATGGGTCAAAATCGGAATAATTAATTTAGATAATGGTACGGGGCACTTCCAAGGCTCAAAAGAAAACCTATTTCCAAAAGCCTTCTATCGAGTTAAACTTAGAGAATAATGGAAAGAGGCAACTGATTGTTAAAATTTAAAAAACCGTTAATCAAAAGAATTTAATTTCCTTTTTCGAACAACGTAAATAAATGCTATTCCAGATGATAGAAGCAGAGCTGCTTCAGCTCCAAAAGTAATCCAAGCTGAAGCTAAATTTTCAAACTTAGGTAATAATATAAAATAAAGGCCTCCCGAAATAAAACAACAAGGCAAACAGCAAAAAACCGGCAACTTGTCTCGGTGTTGTGCCCAAAGTCCCCAAGTAAACATTGCAGTCCCAACAGCAAAAAACTTTCCTAGCACTAACCACGGAAGTAAGACTGATGCGCTTGCGAAGGCACCTCCAAAAAGTAACGGATACAACCAATCGACTACTAACCTTAATACTCCAAATATCGCAAAACCAAAACAACTTGCGATAACAGCAATCATTAAAACACGTCGCCTAAACATAACAACATTGTCCTTGTGCCAAACCATAAGCCGAGGAGCCATCAAAATTCCAAAATAATGAAGGAACATTTGCAAAGCCAAAACTAGATACTGCGCTGAACCAAATAAGCCACTAGACTCCTTACCCAAAATAAAATAAGTCATGATTTGCCCCATATTGGCTAAAAGAAAATAACCAAGATTAAATATCCAAATAAGCCGTGCTTCTATAAACAATTTTTTCGCACTAGATAAATGTAAAACACTGAAACATTTGAAACCAAATTCATTTGATATTTTCCACCATACTAAAGCTACTACAATAGAATTAGCTGCCAATAAAACATAAAGATCACTGCCAACCGATTGTCCTTTATTAAAAAACAAAACAAACCAAACACTGGCAATCATAGATGAAATTAATTGAAATCGAGATGCTCTTGGCATTTGTTCCGTAGCTTGAAATATCCAACTGTAATCCATACAACAAACGAGTAAAAATAGCGAACCAGCTAGCCAGGTCCACTTCTCACCTCCCTCAAGTTTACTTAATGAAACAGCTAAAGCCCAAAGCATTGCCGCTAAAAAACCTAGCACAAAACGAAAAGTAAAAATGGCTGAGGCAATTTCACTAACTTTAGCAATCCCTTTTGTAACATGCCGGACAGCAACAGCATCGAGCCCAAACGCAATACACAACTGAAGAGTCATCGCAAGAGTAATGACTGTGCGAGAAACACCAATATTGTCCGGCCCAAGGCAACGAGTTGCATACACCATTCCAACAACTTGAAAGAACTTTCCCAACAACTGCCAAAGCATTGTATTTGAAAAGTCTCTAAACAACTTGCCCTTAAAAAAAAGCAATCTGGATGAACTTTTCAGACTGGGCGGTATATCAATCAAAATAAAAAAAATTACTCAGATGCTTAACCTACATAGATATACGTCTTGCAATCTTTTACTCATAAGGACTAAAAAGCTAACCTATCTTTTAGTTAGCAGAAACATAATTAGGAATAAAAATTGGTTCACCTACAACCTCACGAAGACGTCGAACGAATTCTAATATGCCCTTCTTTTCATGGTTAGTTAATTCAAACCGAATATGTTTTCGAAAGTATAAATCTCTGAGCTCAAAGTCGAAATCAGAATGATTCTTAATGATATCTGTTAGTTTGCCTGTGCCTTTCTCTTTAGCTTTCATCAACATTTGCCTAAGTTCTGAATTACTTTGATCCCTGCGAATAGCCCAAACTGCAAAAACAAAAGGCAATCCAGTCAAATCTTTCCACGCTTGACCAAGATCAAGAATTTGATGTTCATGATGCCTTTTCAAAAACTCAATACCTGGGTTACCTATCAAGAGCACAGCATTTTGTTCTTCCGCTTGTAAATAGTTATCAAATGGTTCCAGGCGAGGCGATAATCCATAATCCTTAAGAATAACCTTCAATAAGTTTACGCTAGATAAAGAAGCAGCATCACAATGAATCACATCGATCTCATCAAGGGGCTTTTTGTGTGCTAGGAAAACACTTTTAACAGCACCGTCACAAGCAACGGCTACACCATCAAGAATATCATATAAATCATTATATAAAACTTCGGTTATACTAACAAGACCTGCTGCGAACTCTCCAGAGCGCAGCCTCTTTGCTAGTTGATAAGGTGGCAGAAATTGAATTTTTTCCTCTATTCCAAAAGTAAGAGGCGCTGAATTAAGATATGGAACTGATCCTATTCTCTTCGTCATGCAATCAATTTTCAAATAAAATCAAACCTTAGTTAAGGGTTCATCTTTCCATTTACGAATCGGCCGATAAAAAGTATCACGCTGTACTGGGGTACGACCCGCTTCACGAATTGCTTTAATCATTTTTGTCTCAGTCTGAGACTGTGGGCTATCAGCTCCTGCCATATGAAAAATCTTCTCTTCAATAATGGTACCATGCACATCATCAGCGCCATAATTAAGAGCCACTTCCGCTAACTTCATTCCCATTCCGACCCAATAAGCTGTTATATGATCAAAATTATCGAGATACAGCCTAGCAACTGCAAGAGTACGCAGTATGTCGAAGCCTGTTGGAGGATATTTAACAGGAATCTCATTGTTATCAGGTTGATAAGGCAACGGAATAAAACCCGTGAATCCTTTGGTCTTGTCCTGTAATTGCCTCAATTGATGCATATGGTCGATTCTATCCTCAAGTGTTTCAAGATGGCCAAATAACATTGTACATGTACTGTATCCACCCAATTGATGCCAAGTTTGATGAACATTAAGATACTCATCTGCGGTCTCCTTTCCACGAGCTATTTTATCGCGTACATCTTGTCTAAAAATCTCTGCTCCTCCACCTGTCAATGAATCTAAACCGAGTGATTTTAATTCTCGTAATACCTCTTGCATGGGTTTTTTAGCTAACCAAGCCAAATGTAATATCTCAACCGCAGTAAAACACTTAAGTTGTAGTCTTTCATCCACTAATTTTAACTGACTGATCATATCAGTATAATAAGTGTATGGAAGTGATGGATGTAGTCCCCCAACAATATGTAATTCTGTTATCCCAATCGATAAAGCTTCTTTAGCCTTCGTTACCATTTCAGGAATTGCCAACTCAAACCCATTAGCGTCTCTCTTTTTTCGAGAGAAAGCACAAAATTGGCAGCTTAAAATACAGTAGTTTGAATAATTTAAATATCGATTAAGTATGTAGGTGGCATTAATGCCATTCTTACGTCGATTCACTTCATCAGCTAATTCACCCAACATGTTAAGATCACCACATTCGAGCAAACGCAAAGCTTCTGAGTCATCAATACGCTCACCAACCCTTAACTTATCACGAATATCGACAAAGGTTTCTGGGATGAAAAGATTCATTGAATACGACGAAAAAATGGAAAAATAATCTCAGTAGCTACTACAAAAAAGAAAACCGAACTAATAAGCGCATTGAGTTTAAAGAATGCATTGTTTACCCAATCCAGACTTCTTTTACGCGCAAGCCAATGCTCAAATAAAAGACAAAACAATATTATTAACCAACCAATCAAGAACGCTACACGCATCTTTAGCAATATTCCATATAGCAAAATTAAAGCTAACATTATCATGTGAGATAAAAACGAGGCAGTAAGCGCGTTTTTAGGACCCCAAGCAGTGACTAGGGAACGCAAACCATTCTGTCTATCAAATTCAAAGTCCTGAATCGCATAAATAATATCAAATCCGATTAACCAAAATACCACCGCAACCCCCAAAACTATAGGGGGAAGCAAGCTTTGACTGAGTGGCCATAAATGCAGCAGCTCTGCAGCGGATCCACCTTTTACGGCAATCCAAGCCCCGATAGGAGACAATGCAAGAGCAACCCCTAACCATACGTGGGTGTAATCCGTAAAACGCTTAGTCAATGAATAGAAACAAATAAAAAATAAGGCTACCGGAGCAAGCACCATACAGGCATTATTTATAAAACCTGCAGCAACCAAAAAACCAAGAGCAGTTAAACTAAAAAGCAACCATGCACTAAAAAGGCTGATATCACCTGCAGGTAAATGCCTATTAGCTGTTCTTGGATTCTTTGCGTCATAATGACGATCCACTATTCTGTTAAAAGACATAGCACAAGTACGAGCAAAAACCATGCATAATATAATCAATATGAACAACTTGAATCCTGGAAAGCCATACTCGACTGAGGGCGCAGGTAAATCAGCTTTGATATCATCAAGAAAACCAAAATGCTCCCTTGAAGCAACCATCATCGATGCCAATGCAAATGGCATCGCAAAAATGGTATGAGAAAATTTAACAAACTCACCCCATCTCAAAACGGCACCAAAAAAACCACTCTTTTTGCACCTCGTTATTTCTATTGTTTTTGTTTCGTTCATTCCTCCTCTTGCCAACGAGGTGAGGCTTCATTTTTGACTCCAAGATGATCAAGCACTCTTGAAACAACCGTATCAGCAACTTCCTCTATAGTTTTAGGTTTAAAGTAAAAATGTGGATTTGCTGGCAGGATTGTCGCGCCAGCCTGCAATAATAATTGCATGTTTTTTAAATGAACCAAATTTAGAGGAGTCTCACGAGGAACTAATATGAGCTTCTTTTTTTCTTTTAGCATAACATCAGCAGCTCTCATTAGCACATTATCGCTATAACCATGAGCAATCCTGCCCAAACTGCCCATAGTACAAGGAATCACCACCATAGCTTCAGAGACATTAGATCCACTTGCAAATGGAGCGTTCATACTCTTTAAACTATGCATTTTCACTCCACTGGCCAAATTTAACCCATTAGACAACTCCTCTTGAATCACAGTCTGTGCATATGAGCTGAGCACAACATGTACCTCGTGCTCAGAATTACCTAAATGATCTAATAAACGCTGAGCATAGATCATTCCGCTGGCTCCGGTGATAGCAATCAGAATTCTCACTTGGAATAAAAATTTATACCCATCATAACAAAACAAATATGCGACATACAAAGCTAATTTGTCGAGACAACGTCTCTACCGCTTGACAGCGAGGCATATGAATGACAACAAGCGGTGTGGCTGAAGAGCAACATACCCTTATCACCGGGGGTGCCGGTTTTATAGGATCGCACCTGACCGAACGACTTCTTAATAAAGGAGAAAAAGTTGTAGTGATCGATGATTTATCAACTGGATCATATGAAAACCTGCCTAGTACAAGTGACAGTTCCAAACTTAAATTCATCGAAAGCGATGTAAACTCTTTCGATAAACTTGACGAGATCGTAGCCAAATCCAGGTATGTATATCATCTCGCAGCAGCAGTTGGAGTTGACCTAGTTGTTCGATCACCCATCCGAACAATTGAAAACAATCTAAAATCTACCGAGGCAATCCTTGAAGCGACAGCGTTAAATAACACCCCACTTCTTCTACCCTCCAGCTCAGAAGTTTATGGCAAAAGTAGTCAAGAGGCATTTGACGAAGATGATGATCTTCTAATTGGGCCACCTTCGCTTGGCAGATGGAGTTATGCTTGTTCGAAACTTATGGATGAATTTCTCGCATTAGCTTTTTATAATGAGCGTCAATTACCAGTTACGATCGTCAGGCTTTTTAATACAGTTGGACCAAGACAAACTGGGCGCTATGGCATGGTACTTCCCCGCTTTATCGAAGCAGCTAAAACAAATGAACCAATTCGTGTATTTGGAGACGGGCACCAATCTCGCTGTTTCTGTTCTGTTAACGATACTATTGAAGCACTAACTCGTTTAGCTGATTGCCCAACTGCACCTGGTAATATCTTTAATATAGGATCAACTGAAGAAGTAAGCATACTAGAATTAGCCAATCGCATAATAGATATTACTGGCTCAGAATCTGAAATTAAACTAATCCCATACGAAAAAGCCTATGAACCCGGTTTTGAAGATATGCAACGCCGCAAACCAAAGATCAGCAAACTTGAAGATTTTACAAACTTTCGACCCAAAACTTCACTTGAGGACATTATTCGAAGTGTTGCAGGAATTGAATAGGGCTAATTGAAATTACAATACGGATAAATTTAATCCTAAAGAAATAATTCACCTCTTCGACTGAACATAAATTTCGATTGCTTCAAAAAGCTTATAAAGGTCAGTTTTAAGATCAAATTATTTTTTATTGCACTTACCTAATCTGAGGCACGACACTGCGTCTATGCAACTTTTTCTCAATAGTGCTTGGCGTGAACTCAGCGAAAAAAGCGAGGTTCTAAATCCGTTTGACGGATCGGTTATCGATACGGTCCCTGTTGCATCTCCCTCCGAAATAAATACTGCAATAGATGGCCTCGCTAAAGGGGCTAAAACGATGCGCCAAATACCATCTTACAAGCGCGTCGAAATTTTAAGAAAGACAGCTAATCTCATACGAGAGCAACAAAGAGAACTTGGATTGTTAATAAGTAGCGAGGAAGGGAAAGTTTTGACAGAGAGTTATATCGAAGTCAATCGAGCCGCTGAGACCATTGATTTATCAGCAGATGAAGCTCGAAGAATGAACGGGGAAACGGTTCCACTTGATACTACTCCAAGCGGAGTCGGAAAACTTGGATTCACATTAAGAGTCCCTTGCGGAATCGTCGCAGCTATTTCACCTTTTAATTTCCCCCTCAATCTCGTTGCCCATAAAGTCGGGCCTGCAATCGCAGGTGGAAATGCCGTCCTTCTAAAACCAGCAAGCGATACTCCTCTTTCTGCACTAAAGCTGGTGGAAATATTACTCAAATCAGG
>SHAK01000057.1 GCA_004213515.1 Limisphaerales bacterium | reverse complement strand
TAACCTGATAAACCGCATTTATAAAAATGGGAAAAATATATAATGACATTGTTGAGACTATTGGCCGCACTCCTTTAGTTCGATTAAACAAAGTCACCGAAGGAATTGGTGCTGAAATCTTGTTGAAATGTGAATTCTTCAATCCGCTATCAAGTGTCAAAGATCGTATTGGCATGGCGATGATCGAAGAGGCAGAAAAAAGCGGCCGCCTCACCAATGACACAGTAATCATTGAGCCCACCAGCGGCAATACCGGCATAGCTCTCGCCTTTGTAGCTGCGGCCAAGGGATACAAGCTAACACTCACAATGCCCGAGACCATGTCTCTAGAGCGCAGAACTTTGCTGGCTATGCTAGGCGCAGAGTTAGTGCTAACAGAAGGGCCAAAGGGAATGAAAGGCGCAATTGAAAAGGCCCATGAACTAGCCTCCTCCACTCCAAATTCTTGGATACCACAACAATTTGAAAATCCTGCGAACCCAGAAATTCACCGTCAAACAACAGCAGAAGAAATCTGGGAAGATACCGATGGAGCTGTTGATATCGTCGTCGCAGGTGTCGGAACTGGAGGAACATTGACCGGCTGTTACGAAGTACTTCAACCGCGCAAAGCCACTTTTCAGGCAATTGCAGTGGAGCCCGAAGACTCTCCTGTGATCTCTCAAACACTGGCCGGCCAAGAGTTGACCCCCGGACCTCACAAAATTCAAGGCACTGGTGCTGGCTTTGTTCCTTCGAATTTGCATCTTAAAGGAGAAAATGGAACCGATCAGATCAAAGAATGCATTAAGGTGAGCAATGATGATGCTTTCAAGATGGCTCGCCGATTGGCCAAGGAAGAAGGAATCCTTTGTGGGATCTCAAGCGGAGCAAATGTTTGTGCTGCGCTGGAAGTAGCTAAACGCCCTGAGAACGCAGGGAAAAAAATCGTTACCATAGCTTGTTCGACCGGCGAACGATACTTAAGTACACCTTTAGCCGAAGAAGCCCGCGCGCAAGTTGGAGGATAACCTCCGAATTTCTAAAAATAATTTAAAACAAAAGGTATGGACTACTCGATATCAAGTAGAGCAGCTTCGCTCGCCCCATCGCTTACTTTAGCCATTTCAGCCAAGGCAAAAGAACTCCGTGCAGCTGGAGAAGACGTTATTGGTTTTGGAGCCGGGGAACCAGACTTCGATACCCCTCAACACATCAAGGACGCAGCAGCCCAAGCTTTGGCAGATGGCTTCACGAAGTATACTCCAAGTAGCGGCATCCCCGAACTTCGCCAAGCCGTTGCAGATAAATTCCACCGGGACTACAAAGTCGAATACGAGCCAAGCCAAGTAATCGTAAACTGCGGAGGAAAGCATTCTTGTTTTAATGCTATTTATGCTACCTGCGAAGCAGGAGGCGAAGTAATAATCCCTGCGCCTTATTGGTTAAGCTACCCCGAAATGGTTAAACTTGCAGGCGCTAAACCTGTTATCATTGAAACCACTGACGCTAGTGAATTCAAAGTTACCCCCGAACAACTTCGCGAAGCAATTACCTCAAAAACAAAATTATTTATTTTAAATTCTCCTAGCAACCCAACTGGTTCGGTTTATACAAAGGAAGAAATAAGTGCGCTTGGAGATGCCTGCGTCGAACATGGTGTTCTAATAATGAGTGACGATATATATGAAAAACTCGTTTATGATGGAGCCGAGTTTACTAGCGTTGCTGGATTTTCTGAAGAACATCTTGCTCATACTATTATTGTACATGGACTTGCCAAAGCTTATTCTATGACAGGGTGGCGTATTGGATTCCTTGCAGCGCCTAAGCCCATAGCTCAAGCAATTAATGCTCTACAAAGCCATAGCACAAGTAACGCTACTTCATTTGCACAAAAAGGTGCAGTAGCAGCACTTACAGGGCCTCAAACCCACTTGGACCATTGGTTAACAGAATTTAACAATCGCCGTAAGTATGCTGCAGAGCGATTAAACAATATGACTGGCATTAGCTGCGTCAATAGCCAAGGGGCCTTCTATCTTTTTCCAAATATAGAGGCAACCGGACTCAAATCTGCTGAGTTCTGCGATCGGTTATTGGAAGATTCAAAAGTTGCTGCCGTCCCAGGTATTGCGTTTGGCGCAGACAATAATTTTCGTATCAGCTACGCTACTAGCATGGAAAATATCCAAAATGGAATGGATCGCCTGGATGCCTTTTGTAAAAGTTTTTAAAAGAGATATAAATTTCTTCACTTTGTACAATTGTATAATGTGAAGCCCTTGCGGAGCGTCATGAACAATACCTCTTCTAATAATTCATCGGAAGAGTGGACCATTGATTCCGCCAAACAGAAGTATCATATAGATCACTGGAGTGGGGGTTATTTTAATATCGACCATGAAGGCCATGTCATAGCCACGCCAAAACCTGACGATTCCTCTTTAAAAGTCCGATTAACGGATATCATAGAAGAAGCGAAACAAAGAAATCTTCGCACCCCTCTATTAATAAGATTTCAGGATATACTTCACCATCGTGTCCAATCGATTAATTCTGCCTTTGAAAAAGCAATTACTGAATTTAATTACAGAAGCAGATATCGAGGAGTTTTCCCAATAAAAGTAAATCAACTTCGCAAGGTAGTTGAAGAAATATTGGGAGCCGGTAAACCATATCAAATCGGGCTAGAAGTCGGCAGCAAGCCGGAATTATTTGCCGCACTTGCTATACAAGAAAATCCCAAATCTCTTATTATCTGCAATGGCTACAAGGATAAGGCGTATATTAAGACGGCGCTGATGGGCCAGAAAATGGGCAAGTCGGTTGTGCTTGTAATAGAGAAAATGGAAGAGCTAGACCCTATTGTTGCTGTTTCCGAAGAAATGGGCATAAAGCCCATTCTAGGTGTAAGGGTAAAGCTGTGGAGCAAAGCTGATGGAAAATGGGCTGCTAGTGGAGGTGAGAACGCTAAGTTTGGCCTCGGGACAGCAGATTTATTAGCATTAGCAAAACGCTTAACCAAAATTAAGCTGAGTGAATGTTTTAGATTATTACACTTCCACATAGGCTCACAGGTTCCGGATATTTTTACCGTAAAAAAAGCCGTGCAAGAAGCATCTCGATACTATGCTAAGCTGTACAAATTAGGATATCCAATTAAGTGGTTCGATGTTGGTGGCGGACTTGCAGTGGACTACGACGGTAGCCGCTCGAAAAGTGACAGTTCAAAAAACTATTCATTACAGGAATACGCTAACGATGTCGTTTACCACTTGGCAGAAGTTAGCAACGAGGAAGGAGTTCCTCATCCAGAAATAATAAGTGAAAGCGGGCGCGCAATCGTTGCGCATCACAGTATGCTTGTTGTTGAAGCTTTCGAGAGCATGGGCAAAAGCCAAAAATTTACCCAAATCCAAAAGAACAAAAATGAACACACTTTTGTGGTTGAATTGCGTGAATTATATGAGGGCCTGAAATCCTCTGGAAAAATGGAGGCATGGCATGATGCTAAAGAAATTAAAGAAGCCGCACAAAGTATGTTTAATCTTGGGATTCTTGAGCTCGAGGATAAAGCCAAAATCGAATCGTTATACTGGGAGATCAGCCAAGCCGTAGTTAAGGACTTTGGAGGTCGCTCAATGATTCCGGGTGAGATTCAACAACTCGACGAGAATTTATCAGCTCAATATCTCTGTAACTTTTCGGTCTTCCAGTCCCTAATAGACCATTGGGCCCTGAAACAGCTTTTTCCTATAATGCCACTCAGTTTTCTTGATAAATCTCCAGAACAAGAAGCCCGTCTTGTAGATATTACTTGTGACTCCGACGGACAAGTCGATCAATTCATTGGACAAGAAAAACAGGGTAACACCCTTTCCTTGCATCTTCCTTCAATCTCAGGCTCAAACCCTTATCACCTCGGGGTCTTTTTGATGGGCGCCTACCAAGATGTTATGGGCGACATGCATAACTTGTTTGGGCGAGTAAACGAGATTCAAGTGGTTATCGATCTTAATCATGAAAGAGGTTATGATATCCAAGAAGTAATTGAAGGGGATTCCATAGCAAGTGTATTGAATATGGTGCAATATGACGAAAACAACCTAATTCAAAGTATGAAGAATCAGATAGATAACGCGATCTTAAATCACCAATTCTCCCCTTCGGAAGGCTCACAAATGCTTGACCACTACAAACAAGGATTGAGAGATCAAACTTATTTAAGTTTGTAAAAATGAAAGAATCAAAACCTCATACTCAAGATTTACTACCCGTATTGGCTAAAGTTGCTCGCGGATCATCGGTTCTCTTCTGGGGACTACCGATAACCCTTATAGTTGCAATTATGTCTTCCATGTCAAACTGGACGGATGCGGCCTTTCCTTTAGGAATGCTTTTGCCTCCTGTAGCTTTCGGTATGCTTTGGTATGGGTTGCGACTTTTTGATGGGTTTCAGCCCCAGGAACGAGTATGGCAAAACTCACTTTTCTTAGCAAAAATTTGGGGACTAGTTAACTTAGGGCTCTCTCCTTTTTTACATTGGCACCATCGTGCTCCAGACGAAATTTACTTTGGTACCTCTGTTTGGCTCCTAGCTTTAGCTTTTGTATTTTATTTAATGGCCCTAAACAAAGTTCTGGCAAGACTTTCAGCCATGCTGCCAGACGAAACCCTTCGAATTGAATCTCAGTTATTTTCTAAAATGAACAGAACTCTGCTGGCCATGATACCTGTTGGATTGGGATTAATGTTTCTATTGCCGTTAATCAAAAACCCTCCTGTATTAATTCTTGGAATTCTGGAATTCATTTTGAATATGCGACCTTGGCTTTTTATGGCATTTTTATTGGTCCCACTCTCTTTAAGCATGTCACTTCTCTGGAAAACAAAAGAATCAATTTATTCCAGCGTTTTCAGTTCTGGTCGTTAAGGCTTGGAAATGGAGCCAATAGATTTTATTTTAATTAAAGTTCTCACATGAAAAGGATAACTCATTTTATTATGTTTTTTATGGTTTCCGCTTCAGGCATATCAGCCGAAGAAACCCAATGGTGGAAAGGGAACCTCCATACACACTCTCTTTGGAGCGATGGAGATGATTATCCTGAAATGATTGCTGATTGGTATAAAAAGAATGGCTACCATTTCCTTGGCATCTCAGACCACAACATTCTTGCAGAGGGAAACCGTTGGATTCATATCGAAAAAAACGCTGGAGGACGAAGGGCTTTCGAAAAATATCTAGAGAGATTTGGACCTAAATGGGTTGAACATAAAACTGAAAAAAATATTCCTAAAGTTAGGCTTAAAAACTTCTCTGAATACAAAGCAAAGATGAGCGTTGAGGGTAAATTTTTACTGATGCAAGCAGAAGAACTTACCGATCGATTTCAAGGTGTTCCCATTCACATTAATGCTACAAATCTGAAGAACTATATACCTCCCCAAGGCGGCAGCAGCCTAGCCACAGTAATTCAAAATAATGTTAACGCTGTTTTAGAGCAGCGAAAAAAAACCGGGCAACCTATGTTCCCGCATATCAATCATCCTAACTTTGGATGGGCTCTAAAGCCTACTGATATGATTCAACTCAAAGGGGAACAATTCTTCGAAGTTTACAACGGACACCCAGCCGTCAACAACTACGGGGACGCAAAGCATCTCAGCACTGTCCAAATATGGGATATTATCAATGCATACAGAGTGGGAATATATAAGCTGCCACTTATGTTCGGGCTTGCCACAGATGACGCTCATAACTACCACCAAATAGCAATTGGCAAGAGCAACACCGGTCGTGGTTGGGTAATGGTAAAAGCCCCAGCTCTTTCTGCTCCCTCTATAATAGAAGCAATGGAGAAAGGAGATTTTTATTCATCAAGTGGGGTTTCCCTCTCATCAATTCAAACAACCAAGGAATCCTTCTCCTTCAAAATCTCAACGGAAAAAGGTGTAACATACAAAACATGGTTTGTCGGAACTCGAAATAATTTTAAGAACAGTAAAGATTTAGCTAAGCGTAATTCATTACATCCAAGTGCCGCGGGCATTGGAGAAATATTAGGGCAAACCGATTCGATTGAGCCAAAATATAATTTTAAGGGAGACGAGTTGTACGTTCGGGCACATGTTGTGTCTTCAAAAAAGAAGTCCAACCCCTATTCCTCAGGAGAGCAAGAACAGGCTTGGCTTCAACCAATATCATCTAGAAAATGACTTTTTTATTGGAGCGTGCGACTTTAAAAATGTTAAGATATTTACATTGAACTTTATGGGTTTAAACCTTCAAAAAATCAACATTATAGCCCTAACTATAATTACAGGGCACGTTTTGTGCTGGTCCGATGAAGCCACCTCTGCCATCTCCTCAAAAAACCAAATAGATTTTCGTGCAGACATCTTGCCTGTTATGAAAGAGGTCTGCTTTGGTTGTCATGGCAATAAACGAGCCAAGGCAGAGTTAAACCTTGAGGCATTTGGGGCTAAACCAGATTTTTTTCGAAATGCTCGCATGTGGGAAAACGTAAGCCATATGTTACGACTTCGGGAAATGCCGCCTGAAAACAAAACCCAGCCAACTGAAGATCAAAGAATTTTGCTAACAGATTTTATCGATACTCAATTAGCCAAATTTGACTGTTCAAACCCTGACGTACCAATAAACCCTGGCAGAGTTACGCTCCGCAGACTAAATCGAAACGAATACAATAATACAATTCGTGACCTTTTCGGTATAGATTATCAACCTGCTAAAGATTTTCCTAACGATGAAGTTGGATACGGCTTTGACAATATTGGAGACGTCCTTTCGATCTCTCCTATTTTGATGGAAAAATATCTTCAAGCAGCTGAAGAAATCACGGCTCAAGCTATTAAGACCAACATTGCACCTTATCCTCCTGAAGATCCAATTCGTACAAAGAAATGGGGTACTCGTAGTGACGATGATGCTGTGCGAATTGAAAATGACAGTTACTGGGGATTATGGCGTGAAGGAAGTATCGACATTCGCTATCCGTTCCGCTCAGAAGGTGAATACATTTTTCAAATAAATGCCTATAGCACGCTTGCTGGAGAAGAGTTTCCAAAAATGCAGGTTTCTATAGATGGCAAAGTTTTAAAAACATTCGAGGTCAAAGCTCTTGAAGATGCGCCCGAAACGTTTTTTGTCAAAATTAATGCAAGAAAAGGCAATCGCAGAATATCTGTCGCATACTTGAACAACTACGTAAATAATGATTCCCCAGACCCTGCTCTGCGTGGAGACAGAAATCTTTTTGTTCGTGAAACAAAAATGGTCGGACCTTTAGATGCCCCTCAGCCGGCACTGCCTGATTCTCATCGACGCGTAATAGTTCGTCAGCCTGCGCCAAATGAAACTCGTAAAGTCGCACAAGAATCATTAACTCAATTTGCCACCAAGGCTTTTCGACGGCCTGCAGAAAAAAAGGAGATTTCTCGACTTCTGTCATTTGTAGATATGGCTCAAGCCTCAGGAGATTCCTTTGAAAAAGGAATGCAAATAGCGACGCAAGCTATTCTCGTGTCTCCACATTTTCTCTTTCGATGGGAGCTGGATACTCGACCAAGTAAGAAAGAAACAATCCGCAGGCTAAACGACTGGGAACTTGCATCGCGACTGTCATATTTTCTTTGGAGTAGTATGCCAGATGATCAACTTCGTCGTTTGGCAGAAAAAGGAGATCTCTCAAAGCCATCCATCTTAGCCTCTCAGATTCGCCGAATGATCGCAGATCCTAAGTCTGATGCTTTAGTCGAAAACTTTGCTGGGCAATGGCTACAAATCCGCAACCTTAATACTTTAAAGCCTGATCCCGAAAAATTTCCGAGTTTCAACGATTCCCTAAAAGCGGCTATGAAGAAGGAGACAGAACTTTTTTTTGCTGCATTAATGCGGGAGGATAGAAGTATCCTCGAATTTATTGACTCCGACTTCACATACTTAAACGAGAGACTTGCGAAACATTACCAAATTGAAGGAGTTAAGGGGGAAGAATTTCAAAGAGTTAGTTTATCCAAAGAAAGCGGCCGCGGAGGCATTTTAACCCAAGCCAGTATACTAACAATTACTTCCAATCCAACTCGTACTTCTCCTGTTTTACGTGGCAAATGGATCTTAGAAGAAATTCTTGGGACTCCTCCTCCCCCTCCTCCTCCCGAGGTAGAAGAACTTGAAGAAAACGAGGAATCTATTACTAGCGGCTCACTTCGGGAACGATTAGAAAAACATCGAGCTAAAACTGAGTGTGCTACATGCCATGCAAAGATGGATCCTCTGGGCTTTGCGCTAGAAAACTTTGACGCTATTGGCGCCTGGCGTGATGTGGATGGTAAATTCCCCATAAATCCTGCTGGAGAGTTACCAACAGGAGAAAAAATTAATGGACCAAACGGGCTTAAAACGGTCCTAAAATCACGTGAAACTTTTATTCGCACGATAACAGAAAAATTGCTAACTTTTGCCCTTGGGCGCGGTTTAGAATATTATGACAAATGTGCCGTGGACGAGATTTGTAAAGAATTGAAATCTAACAATTACAGTTTCTCCACGCTCATTGAAGGTGTAGTAAAAAGTAAGCCGTTCAGTTTTAGCAATTTAGAATTAGAGAAGAATGACTAAAAACATCCCTAGACGCACTTTTTTAAAAGGTTTCGGAGCAGCAATGTCGCTTCCCTTGTTGGAGAGCATGGCCCCCGTCAAGGCGCTAGCCACCAGCTCGGTTGGAGAGGCCCCAGTTCGCATGGCATTTATGTTCGTGCCTAACGGTATCCACATGGAAGAATGGAAGCCGACCTCTGAAGGCGCACACTTTGATCTTACCCGAATCCTTAAGCCTTTATCCCCAGTTCAGCGCGATATATCTATCCTTAGCGGCCTAACTCAAGATAAAGGTAGAGCCAACGGTGACGGAGCAGGTGATCACGCTAGAAGTGCCGGTGTTTTCCTTACAGGAGTACAGCCCCTTAAAAGTCAAGGGTCAGAAATTCGTGCTGGAATTTCAGTTGATCAATTTGCTGCTCAAAAAGTTGGTCATAAAACCCGTTTTGCCTCACTAGAGATTGGAACAGAAAGAGGAAGACAGTCAGGAAAGTGCGATTCTGGATACAGCTGCGCCTATTCTAACAATGTCTCCTGGCGCAATGCAACTACACCCATGGCTAAGGAAACCAATCCTAGATTGGTCTTTGAACGTCTATTCGGAAACGATATAAAAGGAGAGAAAAATGAAAGCCTGGCTAAGCGGCAGCGCTACCGCCAAAGCATCCTAGATTTTGTTTTAGAAGACGCCAAAGCACTTACCCGCAAAGTCAGCGGCAACGATAAAAATAAACTAGATGAATATTTGACTGCTGTTCGCGAAATAGAGCAGAGAATTGAACGTGCTGAGAATAACAAAGCATTAAAGCCAAATTTTCTAGACGGCATTGAAAAACCTGATGGCGTTCCTAGTAATTATGGAGATCACATTCGCCTTATGGGAGATATGATGATCCTAGCTTTCCAAGCCGACGTTACTCGTATTTCAACATTCATGCTTGCTAATGCGGGTTCTAACCGCAGCTACAGAGACATTGGTGTAAGCGAGGGCCATCATTCGCTTTCTCATCACCAAAATGATCAAATAAAGTTAGAGAAAATTTCAAAGATTAATACTTTCCATATCGAACAGCTTTCATACATTCTGCAAAAAATGAAATCTATTCGTGAAGGAGAAAGATCGCTCTTAGACAATACCATGATTGTTTACGGAAGCGGTATCAGTGATGGAAACAAACACAACAACGAGAATCTACCCATTCTTTTGGCAGGTAGAGGAGGAGGCTTAATTCAGCCGGGCCGACACATTCAGTATAGTGAAGACACTCCTTTAAATAACCTATTTGTTTCTATGCTAAATCAAATGGGTGCCACTACAAATTCTTTCAACGACAGCACGGGGGCCCTTCCTTTTCTTTCTTAATAATACCCGCAGGCTGAATGTAACTTGTCCCGCTAAAAGCGAGATTAATTTAGCGCATGAACACAATTAAAACGGTTTTCGCTCTATTTATTAGCTCACTGTTGGTACACGCCAATGAGGTCGATGAATTCATTAAGGATTTAGAAAGTGGAGACAAGGCAAAGCGTCGCGAAGCCGCCCGATCACTATCTTTGATTGGCGCCAAAGCTAAAGCTGCCGTACCTGCGTTGATTAAGGGGTTAGATGATGACGAAGAACAGGTGTTTTTTTGGTCTGCAACGGCACTTGCGAAAATGGGCCCTGACGCTATTGAGGCAGCTCCGGAATTAATTAAACTCCTTAGCCGGAGTAAGCGTCGATACAAAGATCAGATCCATGTTAGAATTGTTCATGCACTGACGGAGATAGGCCCAGCCGTTGTTCCTCAACTAACCAAGGCGCTTGGTTCTGATGATAGTTTTGTCCGTACTGGATCTGCAGAGGTTCTTGGAAATCTGGGTTCTGATTCGCAAGCCGCGGCTCCTAACTTATTTAATTTATTAGCAGATGAGAATGAAAATGTGCGTACTGCAGCCAGCACTGCACTTGGGCAAATAGGGCCGCCAGCATATAAACAAATTATACAGGGACTTACTTCTGAAAATAATATAGTTCGCAGCGCTGCCGCAAATGCTGTGATCTGGCTTCCCCCAGCCTCTTCGCCAGCCAACAAACTTGCTGATCTATTGCCTCAAGAACCGTCATCTGAGGTTAAAGCCATGGGGCTGAGGTCCCTAAGTCAAATAGGATTCTCCGGCAAACGATTGATTGTACTATTACAAACTGCATTAGATTCAGAACTACCCCAACTTAGGCAGGTAGCACTTAGCGGAATCCTTAGCCTCCGCCCGAATAGCAAAGCCGTTATCCCATATCTCATCGAACGATTGAATTCCATTGATTCTGACAAACGCAATCAAGCTATTAACTTACTTGGGAGATTGGGAGAAGATGCTACAAAAGCCGTTACAACATTAATTGAGCTTCACAATAAAACAGAAGATGAAGACCAAAAAAGAATACGTCAGGCTCTAATAAATATGGGAACTGCCTCAATTAAAGGGATTCTTGATTCTTCTAAGAATAGCCCTTTAGATCAAATGACTGCTTCTTTATGGCAAGCCGAGTGCTTAGGTAAAATAGGAATTCAAGCCGTGCCTCAGTTGACAGAAAAAATTAAAGAACGCCACTCCGACAGCACAAAATTATTAGCATTAATTGCACTTGAGAAAATAAGCGATACATCTCTCTCTACTCAAAATGCAATCCTCCCACTTCTCGCAAGTGAAAAAGCCGAATTCCGTGGAGTCGCACTCAAGGCTCTAGTCGCCTCAACTAATAAGCCTCAACTTCTATTGCCTCGCCTACAAAACGCGATGAATGATTCCAGCCCGCTAGTCCGCCAAGCTGCCATGGATGCTTTAGCCGGCTTAGGAGAAATAGCAAAAGGAGCCTCGGCAGCATTAGTCAAAAGTCTCAATGACAAAGATTCCGCTGTACGACTGAGCGCTATTCGTGCAATAGGAAAATTAAATAGTGAAGATTCTGATTTGGCAGAAAAACTAATTCAATTTCTTGAAGGAGCAAATGCTGAAACTCGTTTGGCTGTAGTAACCTCCCTTGGGGGATTTAAACAACTTCCTAATTCTGCTGTTAATAATTTAGTGAAGGTTCTTAAAACAGAGGATTCTGAAACTCAGTCTGCCGTTTTTACTGCTTTATCTAAACTTGGTGAATCTGCAAAGCCAGCTCTTCCAGCTCTCTATCAGGCACTAGTCCACAAAAGCTCCACTGTACGTAATGCCTCGTTAAATGCCTTAACTAAAGTAGAGAAAAATAAACTAAAATTACTCGATGTCCTACAAAACAAACTTAAAGATGATAATGATACAGTGCGGCATACCGCAATCCGCGAACTGGGGAACCTCGGCTCGGATGCTCGACCTGCAGGTAAATCTTTATTTGACCGTTTTGCAACAACTGAAGACCGTCAAGTAACGATGGAAGCTTTGCGTCAAATACGAGTACGCGATGTAAGCCTTTATATTTCTATTCTTAACAACGAAGAACCTTTGGTCCGCTTCTTTGCTTGCCAGGCAATTCGCCGAGCCGGTAAAAAAGCAAGCTCAGCAGAACCCGCTTTAACAAAATTAAAAACAGATAGTTATGACTTTGTTCGACGTGAAGCCCGCCGTGCACTAGAGGCTATTCGCTAATCTTATTAAGATATTTATTTCCTAATCGCGGTGATTTTGTAACCTCAAGACCTTTCTTTGACGTCTGAATATTTGTTATTATCTAAGCTTAAGTATTTTCAACCCATGACATACAATTGGAAACCTCTATTTTTACTATCTTTCATTTTCACTTTGACCACCGGTCAAACATTACTTGCACAGCCCGCTAACAGCCCTCCACGAGGTGGTGGTGGTGACCGTGACGAACTTCGCAAGCAATTACTTGAAAGGTTTGATAAAAACAATGATGGCGAACTTGACGACGACGAACGTGAAGCTGCGCGTGCTTCATTTCGAAGAGGAGATCGCCCGGAAGGAGCATCGCGAGCACAAGGCCGCCCCTCTCAACAGTCGAACAGAGGCGGAAGGAGTAGCCGCGGAGGGCGAGGTGGCCGAGGCGGTAAAGGGCAAAGGATTACTTTAATCCCAAAATTTGACAAAGACGGGGATGGGATTCTTAACAAAGCAGAAAGAACTGAAGCACGTAAATACGTCATCGAACAACGCGATGGGGGTGATCGTGGCGGACGGCCTCAAAGACCTGACGGCGATCGCGGCGGACGACCTCAAAGACCTGACGGTGATCGCGGCGGACGGCCTCAAAGACCTGACGGTGATCGTGGCGGACGGCCTCAAAGACCTGACGGTGATCGCGGCGGACGACCTCAAAGACCTGACGGCGATCGCGGCGGACGG
>SHAK01000056.1 GCA_004213515.1 Limisphaerales bacterium | reverse complement strand
TACCCTGCATTACACGTTTATTGAATGCATTGTGGCGTTTGAGCCAAGGATCCTTATGCCAACGCGGCTCAGGCCGGGAAGTAATCTGGTTACTACCATTGGTTGATCGCCATACTGGAATACTGACGTTGTCATAAGTTACGGTGGTGGTGACCTTCTTCAATTGAGAACAAGCCGGAAGGCCGACATAAAAATTACGACTCATGGGGATCTCTATCGAACCAAGCTCCTGCCAATGGAACCCATCTGGTGACATGTAGCCAGTAAACCTATTACGAAAACGAATCAACCTAACCCAATAAGGGGTGCTAAGTCGGTTTTTTTTAACAACATGATCTTCACCAAGATTCCTATGGCCTTGAAAAGAGGTTTTTTCACCAGTCTCTCCTCGTGCGACTAATGCCCCTCGCCAATGAGGCAGTAACAGTACCGACGCATGACGAGAACCAGCATCAAGCGTCTCACGCATCATTACTCCCGGCTTCGTCCATTGCGAACTCATCGGGCGAACAATCCGTGCCGTGATCGTCCCCTCCCCCGTAAATGGCGCATAGGCAAAATGAAATGAATCACGTTTGCCATTAATATCTGCCCCTTCACCTTCAAGTGTAAAGCGTTCGCCATTAAATTCAGAAAACCCACTCTTCTGAACATCTCCAATGTCGCGACTTAACCATGGATTTGGCAATCCTGCGTTTGCCGCAAGAGCGACAGATGGAAGACTAATACCAACACTGTTCTTAGCCTTGACTGAATAAAAATACAATTCTCCACGCTTCACACTCGTGTCGTGATAATTTGGCACAATAACATTATTAGAAATTCTCCTAGAACTCCCTCCAAGTTGATTAGCTCTGTACACCTCATAACTATCTGCGTCCACAGCAGTGATAGGATCCACACTCTTTACCCAAGTTAATGAAATCCCATTACTTGTTGAACGAGCAACCAAGCCCGCAGGAATACCCGGTAAATGATTTGGTTTCTTTAATGAAATTCTTGTCCGAAAGTGAGACAAGGTACCCAAACCAACGTGATCGCTGCTATGCCCTTCGGGGCGTTTCATTTCAACAACTTGTTTTGAATACGGAGCTAATATCCCTCGTCGTTTAGCATAGTGTTGATAATTACGCTCATAAATTGGCCAAAAATCTCCTCTGCTGATTTTGGAGATCTCGGTGTAATGATTATTACGACCACCGAATCCGTATTTACCTGTCCTGTCCAAGTAATGCCGGTAAGGCACCTCTTCTCCAAGCCCGAAACGAGCAATGTATTCATACCCTTTAAGAATGCGATTATTATTCCATCCGTAAAGATCAACTCCTTGCTGCCAGGCAACTTCTGCCGCACATGTAAGCAGGCCAATTCCAAGTTGAGCATAATGTTGTGCACGTGTTGTCTCCTGGCATTGGCCAGATGAGTAAACAATCATATTTGGAATACTTCCATTACCACATCCATTTACCGAGTAACGTATCGCCTCTTCAAATAATTCACTATCATCACAGAAAACTGCTATTGCCATTTTAGTTTGCAGCGCAGCCGTTTCCCAATTGCCATTAGCAAAATAAGCATAATGCTCAATCGTAGGCAGCCACGCATTTTTGAACGATGCCTCACACCTCTTAGCTTCAACCTCCGTCCATCCCGAGTTAGTATATCGAACCAATTCTGCAGCATTAACGAATTGAAAACCCTGCAATCCAGAAGCCAATACACCGTCGATTCCACTTACCTTTTTTAACTTTTTTGCCCATGCGTTGAGAATTTCGATCGACTTATTAGCATGTGGCTGCTTTCCCGTAATCGCCCACATCAATGCATTTTGATAAGCTGCCTTAGCATCATTTTGAGCTTGGCCTGTATTAATATTAGGAGCACGGCCCCACTCTTCTACAGGCCCTTGCATACGATACTCCATCTTAGAGAAAGGACTTTCTAACAAAATTTTAAAGCCCTCATAGATTGGTCCTTCCTTTTCGGTAACTGCTTTTTTAATGCGATTAATATCATCCTGACTATGCAATAAGCCAGGATGAACAAATCTAGATGCTGCAGAAGCGTTCAGTGAAATCACAAACAAAAACACATTCAAGACGATCCTAAAAAGCAGAAAAAAAATGGAAGGCAATTTTCGAATTGGCATGAGAATAGTTACAATATTAATGCATCAATATGCTTTACCCAGCATCACAAATCAGCTGCATGATGTTCCCCTAATTGACGAATCATTGTGGCATGAGCTCCTAAAACAGACATACTGTCAATACGCTGCACAAAAGAAACTACGCTAAAGTTACGATTGGCAGTTATCTTTTCAGAAAAATGAAACTCCTTACTAGCAGCTCCTTGGATTTCGATATATTTGAAGTCTAAAACAACATTATCCGTTCTCAGGATTCGCCCTTTGTTTTCACCTCCGGTAATACGACGCTGAATTCCATTCTCAACAAGAACAACACATAGCGCTGAGTTCACAAACTCGCCTACGGCACAAGCATTTACAGAAATAAAATTCTTGTCTTTTTTAATCTGACGCACAGACACTGCAACCTTAGATGGTTTTTTAAGAGCACGATTTATTGCGTTGTATGCCTTAACCCTGTTATGGCCAAGAGTCTGATAATCACCGTTTACAATCATCTGCGGGGTGTAGTACATCCCACTAAACTTTTTAAACTCGTAGGCCCGTTGACGTGCGGAATAAACAGGATTACTGTATTTATCTTTCCAATTTGCTCCATCAAAGTAATCCACATGAAAGGAAACACAATAGACCTTGAGTCCTTTGACATGAGACATTTGACGAATTTCAGATGTTAAGCGCTCTGCCGGAGGACAACTGGAGCACGCTTCGGAAGTAAATAATTCAACCAACGCAAAAGAACTATTTTTGAAATTATTCTTTAGTAAAACAATATCATACGGAGCCTGACCAAGATTGTTGCGAGCTTCGTACCTGGCGCCGTTTTCTAATAGAAAAAGAGCCGTTTTTTTTTGCCCTTTAGCATAGGCAAAGTGGAGAGGAGTCCAGCCACTTCCATTTTTAGTGTTAATGTAATCAGGGGCTTGCACTAAGATATGTTGACGTAAAACCTCAATATTACCTTCAGCAGCTGCCTGATGAATACTAATATTTGGAACCGTACCCTTTGGATAAACAGTAGGCTCTGATTTCGATGCAACAGCTTTCAGTTCTGAAATAGGTTCTACAATTGAACTCTTTCTAGAAGAAGTTGGCTGAGCATTAACAAGCTCTGAACAAAAACCAATAAACAGGACAGCCACAGATAAAATGAACAAAGGTCGTTCCATAAAAACCAGTCTGTACAGACTACACTTGACTGCAGTTAATATCACTTGGCTAAATTATTAGGAAATCTAGCACCTTGATTAGCGCCATGACGAGTTCTCTTATCATAGTTTAAATCATATTTCCGGAAACGATCGAGAATCGATTTCGTATTGCGCTCTATGCTTACTCGCATTTGTTCTAAAGAAGAAGCACTTGAATAAGCTCCAATATATTTATCAACTGCATTTGCAGCACTTATTGCAATGTTTACATGGCCTTGCTCATGGCGAACAAGATTTGACTGATATATCTTCCACTGACGCTGTGCCAATGGAGAAGCCTCATCTCTGTTCACCCACTTGGGGACACTAACTTTGATATTTAATCTCACTGAACGAGAAGTAACTATCCATATTTTCCCTCGCCTTGATATTTGATACTTCCACTTCAAATCCCACAAAGTAATACCATCATAACGTTTTTTTTCAGTCGGATGCATTGGTCCCAATTGATCAATCTGCTTTCTAACTTCCTGAACGGTTAAACCATTCACTTCATAAGTTGAATTATCTCGCTTGATAACAGGTGCAGAAAAAGCAACAAAAGATGACATTAGGCACCATGATAAAATCAAACGAAACAACATAAAAAAATTTATATTTTTCAACCAAACGACGATATAAGAACTATTAACCATCCCACTGAGACTGATCCAATAGTTATAACAGGGTTATTATGATGCGGACTTTCCTTAGAAATAATCACTCTCTTGATCACGTATGAAATACCTAAGCCTAAAACCGTACCAATCAAGGGGATCAATATTAACCACCATAAAAGAAGGCTAATTGCGCTCACAATACTTAAAAGCCAGGGCAAAACATAAAACGCTAGAATCAATAAAAAGACTCCTCCTCCAATTAATAACAAATTCGACATAAATAAAATACCTATCCGACTATAAGTCGAATCACAATCGTTCACCTAATTAAAAGCATAATCAATCCAAAATTGATTTGGTTTCACCAAATGCGTTGATAGAATCTTTATACCGGAACACATGTTAAAAAGATCTTTTATTTTAATTCTTTCATTCACTCTATTTTGCCAAATACATGGCCAAATAATGAAACCTACTGATGCACCTAAACCTTTAACTCCAGATGAAAGCCTAAAAAAGATCAAACTTCCACACGGGTTTAGACTCGAACTTGTTGCTGCTGAACCTCTTATACGGCAACCATCTGGTGTTTGTTGGGATGCTGAAGGAAACCTATTTGTTTCTGAATTACACGGATACAATCGTGAGGGCCAATATGATATCGAGGACTTAAATAAAATAGGCAAACTGGACAGGGTAGTTCGTCGTATTTCTGCAAATAAAAATGCCACTCGCCGTGCCGAGCTAGAACAAGTCGGAACAGTCAAAAAAATGATCGACGAAGATAATGATGGCACGATTGACCGTGTAAGTATATGGGCAGATAATCTTCCTGCATGCTTCGGAATTTGCCCAGCACGGGGAGGGATAATTGCCGTTTGCTCTCCAGATATTATCTATTTAGCTGATCGTGATAATGATGGTAAAGCCGAGATCAGAACAAAACTCTTTAGCGGATTCAAAGTAGGTATAATTGAAAGGCGAATGAACTCCCCACAATGGGGACCAGACAATTGGATCTATATTGACGGAGGGCAAGGAGGGACAATAACAGGTCCATTCTTAAAAAATCCAATCAAAATACCTACTACTGCATTTCGCATCAAACCAGATGGATCTGCAATCGAACCCGTTAGTGGCCATACCAGCACTTACGGTTTCACTTTCAATAAGGACGGAGATCGATTCGTGATATCAACCGGCACTCCAGGAATTCAAGTTGCACCTCTGCCTTGGAGATACTTAACTCGCAATCCTGATATAGCTGTTCGATCATCTCGCAGAAATGCTGCAAACTATAATACTACGTTCCCTTCTAGCAAACCACATCCGTGGCGGACCAAGAGAGCTGCTGATCCTGGGTTCGGTAAATATTATCGTGATCGATACGGCTCTGCAGAATCTATACCAAATGGCTTTTTCACATCAGCTTGTTCACCTTTAATTTATACAGATAATGCCCTTCCTGGCTTAAGTGATCAGATACTTGCATGCGCACCTGCTCAGAATTTTGTACATCGAGCAGAAATAAAACGTGAAGGAGTACTCCTTAATATTAAACGCCTCAATAACAAAACCAAAACAGAGTTCCTTACATCTGAAGATATTTGGTTTCACCCTATACACCTTTCTATAGGACCCGAGGGAGCCATCTATATTGCTGATTTTTACAGAGAAATTATTGAAGACTACTCAGCAATTCCGAGATATCTACAGCAACAATATGGCCTCGATGATGGACGCGACCATGGCCGCCTATGGCGATTAACTCATGATAATATAGCTACATCTAAATCACCTAACCTAGCTAAGTTAGATGAAATTCAACTAAGCCATGAAATTTTTAGCTCTCGATTTTGGCGACGACAAACAGCACGACGATTACTAATAGAACGCAACGAATCTAAACAATTTAAAAAATTACATAATTTAAATAAAATCGCACTTCAATCGAAGAACACTGCAGAAACAGTTAACGCTCTATACACCCTTGAAGGCATCAATCAATTAGATCATAAGATATTAACTTACTCTCTTAAGCACCAAAATGCAGGTGTTCGCCGACACGCACTTCGACTTGCAGAAAAACATCTAAATAAATTTAATGCCAATTACAACGACATACTAAAATTAGCAGATGATCCATCACCAATGGTACGATTACAACTAGCACTTTCGTTAGGAGAAATTGGCGGTCCTGATGCCATTACAAAACTGGCTGACTTGGCAAGAAAACATCTCGGAGAAAAGTGGCTAGATGGTGCAATACTAAGTTCTTTAGGCAACAAACCAACCTCAATGCTTAAAGTACTTCTGGAAGCTGAAGATAAAAAAACAAATAAAGCTAAACCTCTTATATCTAGACTATGCACAGCTATAGGCTCCAGAAGGAACGGCAACGAAATCTCTCAATTAATTAATCTTATATCACAATTAAATGACTACAAACTTCAAATAGAATGCCTAAATGGCTTAAGAAAAGCATTCAAGTCAGCTGAAGAATTAATAATTGGTAATTCTGAAAAAGATTCACTTATCCTCATGTCAACTTCTGGGGAAACAGACCTTCGTGATACTGCGATAGATTTAATAAGATTAATGAAGCTTGAATCATCAAATGATCGCAAAAAGCGAATAGAAAAAGCGATAAATGAATTATCAAACGTTCAGAACCCTATTTCTCAACGCTTGGCTGCAGTAAATAGCTTATCAAAAGAAAACGATATTGGTATTTCTACTGGCCTACTAGAAGCCTATCCAAAAGCAACCCCTTCAATTAGAAAAGCCATTTTAAAAGCAGTTTTTTCAAGGAAAGAATATTTTTCTAGTATCATCAAGGCTATCGAAAAAAAACAAATACCTGCAGCGGCTATGAATGCAGTTCAAAGAACCAGTCTAATCCAATCAAGTTCAAGTCTAGCCAAACGTGCTAGTGAGATTTTTAATGAAATCCAACCGGATAAGGAATCCATTAAACCATTTTTAGAGGCATTAAAAAGTGAACGTGATATTTCAGAAGGTCAAACTTCATTTATAAAACATTGTTCAAATTGCCATAAAGCTCATGGAACTGGCTTCACTCTAGGACCAGATCTTACTTCAGAATTTCGACGTGCTGAGGAAACAATCGTTCATGATATCATGGCCCCAAATTCAAAAATAGTTGGAGGTTACGAAACATATGTAATTGAAACACATGATGGACGTGTATTAAGTGGGATCCTCGCTAACGAATCTGGCAGTAGCCTTGCTCTAAACTTACCTGGCGGCCTACAATTAGATGTTTTAAGAAAGAATATTAAAACTATTAAATCTTTGGACGTGTCACTAATGCCAGAATCTTTAGGACTAACACTCAAGCCTAAAGAAACAGCCAATATAATCGCATGGCTTCAAAAACCACCTACCAGACAGGTGCTTTTTGAGGATAATTCCAAAATATTGGAGTGGCTCAATGAAGGAAAAGGCAAAGCCATTTTAGACACAATTGAAAAATTTAATGGCTTAGCATCCTTAAAAATTAGCCCTCCACAAAAGTACTCAAGTAGAGTCCCAAACTGGTCTTTCAAAATCCGCGAAAAACCAAGCCCTGGAGAATTTCGTTACTTACGACTGGCATGGAAAGCACCTGAAGCAAATGGAATCATGCTAGAAATAGCTAATGATGGTGAATGGCCTGACCCAAACAATGGTAAAGGTCGATATTTTAGTGGCAAAAACACATCAGATTGGAAGGCAACACGATTAAAACAATCTACACCTAAAAAATGGACAATTGTAATAAGAGATTTATGGAAAGACTTTGGAAACCTTACACTAACAGGAATAGCCCCAACTGCATTGGGAGGACCAGCTTGGTTCGACCAAATCGAACTCCATAGAACAAAACCCAAAAAATAATTGATAGATCAAAAAAGTTTTAGATCAGTTTTTCTCGTACAGAACTGTTACCAATATATCCGATGATGCAGTAACATTAGTCTGAAGTGACGAACCAGTCTTAGCCGATGGATTATAACTTTGAGCAGCAATATTACTACTGATCTGCAAGATTTTAACCCCTTCGCTCTCAGCCCATTCGTTCACTTTTTTCTCGAGAAATTCTACGTCGTCCTCAAGTCCTTTGAAAAGTTTTACACGTTGCATAACTAAAATCTAATCTTCCCTTTCCATCAATAGGTTAACAGAACCCTCATTATCTTCAATTTTAAGTTGATATGGTGGAGAAAGTTTACTGTCGGCATTTCTCATCATTATAGCATTATAATTATAATCAAACTTGAAATGATAATTGACTACTTGAGTGCCAACCGGAATAGGAATCAGTGTTTCCCATCGACCTTCAACTAACCTTGTTCTATTCATAGGATATGCTTGTTTGTTGAATATAACAAGGGGTTTCATGGAATCATGATCCAATGTCCGCTGATTACTCTTAAACATTGCTTCAACGGGATATAGTCCAGTGGACGAACGAGGTAATTGACGTGGAGTAAGATTAGTTATCGTACTAGTAGTGCAACCTACTGTTAAAAAACTCATCAAAACAATGAAAAAAAACCACCTCATCATCAACACGGATGAGATTGCGACATCTGATAGCTACTTGTAAAGCGCGCATTTAATAACAACCACCTGATGTCATAAACTATCAATATAAAAATTTAATTCTTCTCTTTCCTTTTAATCGAAAACCTACCTATCAATCCTGGCTTAACACGAACAGATCTATCCAAAAGAACAACTGGATCAATACTCCAAATAGAAGCCAATAAAGGAAGTTGTTCTATATTTTGCCTGACTTTTTCCCAGTTTCTATATGCATCACAATCATCCTCAAAATAATCAAAAGCCCTCATACCACTCTTTTTCTCAGCGAGTGTTGCAGAACCTTGATTCCACGCAGTTTCACCTGTCCAAACATAAGCACGTACAACCTGCCTCTCAATAAATTTCACCCAGGCATGGTGACCAAGTGCCTGATTGCCATGAAAATATTGCACATGCCCCAACCTTTCACTCATTTCACTCAAAAACTTAAAACATTCATCAATATCAGTATCTGGATCTGGTAATCTTTCTCCGATAACAACAACCCAACCATTAATTGGCGGCGAAACAAAAAAAATATCCGGATCAGCCGTACTCAAATCGATAGAACTTTCGCAAGATTGCAAGTCAATCAAACCGATCGAACGAGCAACATCCTCTGAATTTCTGGACTTTACAGTAAGCCAAGTCTTTGGGCGGTTAATAAATGTAGAAGTAAATCGGTTTTGCACACTCTGAGAAAAAGAAATTTCAGCTAACCTTACCTGATTAGCACGGCGACGCCCCATATAATAAAAAATTACAGCAATAGCCCATACACAAATAAAGGGGCCTAGGATTAGGAGAGCTGTCATCTTACAAAGGTGAAAATTTTGCACATTTTTTTATATAGATCAAATTGAATATTACATTGCCAAACTTCCATTTTGACACACAAACAGATAAGTTATTTAAATGACTATTATAACCGATGAACGCTGCACATTATATGAAAGCCCAGGCCATCCAGAGAGGCCTTTTCGAGTTGCTGGTTCGAAAAAAAAAATAAAACTTAGCCAACTTGAAATTCAATGGATTAAACCAAATCTTGCTCCAATTGAAAAAGTACTGCGAGCCCATTCTAAGAACCATTTTCAACGTCTTTCTGAGCCATATGATTTTGATGGTGACACAGCGTATCACAAAGATATTAAAGAACATGCACTACGGGGGGCCGGAGGGGCACTAAAGGCTCTAGAATTAGCTAGAGCAGATAAACCTCAATTTAGCCTTTTACGCCCACCTGGTCACCACGCAACAAAAGACCGCGCAATGGGTTTCTGCTATCTAGGGTCTGTTGCGATTGCCGCTATTGAAGCTAAAATCTCTGGAGCTAAGCGAGTAGCCGTGTTTGATTTTGATGTTCATCATGGGAATGGAACAGAGGACATTCTAAAAGAAAGGGAAGGCATTGAATTTTTCTCAATCCACCAACATCCTGCTTATCCGGGTACTGGCACAAAATCATTAAAAAACTGCCACAATTACACTGTACGTCCTGACTTACCTAGAGAGGACTATAGAAAAATTGCCAAAAAGGCTATTGCCGACTTAATAAACTACGAACCAGATATTATAATTGTATCAGCGGGTTTTGATGCATATGCCGGCGATCCTTTATGCAACCAAAAGCTTAGCACATCTGATTTTAATTGGTTTGGCAAAACACTTTCGTCGATTGGAGTACCACTGGCAAGTTCTATGGAAGGCGGGTACAGCAATGATTTACCAGATTTGATTATTGCTTATCTAAAAGGAATTTTGGGAAGATAAAAATCAGTCGTCTTAATAGCAAAGTCAAACTACACTCGTGCCGTGGCATACGAATTCAAATTTGTTCGTACAATCGAGTTTTCTGAAACCGATATGGCTGGCATTGTTCATTTCTCGAACTTTAGCAAGTACATGGAATCAGCGGAACATCGCTTTTTTAGATCAATAGGCTTCTCGATCGTGACAGATCAAACCAAACCACCAGTTGGATGGCCACGTGTTCACACAAGTTTTGATTTTAAAAAACCTCTCCATTTTGAAGATAAGATTGAAATCCATCTTCTCGTTGCGGAATTGCGATCCAAGTCAATAAGCTATCAATTTCGTTTTAATAAAATTAACAACGAAAACTCAGAAATAGCTGCTACTGGCAAGTTAACCACCGTCTGCGTATCCCGAACAATTGACGGAAAAATGAAGGCTTGTGATATACCTAAAGAAATTTCAGAAAAAATCGAAGTTGCTCCAGTTAATATACTGGAATCTTAAGTCGTGAATAAGCTTCTAGGTATCGAATGTGGAGCAACACATACCGTAGCACTACTAGAACAAGAAGGTAAAGTTACAAAAGCTGAATTTGGACCAGCCAATATTCGACTAATCAGCAAAAAAGAATTCAGCCATCTTCTTCAAAAAATTGCTAAAACATTTCCAAAACCTCAAGCTATTGCAATTGGCATAGCAGGAGCTCGAACATGGGCTGATCAAGAAGATGTTCGTAAGTCTGTTCAGAAAACCTGGCCAAATACAGAATTTATCCGAGTCACTAATGATCTTGAGACTGCACTAGCTGCCGATTCTATTAACAAAAAAAAATCACGTATATTGGTTCTAAGCGGAACCGGATCTTGCTGCTACGGAAAGTCTATTAATGGGTCTACTTCTAAACTTGGAGGTTGGGGGCATATATTAGGAGATAAAAGCAGTGGATACGAAATAAGTCTCAGAGCACTCAAGGCTTGTGTCTTTTATTTAGATCGTGACGATACTTGGTCGACACTTGGTCAACGAATTCTTTGTCGCCTTCAACTAAATACACCAGATCAATTAATAGATTGGGTAGCTAAAGCAAATAAACCTGAAATCGCTGCTTTAGCTAAAGAGGTTTTTGCTGCTTGGTTAAAACGCGACAAAATTGCAACTGACATTATTCATGCTGCAGCAAGCACTCTCGCTAAAGATGCCTGCTCTTGCGCCAAAAAACTTAACAATCAAAATGATTCCATCCGTTTTGTACTTGCTGGCAGTGTCTTATTAAAACAACCAAAATTTGCAGGTATGGTAGCAAAAAGCATTCGCACCTACAGGCCCGGATCTCAAGTTGTAGCACTAAAAAAAGAAAGCTACTGGGGAGCGCTTGAGTTAGCTCGAGAGATGACTAAGTGCAAAAGCCAAAAAACTACTAAAATACTTATTAAGCAAGCTTCTAAAATCCCAATTCCTGACTTGGAATTATTAGGCAAATCCCCAACTGAACAACGTCATCCGCTATCAAACAAACTCGACCGCATAACTCTTGGTCAAGCAATCGAATTATTTCTAAATGAAGACAGCCAAATACCAGCGGCTATTAATAAAGAGAAAATTAAAATCCAAAAACTTGTTCGCTGGGTCATTAATGCATTCAAGAACAATGGACGATTATTTTATAGTGGAGCAGGCACTAGCGGTCGCCTAGGCATACTCGATGCTAGCGAGTGCCCTCCCACATTCAGAACTGACCCCATGCAGGTACAAGGAATCATTGCTGGAGGTTCTAAGGCAATCTGTCATCCCGTTGAAGGAGCAGAAGATAATGCCAACGCTGGAGCAGATGCTATACGCTTTCGAGGAATTAATAAAAACGATGTATTCATAGGAATCGCTGCAAGCGGGCGAACACCCTTTGTTTGGGGAGGTATTTGGGAAGCAAACAAAAGCGGCGCAAAAACTGCACTATTATGTTTCAACTCAACACTAAAAACTCCTCAAAAAAATAAACCAAATATTGTTATTAACCCTAAGATAGGCCCTGAATTGCTTACAGGTTCTACGAGATTAAAAAGCGGAACAGCAACAAAACTAATTTTAAACATTATAACTACTATGGCAATGGTTCAGAGTGGAAAAGTTATTGAGAACCTTATGGTTGATCTTGACCCAAGTAACACCAAACTTCGAGAAAGGGCTGTCAGAATTGTCCAACAACTAACCAATGCCGATAAAGAACAAACACTCAAAACACTCCAAAAATACAAATGGAATGTCAAAGAATCCATTAACTACTTAAGAAATATAAAGATCACTTGAAATAAATCTTGGGGATCAGTGCAGCCTTTAGATGAATAGCTTTCCGATTCCACGCTGGCTCTGCATACATGTAAGTTAAAATAGCGTCACCATTCTCTGTAAAAAAACAATCTAGATTCGTGTATTCTGCTTTCAAGTTGTCACATATATCACCCAATTTGCGCCAAGTCTTTCCATTGTCATTAGATACAGCTGCAGAAAGAGGAGTACGTTCACCAAAATGGTGATGCTCAGAGTTAAACTTACTATTGTTCCAAAATAGTACAACTCGATCACTCTCTGGCAACCTCCTTAGACATGTTCCAGATTCTCCCCCTTCTAATCCACTAAAGGTCGCTTCACTCCATGTTGTGCCATTATCTTTTGAACTCGCAATGTA
>SHAK01000055.1 GCA_004213515.1 Limisphaerales bacterium | reverse complement strand
TGGAAAAGATGTTGGCGCATTAACACTGTCGATGATTCGCGGAGAAGAAGGCAATCAATTAAAAGAACTAGAAGAACTAGTTTCTTGGATCAAAGAAGGTGATAAACCTGACATAATTTGTCTTTCAAACGCTCTACTAATCGGCATGTCTAGAAGACTTCGCGAGGAGCTTAGTATTCCTGTTATTTGCCTACTCGAAGGTGAGGATACATTTCTAGATTCACTTCCAAGCCCCGAACGAGAGAAGTCGTGGGAAGAAATTCAGCAAAGGGTTTCCGACGTGTCTCTATTTATCTCACCATCCCGCTACTATTCTAATGTCATGGCTGATCGAGCTGCGATTCCTCGTGAGCGCATGGTACAAATCTACAATGGCATCAACCTTGAGGGTTATAATACTAGCCCTTTGCCTGATGCACCTCCTGTTCTTGGATACTTCGCTCGTCTTTGCCCTGAGAAGGGCCTAGACAGCTTGATTGATGCTTACATTATAGTTCGAAATTCTGGAAGCATTCCTAATCTAAAACTTGCTATCGGCGGGGGTTGCCAACCTATGGACAAAGCATTTGTTGAGGAGCAAAAAAATAAACTTCAAAAGGCTAGTCTTTTGAATGAAGTTAAATTTGAAGTTAACATCGATCGCCAAAGAAAACTTGAGTTTTATAGCCAACTTACACTTTTAAGCGTGCCAGCGTTATATGGAGAAGCATTTGGTCTTTATGTTGTTGAAGCTATGGCCAGCGGCGTGCCAATTGTTGCTCTTAATGATGCAAGCTTTCCTGAAATGGTCGAAGAAACTGGGGCAGGACTAATTTGCAAAAAGAATAGTAAGGAAAATTTAGCAACTACTATTGAACAACTGCTATTAAACCCAGAACAGCTGATAAAACATTCCAAAGCAGGGCGCACTGCTGCTGCTAATACTTTCAACATTCAAAAGATGGCTAATTCTTACATAAAACAATTTACCAATCTGGTCTGAGTGTTTACAGCTTTCCGCTTCACAGCGACAGCGCTACAATCGGGTCCCGTGAAAAGGCCCCTCTCTCAATCGATCGCATTATTTGTCGCCTTTGCTGCCGCAATTCTTAATGGTTGCAAGCCAAGTACTTTGGAGAATTCTTCCGCACCCAACGAAACCAAGCCTGCTTCCCAAGAAACCAATATCGTGAATGAGCTTAATCCACAAATACAAGCGAAGACCAAAGAACACAAATACACAAATCGCCTATCCAACGAGCCATCCCCTTACTTAGAACAACACAAACACAACCCAGTAGACTGGTATCCGTGGGGAGAAGAAGCATTTAAAAAAGCTAAAGATGAGGACAAACCCATCTTGTTAAGTATTGGCTATTCAACCTGCCACTGGTGCCATGTTATGGAACGAGAATCTTTTGAAGATGAGGCCACAGCAAAGGTAATGAACGAAAACTTTGTTTGCATAAAGCTGGACCGTGAGGAACGACCGGATGTCGATAAAATTTATATGACATTTGTGCAAGCAACCACTGGCGGCGGCGGTTGGCCACTAAATGTCTGGCTTACACCAGAACTTAAACCGTTTTACGGTGGTACATATTATCCGCCTGTAGCCAAGTTTGGCCGAGCCAGTTTCACAGATGTACTGACGCAACTGGGGGACGCATGGAAAAATCAACGCAAGGATATTGTCGATTCAGCTAATGATATAAGTCAAAAAATTGCTGAAAGCATTGCACTCAAAGCCAAAGAAAACATCAAACTAAATCCTATATGGATAGATCAAGCAGTAGAGAAATTTAAATCCGAATACGATCCACGTTACGGCGGCTTTGGAGCAGCACCAAAATTCCCTCGCCCTAGCCAACCACTTATGCTCCTACGTCAGGCCTACCGCATTGGTGATCAGGATGCTATTAATATGGTTCTAGACACTTGTGATAAAATGGCGGCAGGGGGTATGTATGACCAGATCGGCGGAGGGTTTGCTCGTTACTCTGTAGATGAAAAATGGCTGGTACCGCACTTTGAAAAGATGCTCTACGACAATGCTCAGTTATTACATCTCTACCTAGATGCTTACCTTGTTAGCCGTGACAAAAAATACGCTGCCATCGCACACGACATTCTTCGCTATATCCTTCGCGACATGCGTCACAAGGATGGGGGATTTTATTCTGCAGAAGACGCCGATAGCGAGGGTAAGGAAGGTAAATTTTACTGCTGGACTGAAACTGAACTTAAAGCACTTCTAAGTGAATCTGAATTCACTTTAACCAAACGATATTTCGGCATTACAGAAAACGGTAACTTTGAAGATCACAGTGACCCAGAACCACTCAAAAACCAAAATGTTCTCAGCATTGTTGATGCTAATTTAACCGAAGATGAGTTAAAAACACTTAATTCCGCTAAACAGAAAATATTTAAAGAAAGAACAAAGCGTGTAAGGCCACATTTGGATGACAAAATTCTTTCCTCATGGAATGGCTTAATGCTTGGTGCAATTTCTCGTGCATCGGTTATACTCAATGAAACCAAATATCTTGAAGCTGCCGAATCCAACCTTAGTTTTCTGCAAACGAAACTTTGGGATTCTAAATCAAAAACTCTCTATCATCGTTGGCGTAATGGAGAACGTGACAATGTTCAATTACTCGACGCCTACGCTTTTTTAATTGATGGAGTATTGCATCTTTACGAAGTAACGCTTGACCCAAAACATCTTCAATTCGCCATCGATCTGACAGATGGAATGAAAACACGATTCTATGATGAACCCAACGGCGGTTTTTGGCAAAGCACCGATACTCCACATCTTATTCTTCAAGTAAAAGAAGACTATGATGGGGCGGTGCCTTCAGGGAACTCCGTAGCTGCACTAGGCTTACTTAGACTTGGCAAAATTACGAACAATAAGGAGTATATCAAAATGGCTGAAAAGACACTGACTCTGTTTAGCGACAATTTAAAAAATAACCCGCAAACAGTACCTTACCTACTTCAGGCACTTGACTATATTATTCATGAACCCAGACGAGCAGTTATTACTGGGGACCCAGAATCATCTGGAGCACAAGATTTGATTACTGCTGCCCACTCAATTTATCAACCAAACAAGGTTATACTTGGAGTAGCAGGCCCTGTTGAAGATTTTGCCAAGAAATTACCAGTTGGAAAACAATCTGAAGTGTATCTATGCACTGGGAGTGCTTGCCAAGAACCGACCGTTAATAGTAAAAAACTAAAAGAAATGTTAACTGCAAAAACACTCCCTTAACCGTGCGGTGCATTGTCACAGCAGGGCCAACATATGAGCCTATCGATCAAGTTCGACGACTGACAAATCACTCCACCGGCAGTCTCGGTACTGGTCTAGCCAAAAGATTAGCTTCCGATGGCCACGAAGTAATTCTACTTCGCGGCATAATGGCTACTTACACCGAAGTAATAGAAAGCTTGGACACTAGAATATTTACTACTACAGACGACTTAGCAGAAAAACTTAAAAAATTAGCTAAAGAATTCCCTGATACATTTGCTGTCTTCCATGCAGCTGCAGTAAGTGATTTTTGTGCTAGATCAGTATTTCAGAGAAAATCAAATGACAAATTAATCCGACTGAAAAACGGTAAATTGAGTACTCGAGAAGGAAAACTATTACTGGAGCTCTGCCCTACGCAAAAAATTATTTTGAAGCTTCGATCATGGTATAAAAAAGCTCAAATATTTGGCTGGAAATACGAAGTTGATGGAAACCGCTTCACATCGGTTGACAACGCCAAAAAACAAATCAACGAAAATAAAACAAATGCCTGTATTATTAATGGCTCCGCCTACGGTGACGGATTTGGATTGTTAAAAAAAGGAAGCGAAACTGCAAATCATCTAAATAACACCAAAATGCTTTATGATGCTCTGGCTAGCCTAATTAAAAGCGCCTAACGCGGCGATACCTCCTGCACTGCCTCCATTATTCGCTGAAATTCACCACTAGAGAAAACATATATTATATACAAAATACCACATACGAAGCTAAGGATACACATTTGTTTTGCCCGTGAAGCTGCTATATTAGCGCCATCATAATCACCTTGCTGAGTCTTAGAGTTTGCTTGTGCCGCAAATAATATTCCAGCTATTCCAAAAGGCAAACAACAGAAGATTGTGCAAAGAATAGCAGGGACGAGATAGTTAATCTGAATAACCCTATCACTTCGATCCTTTCGATCTTTTAATAAATCTCCTGAAAATACAGAGACATCACGCAGCCGCACCCATTGTGTTTCTCCTATCTCACAAACAAGTGTATTAGAATCAGCTCGGCCCTCTCTAATCCATTCACGAATCTCTTCCAGTTCAACTGGACTGTATTCTTTCGAGTCTGAACCAATAATTTTATACGGCATTCGAATTTCTATACGTAAAGTGCTTTCCTTAAATCAGCTACTAAATAAGTGATATGGGGATAGCGATTTATCACCTCAAACTCAATACACTTTAGAATAATCTTTTCCACATCAACAGGAATAGATGGGTTTAAATCCCGTGGATTTGCAAAAAACTGAGAACGATCCTTCTGCTGCATGAGAACCTCTTTACTAGTATTACCATTAAATGGCTTTTGACCTGTCAGGGTTTCGTACATTGTAACGCCAAATGCAAATATGTCCGCACGTTGATCAATCTCTCTTCCTCTTAACTGTTCAGGCGCCATATAAACTGGAGTACCTGGATTATCTGGCATCTTAGTGGGAACCTCGGGGACAGGTCTGGATAAATCGAAGTCGCACAACCGAACATTTCCGTTCCGGCTTACCAAAATATTCTCTGGCTTAAAATCATAATGCAGATAACCACAATCGTGTACATGCTCAAGTGCCTCAACTGCATCAATTAGAATGTTTCCAACATACTGCTCAAGCACCGGATCTGCACGAGAGATAAGAATCTTCAGATTCGGAAACTCACAATATTCCATTGTAAGATACAAATCTCCCTTGATTTTTCCATGACCCAAATATTCAACAATATAGGGATGCTTACAGACCTTTTCCAAAATTTCGCAACCTGAAACAAAACGTTTCTTTGCCTTGGAATCTTTTCGCAGTTCAGAATGAAGCCTACGAACAGCAACAGGATGTTTGTCAGGATCGATAGCCAACCAGATATCGGCCATTCCTCCACTATTTACAACTTCCTGAAGATCATAGTCACCAAATTGCCCGGATTCACCCGGCTCCGGATTTTTACTTCCAATAATATCGAAAAGCCCCATCTAATAAATTCTTCCAAAAAAATTATGTGTTTTTAGATTTTGTAAAATGAACAACTACCGCTAAAGCAATAAAAATTCCTACAGCCACAATACCAATCCATTGAACTTTGCTCCAAATTGACCAGCCGGCCCCAATTGTTGCGGCTATAAGTGCAACTAGCATAGAAATATTTAACACAATCCTTTTGTTTCCTGTTGGAATAGCATCCCCCATTAGACTCTTACTATTAATCATAAGGAAAAAAGTAATATAAGCTATTGGTAACAATACCATTCCGAACACACTTGTTGGCACTGCCAACCAAAATTTGGCATCCGCATTACTCCATAAAAAGAGGAAACCCAAAGCACCAGTAATTCCTGGAAGAATTGACCCAATCTTGTGTTTCATACCACCAATTTCTGCCCCAAGCATTTCAGTGGTTACGAAACCATTAATCAACATCAGGATAATGATGGTTGAGATCGCCATACCTAGAACTCCTATCCCAAAAATCGTTTGTGTAAGAACCTTACTACCTGTTAGGTTTTTAAGCGATCCAGCCAACTGAAAAGAGTCACGACTCACTAGCATTGCGGCAATTTCTCTATCAACCTTGTTAGGTTCTGCTCCTTCACCATTCTTAGCTTTGAATGCTGTTATATTTTTATTGTAAGCTCCTTCCAATTTTTTCGTCAGTGCGGTTGCTTTAGAAGAATCTAATAATCCTTCGTCATACTTGCCATGAAACTGACTTGCTGATGCAATTACCACACAGGTCGTTGCAAGGAAAAAAGGTAAAAACAATCCAATCGACAAATCAAAGGTTGCCAAACCTCGATGTTCCTTACCCCAACCTTTTCGAAGCATTGAATAGGGTAATAGAAACGTCATGTTAATGCCCACTGCTGTTGCCGCAGCTGTCACCATCCTATCGCGCTGAGAATCAAGAATAACTTCCCTCCAATATTCCTGATTGCTTGATTCGGAAATGATCGAGGTAAACTTTGATGCTGGCTCTGAAAGCAAACTAAAGTTCGGAATGAATCCGGAAAAAATAGCGCCCCAGTCTAAATCTCCTGCCATCGCAACGACCACGCCAAAGAAGCTCAGCACTACAATAGCTACCATTAGTTTCAAAATAGTTTCAAAGATTTTGACTCCTTTGCTTCCACTGTCGTAGGACCACACAACAACCGAACCAACACAGAATAAAAATAGTGCGCACCAATATTCACCGCCATTTCCATTGAGTATACCAAAGTTCTGTTGAAGTGCAGCGGTGCCAAGTGAGAACTGTGGCATTGCCCAAACTAGGTTTGCTAGCATAGCAGCAACAAGCCAACCCCAACCTAGCACTGGATTAATGTGTTTGTTGATAGCAACAAAGGGCTTCTCTCCAGTTGAAAGTGTCACGTACCCAATAACAGAAAGCATCAGCACTCCAAATATCATCATAAGAGGCTGAAGCCAAAGCAGTTCATACCCACCAATCACTCCAAGATAAAGACTACCTGCTAGTGAACCGCCGCCAAGTGTTATCGCACCCTGCAACCAACCCGGACCAGAAAGTTTGGCAAATGTACCCCATCTCGAAAGAAGCGGTTTTTGGTTTACCTCTGAGAGGATCTTCTTTTCTCTTGCAAGATTTTCGTTGGAATCACTCATAAAATCGTTTGCTTAATCAATCTGACCAGTTAATTGACCGGTCCTTGAAGGGGTTAATATTGATTAAAGCAGCTCAGGAAACAAAGGTAATTCTCCAATGACTCAATCTTATATTTAAAATAAAAAAGATATTAATATCGATTTGTATATTGAGAATTAAGCAGAAAATCGTTCTAAAATAAAAAATATCTCCACAACAGTAATCACAGTTCGCGATAAATTCCTTTAATATTGTATGAAAAAAGATTGATCGGAGCCTGAATTCGCATTTACACGCTAGAATAGACTTGATCGAAGGCGGCAGGAGCTTGAGCATTTGAACGCAATACGCGTGGATATGAATTTGTTTATTACAAACAATTACGGCATATTATTTAAATTCCTAACCTTGGCAACAGCACTATCAATTGATTTAGTGGAAGCCAATACCAGAGAAATAAATTTTAACCGAGACATTCGCCCAATCCTTTCCGAACAATGCTTTCAATGCCACGGACCGGATGCCGCCACACGTAAAGGAGGTCTTCGCCTTGATACCCGTGATGGAGCCACTCAGAATAACAATGGAAATAGTGCAATTAATTTAATCAATTTTGCAAAAAGTGAATTACTTGTTCGAATCACTTCAACAGATCCGGACTCAAAAATGCCTCCTGCTGAATCGAAAAAAAAATTATCAAAACAACAGATACAACTTCTACAACAGTGGATTGCCGATGGAGCAGAGTATGACCAACATTGGGCTTTTAAACAACCGGTACGCCCTCCTTTACCAATTTTGTCATTAAAACATAAAAATTGGGCGCGAAATAACATTGATTACTTTGTAGCAGAAAAACAAGAAGAAGCCGTTTTGACTCCATCACCTGAATCAGATCGAGCTACACTAATTCGGCGAGTAAGCCTCGATTTAACCGGTATTCCTCCAACCCCAACAGAACTTGAATCATTTATCTCTAATAAAGACCCGCAAGCCTATGAACATACTGTAGACCGGCTATTGGAATCTCCACACTATGGTGAGCGCTGGGGACGCCATTGGTTAGACTTAGCACGATACGCTGACTCAGACGGGTATAGTCATGATGCAGCAAGATCAATGTGGCCATATCGGGACTGGGTAATTAAAGCATTGAACAAAGATATACCGTTTGATCACTTCATTATTCAACAACTAGCAGGAGACATGTTACCAAACGCCACGCTATCTCAGCGAATTGCCACAGGTTTTCATCGCAATACACAAATTAATACTGAGGGAGGAGTCGATAGAGAGCAATTTCGTATAGACTCCATTTACGATAGAATTGCAACTACTGGCGAAACAATGTTCGGGCTAACATTCGGATGTGCACAATGTCATGATCATAAATATGATCCAATATCACAAGTTGAGTATTATAGGCTCTTTGCTTTTTTCAATAATGCGGATGAACCGCGCATTGAAGCCCCAACTGATGAAATTTTATTCCAACGTGAAATAACAAATGCAAAAATAAACAAACTTCAATCAAAGCTAAGCGGCCTGAAAACCAAAAACATCAATCGTAAATCACTTGAAAATGAACTGGCTAATTTAAAAAAATCTCAACCCAAACTACCGACTACATTAGTTATGGCTAAACGAAAACAATCACGAGTTACACGAAGGTTTATACAAGGAGACTTCACTAGGCCGGGGGAAGAAGTTCAACCAGGTACACCCGCTATACTTCATGCCATTCCTAAACAGAAAAAAGACCGACTTGGATTTGCACAATGGGTGGCCAATCAAAATAATCCCCTCCTTGCCAGAGTAGCTATAAATCGCATGTGGCAGCACTTATTTGGAAAGGGTATTGTTGAAACTGAAAACGACTTTGGTTCACAGGGCTCACCACCCACTCATCCAAAACTTCTCGATTGGCTAAGTGTAGAATTCATGGAAAATGGCTGGAGCCAAAAAAAAATACTCCGACTTCTAGTCAACTCAGCAACCTACAAACAGGCTTCTCTACTTGATAAAAAGATTGATAAGGACCCATCAAATAAATGGCTAGCCCGTCAGAATAGACTACGCCTAGATGCAGAACTAGTACGAGATGTAGCTCTTAATGCAAGCGGACTTCTAAGCCCTAAAATGGGAGGCCCTGGAGTTTTCCCTCCACAACCAGAAGGATGCATGGATCTCGGTCAACATCGTAAAACATGGTCTCCTAGCAACGGTGAAGACAGATATCGGCGAGCGGTTTACACTTATCGATGGCGTAATACTCCTCACCCAGCTTTAAAAGTCTTCGACGCTCCTGATGGCTTATCTGCTTGTACTAGGCGCCTTCGATCAAACACTCCACTGCAGGCGCTAACAATGATGAATGATCCCGCATTCATCGAGCTAGCAATGAGCCTGGCAAACAGACTAATGTCTGAAGCTGACTCGATTTCAAAACGTATTCATCTAGGATTTCAACTTTGCGTGAACCGATCCCCAAACTCTGAAGAATTGCATTTGATTACAAAATTAGTAGAGCAGCAATTTAAAGAATTTAGCTTAGATGTTAGTGAATCTAAAGCTTTAGTAGACCAAGCCACTATGATTGACCAAGCACCAAGGAAAATTCATAATGAAGCAGAGTTTTCGGCTTGGACAATGGCAGCAAGGGTTTTACTTAATCTTGATGAAACGATCACTCGGGAATAATGAATTTGCAACAATCCACAAGACGACATTTTTTTAGCCGATGCTCAATGGGATTAGGCTCAATAGCTTTAAGTACACTGATCAATAAGGATTCAATAAAAGCCGAAGATAACAATCCTTTCTCACCAAGCACCACTCACTTTTTACCTAAAGCTAAAAACGTCATTTATATGTTTATGGGTGGCGGGCCATCGCAGTTTGAACTGTATGACTGGAAACCAGAACTTGCTAAAAGACACGGGAACGACATTCCAGACGAATTTGTTAAGGGAAAACGTTTTGCCTTCATGAACAGTACTTTTAAGCAAAACAACAAACTTCTCGGGCCAATAAAAAAATTCAATCAGCATGGCCAAAGCGGCATGTGGTTTAGTGAAAATATTCCAAATATTGCTACAATTGCAGACGAAATTACTATGTTTCGAACCTGTAAAACCAATCTATTTAATCATGCTCCTGCAAAGCTTTTCATGAACACAGGCACTGGTATATTTGGAAGGCCTAGTATGGGATCTTGGATAACATATGGAATTGGTAGCGAATCACAAAGCCTGCCAGGGTTTGTCGTACTACACTCAGGGCCTCGCGGCCCACGTGGAGGAGCTGCAAACTGGGCAAGTGGGTTTTTACCAACTACATATCAAGGTGTACCATTGCGCGGCTCAGGTGACCCTATCCTGAATCTAGCAAATCCTATCGGAGTTACTCAAAAGCGGCAGCGAGACTCAATTGATGTCATTAACCAATTAAATCTCAAACGCCTTTTAGCTACCGGAGATCCAGAAATTAATACTCGAATCGCGTCTTATGAAATGGCTTATCGAATGCAATCAAGCGCACCAGAATTGATGGATATCTCAAGAGAATCAAAAGCAACACTTGATCTATATGGAGTAAAGCCAGGCAAACCAAGTTTTGCTAATAACTGTTTATTGGCGAGGAGATTAGTCCAGCGCGGCACACGCTTCGTACAACTTTACCATACCAACTGGGATAGCCATGGAGGACCAGGTGAAACACTAACTAAAGACTTCGACAAAGTCACTAATGATATCGACCAAGCCAGCGCAGCTCTGATCAAAGACCTGAAAGCTCATGGTATGCTTCAGGACACATTAGTTATATGGGGCGGCGAATTCGGCCGCACCCCTATGAGTGAAGCTCGTCAAACTAAAGGACGTAACCACCATATTGATGCCTTCACAATGTGGATGGCCGGGGGGGGGATAAAACCGGGCAATATTGTTGGAACAACAGATGAATTTGGTTTCGGTGCAATTGATCAAGAATGCCATGTTCATGATCTTCACGCCACGATCTTACATCTACTAGGCCTCGACCATAAAGAACTTACCTTTCGCTTCCAAGGGCGCGATTTTCGCCTTACCGATGTTCACGGAAAGGTAATTAAAAATGCTCTCTTATAAAGGTTTCAACAAGTTGCAGTTTAACCTTATTTAGAGTGCCTTAAGTTTTGGAAGGTCCTGAGAATCAACTAGACCAACTGGTTCTCTCTTAGCATTAACCACCACAATATCGTCAATATTACTTCGATTAAAAATTTGCATCACTTCAGCAGCTAGTGCTTCCTCGCAAATGCTGGTAGGCTTACGAGTCATAACCTTGGATAAAGGCTGCTCCAAAACTGAATTGTTTTTTGCTAAATGGCGACGAAGATCTCCATCTGTAAAAACTCCAGTTAGCTTTCCGCTCTTATTTACAACACTTATACTACCAGACTTAGCTTTGCCCATAGTCAACAAAGCTTCTCGAACTGACTTTGTTTGGAGTGCCACCGGATTGCGAGAACCACTTCGCATAATATCAGCAACCTTAAGTAATAACGCTCGACCAATAGCTCCACTTGGATGGAGCCTTGCAAAATCTGATTTTTTAAAACCTCGAGCATCCAGGACCGCCATAGCAAGTGCATCCCCCATTACCAAGGAAGCCGTAGTACTTGCTGTGGGAGCCATATTAAAAGGGCAGGCCTCTTTTGATACTTTAACATTAAGAACAACTTCAGAGGATTTACCAAGAGTTGATTTAGCACTGCTAGTAATCGCAATGATTTTGACGGTAAAACGCTTTATCGCTGGAAGCAAATTAACTAACTCTTCGGTCTCTCCAGAGTAACTTAAAGCTAGCACTACATCACCATCATTGAGAATACCAAGATCACCGTGCAAAGCATCAACACTATCCAATAACACAGCTGGAGCACCTGTACTGGTAAAAGTGGCAGCAATTTTTTTCCCAATATTCCCAGACTTACCCACCCCAACAACAACTAGTTTTCGCCGCTCAAGCAATGCACCAGCAATCAAATCAACTGCTTGATCAAAAGAACGATTCAATCTGCCTTGCACAGATTTTACAGCAGCAAGCTCAACATCGAAAACCTCTCTAGCGCGCTTAAGATAGGACATGCATTAACCTGCGTTTGGATAAGAGCCAAGAATTTTAACAAACCTAGACATATGATCGAGCTCTGCGATTGCATTAGCCACTTTCTTATCCTCAAAATGGCCATCACAATCAATAAAGAACAAATATTCCCAAGCCTTCCGCTTGCTAGGGCGAGACTCAATCTTAGTCATATTCAACTTGTTCTTTCTAAACGGCTCCATGACCTGATGTAATGCCCCGACCTTGTCCTCTATTCCAACAACAAGACTAGTCCTATCTTTGCCGGTTGATGGACTACATTTACGACCCAACACAAAAAAACGCGTAGCATTGGAAGCATTGTCTTGAATATTCTGATCTACAATCTGCAGATCATAACGTTGTGCAGCAAGCGATCCAGCAATAGCAGCAGCAGACTTTTCAGCAGCAGCCATCTCTGCTGCGCGAGTCGTAGATGACGCTTCAATGATTTCTACTGATGGCATATTCTGCTGCAACCAATCTCGACACTGCGCCAATGCCTGAGGATGCGAATATAATTTACGAATCTTAGTACGAAGATTATTCCGAACCAAACAGTGCTGAATAGGCATAACAATTTGCGCAACAATTTTCAGCGAACTTTCCACAAATAAATCTAAAGTATGAGTAACAACCCCTTCAGTTGAATTTTCGATTGGAACCACGCCATAATCTGCACGATCTTTTTGCACCTCAGAGAAAACGTCCTTTATTGTTTTTTGCGGAGAATATAAAAGGCTTTGGCCAAATTTTCTAATAGCAGCCTGATGGGTATAAGTAGCTTCAGGGCCAAGATAAGCAATATTGAGAGATTTCTCTAAAGACAAAGAACAAGACATAATCTCGCGATAAATTGCCTGCATTGCTTTATCAGGAACTGGCCCTTCATTAAGTTTAGCTAAACGTTCAAAAATTAACCGTTCACGATGTGGCGCATAAATTTCTTCACCCGCCTTAAGCTTGATTGCCCCAATTGCCAAAGCGTGTTCAGTTCGCTCATTGAGTAAATCCACCAGTTTTTTGTCGATATCATCAATGCCTTTTCGATGTTTCTCAAGGCTCATAGCTTATTTCTCTTCGTCATCCTCTTCGTCATCCTCTTCGTCATCCTCTTCGTCATCCTCTTCGTCATCCTCTTCGTCAGCCTCTTCGTCAGCCTCTTCG
>SHAK01000054.1 GCA_004213515.1 Limisphaerales bacterium | reverse complement strand
CAATTGAAAAAATATCAAGCCAACCATCATTATCGTAATCAAATAATTTTAAATCAGTAGCATTGGACTCAGTCAATTTTATAGATTTTCTCTCCTCAATTCCATTAAAGTGGATTTGAATCTCATCTCCAATAAGGCTGACAAGATCGACTCGAAGGTCGTTGTTGAGATCTCCTGTAGCTATGGCGCGTACTGAAGTATCAGTTGGTAGCGAGTTGGTTTGCGAATGTTTGGCTCCTCGTATTTTTTGTAAATAAACAGGTGCGCGATCTTCTCTGGGAATTATTATGTCGAGTATATCATCATTATTCCAGTCATCCATGACGAGCTTGAGCGCCCCTGTAATTTGTGTCGGAATTCCTGAGGTTTTACTAATATCCTTAAAATAAAGACTACCGAGATTACGAAAAACCTTTAATCCAGCGTTATCCGGCTGGATGGCTAAAAGGTCAAGTTTACCAGTAAAATCAATATCAGCAATAACTGCGTCAATTGCTTTCAAAGTGGATAATCGTGAGAAGCGAGACATATCTCGTGCGAGCCCGTTGGTGGCGAAGCGAAAAGCATGAGATCCTTGGTCTCCAATCATTAATATATCCTCAAAACGATCGTTATTAAGATCACCAACGAGGCACCGTGCGTAATGAGCGTTGGTGATTGACTGAAACTCCTTTCCAAAAGGTGTAAAGACTCCGTTTGTGTTGATTAATGTTCTGAAGGTATTTGTACTGGTCTGAACAAAAAGGCTGTTGTTGCCATTATGATTAAAATCGATAACCCCGAAAGGTCCTGCAAAATGAGCTGCATAGCCGGCAAAAGCTTTCGCTGTGTCATCTGTGAATTTAATATCAATTCCGGTGGTTAAAGGTTGGTCGAGCTTAAAAGGGATTTTGACTTCAGTATAGACACAGTTCTCCCAAGCTCCCTGGTCATCAGGCATTTGTTTGTTTGCAATGCGTTCCTGATGAAGTTCAAGTGCCGCTTTAGCTTCATCAGGTTGTCCAGCTTGCATGAGTGCTTGGCTCCAAGTGTATGCAGCCCCAAGATGCCCCTCTTCATATGTAGCAACCTCTTCTAGATAAAATATTGCATCTTCAAAGTTTCCAGCTGTGAGTTTAGCTTTACCAAGAAGGTAACCTACAGCACCTATAGTATTATCGATATCATATGCTTGTTGAAGAGACTGAATGGCGTTTTTGTTCTGATTTAGCCGCAGGTAAGCACAACCTATTAGAAAATGACCGGCTCCAAGATTATGATCAATAGCCAGTGCTTCATTTGAAAATCTTATGACTTGTTCTGGTTTGTTGGATAATCGATATGCGTTTGCTAAATTAAGAAGTAAATCGGTTTCGCTTGGCTTATAAAGTAGGGCCTCTGTAAAAGCATCAATTGCTTTTTGAGCATCGCCTGAATCATAATAGGTTTTACCTGCATTTAGTAACCTATCGAAATTACCATTATTATTTGGGCTTGTGGTGATCCAAGTAAAGATCACTGGGGCGATTACAACTGATACGAGAAGTAATAGATATATTCCGTTGGATGACGCCTGACCAATTTTTGGGGCTGAAGTCATGGCCCTTATAATAACGATCGTTCCTCACTTGACCAAGGTGAATCCAATTACTAATTTCTTTTTTATATTTTTTCCAAAAAGTCAAATGAGAGCCATTTTTTCTTTAAGAAAGGGTTTAATCAAAGGTTTTACTCTGATCGAGCTCCTTGTCGTAATAGCAATAATAGCCATTTTAGCTGGCTTGCTTTTGCCAGCATTGGCTAAAGCTAAAATCAAGGCTGGTCAATCAAGTTGTCTTAATAATTGCAAGCAGATGGGCTTAGCTGTGACGATGTATATTGCAGATAATGATGAAAGAATCCCGCTTAGCCGAAATTGGGGGAAAGCATGGGGAGGTGATCATGCATTGCGAAACGATCTTGTTTGGATGCCAGAATTGCTTGAGAAATATATCGGTAAGCATGCTGGTGCTACTGATATAAAAAACCGAAATGCGATCAATACGCCTCGATCTGTATTTGCCTGTCCAGTTGCAATCAAGACTAAGGATAAAAATATGTCGATCCGTTTTAAAAATAACGACTTCGTTACATACGTTTGGAATCACATTTATCTCAATAAAAATAGAAGCAGTTACGAAATAAGCCGACCTGTCAGTGGTCGTAAGGCAGGAGATTGTATCAATCCAACTCTATCTGTACTTACATGGGAAATGCCTTATTGGAATTATCAGGAAATGCCCCATGACCAAGGAATTGTTCTTACGTATCTTGACGGACATGCAGCAAGAATGAACGGCTCACCAAAAGAGCATGATTGGTGGGCTTTTCATAGTCGGGACGGTTGGGAAGAAGGGGAATATACTTGTGGCAATTCCCACTAATTGCATTGTTTTTTAAGAAACAGCGGGCAGTTTTTTGTCAACTCGGACTTTGTTAAGTTTAGCAAATTTTGGGAGCCCTCCTTCTGTAGGAACATTTGGTTCACCTTCGATAAGGGGCAAGGCATAATCTATAAATTTTTGGTTTGGAAGCCATCCGTCTTCTGTAATCCAGTCACTAGGAATTGTTCTCTCTACTAAAGCAATGTCATTCAGTGTATGTAGCCCAGTGGTAAATTCATAAGGTTTCTTTGAGTTTCGTTCTATAGTGACCATAAACCCACTCTTACCTTCTATTGCAGCTTTTACTGCGGCTTTGCCACAAGCGACAGCCTCATCAACGTCAATTTTACTTGCATAATGTGCAGCGCATCTCTGTGCATAACCTAATTTTACCGTTCTAGTTTTAAGGTTCAGTTTACCTTGAACAATTTCTGCTAATGCATCAGCTGCACCAGATAAGACAGGATGGCCAAAAGAATCCAGTTTTGTTTTATCAGCGCCAATTTCATTGCCTTCAACATTCTTTACGCCTTCTCCTGTAACCACAATACAATACCCTAACCGGTCTGAGATTTCCTTAACCTTAGAAAGGAACGCTTCTTCATCAAGTGGAATCTCTGGAATCAAAATAATATGTGGGGCATTATCTTGACCATTGTTTTTTGCCAGAACAGTACCTGCTGCAATCCAGCCAGCAGCGCGTCCCATCACTTCGATAATACAGCATGATCCATCGTCAGTTGCCATAGCAGAAACATCCTGAGCAATTTCCATAACCGTAGTTGCATTATACTTTATTACACTGCCAAATCCTGGAGTATGATCTGTGTGTGGAAGGTCGTTATCAATTGTTTTTGGAACACCTATGCAGCGTAGTTGGTAATTACGTTTTTGTGCTTCAAGGTGAACTTTGTTATTCGTATCTTGTGAGTCATTCCCACCTGCATAGAAAAAATATCGTATATTATGTGCTTCAAAGACTTCAAACAACCTATCCATATCTTTAGCTGCCTGATCAGGGTTATTCTGAAATTGAATTTTGTAACGGCAAGTACCAAGTGCAGCGCCAGGCGTGTGCTTAAGTTCTTCAATGGAGCGAGCCTTTTCATCATTTAAGTCTACTAAGTTTTCGCGAAGGATTCCATAAATGCCATTTAAACCTCCATAAATTTCCTCTATACTGTCCATATGTTTGCCAGCTTCTTGAATGACACCTGCAATGCTGGCGTTAATAACTGCAGTAGGACCACCGGATTGAGCTACCAAAAGATTTCCCACTAAGCCATTACTAGATTCATTAGATGAATCAGGAGTAGCATTAAGGTCGAAAATCAGGCGTTCACCTGATGATTGGTTTTGATCTTCTGAGACAGACATGTTTTTCGAGTTTATTCCCAAAAAGGGGGCGAGACATTGCCAATGACCCTTGAACCTGTCAAAGCCAAACGTTTGTGATAATTAGAATACTTTTTGTAGATTAATTAGATGGATTTATTGTTCAGGGATTTAAATTTGCTAATGGATTATTACGCTCTTTCATAGGAAAGCTCACTCTAGCTCCATTTTGACGGTGTGATTCAAAGAGGCCAACTATCATTTCTGTTGCTGTAAGAGCATCATAAATACTAGCTTCAGGATCTCGATCTTCTTCTACAGAGTCGATTAAGTCTCTAACGGCCAGTAAATTACCAGCATGAAGGCCACCATCCTTTAATGTTTCTACTTTTCCGATACCATTAGAGGAAACAGGGGTCCATTTTTTACCTGTTCGTCCTGGTGCCCAAGAACCGTCAATTAACAATTCTGCATTAGGTAGATAGCCAAACGACATTTTGATTATACCTTCTGTGCCGAAAATCGTTAGGCCAAATCTATTTGGGCTCCCTTGACCATTCTGGATTGATCGAAAATTTGCGAAGACTTCGTTGGGAAGTGCATATCTAGCTGAGACGGAGTCTCCAGCAATTAGACCTATGCCTTCGTTGCCTTGTTTTACGTGCTCACTTGTTACGGGTACATTGTTCTGGCCAACATAACCCTGCACCCAAAGGGGCGCTCCACTTAGATGTTGAGTGAGATCAAAAATATGCGTACCAAGAACCCACAAGTCTTCTCCTCCCCCACGTGCATCTTCTTTTCCGTGCATTTGATATTCCAAAGTGCGCCCAATTTTTTTATCGGCTAATAATTGTTCAATCTGCCTTAGCACGGGGCTGTAACGCGTTTGATGAGCAATAGCTACTTTTACATTTCTTTTTTCACATGCATCGATCATTTCATCTGCTTGTTGTAAAGTTTGGCAAAGAGGCTTTTCTTGAAATATACCTTTCACACCCGCTTCGGCAGAAGCAACTAACATGTCACGATGCTGATCTAGCCATCGAGGGCAAATGCTAACGAAATCTAGTTTTTCATTTTCGAGCATTTTTCGATAATCTTTGTAGCCTTTTGGGTTATCTAAACGATTTACCGCATTGGCCAATCCCTTTGAGTTGTCATCCGCTACTGCAATCACTTTGGCTTCTTGGAATTGTTGCCAAACAGTATCTAATCCATGACCGTAATTGCCACGCCCTGTACTTCCAATTACTCCAACTCGATATTTAATTGCCATGATAAAAAAATTATTGAGAAATTTAGTTCTTAATTTAAAAACAATATTTGGAAGTTGTTTAAAAAAATAGTCATTGCTGACTATATGGTATTACTTAATTTTATTTATTGGTTCTCCTGAAACCTTAGTGAGTTCCTGGTAAGCTTTAACCAATTTTTTTGTAATCTTACCGGGTTTGCCATTCCCTATTTTTCTCTCATCGATTTTGACTACTGGTACAATTTCTGCACCTGTTCCTGTTAGGAAACATTCATCAGCATTGTAAAGATCATAACGAGTTAGATTTGGTTCAGAAGTAGGAACGCCTAGTTCTCCTACTAAATCGATTGATGTTTGACGGGTGATACCGTGCAAAGCTCCTGATGAGAGTGAAGGAGTAAACATCTGGTTGTCTTTGATTATGAATAAATTATCGCCAGTACATTCTGCTACGTATCCTTCAGAGTTTAACATAATGGCTTCTTCGTAACCCGCGGTATTCGCTTCAATTTTAGCTAGTATGTTATTTAAATAATTGAGTGACTTAATGGCAGGATTGACAGCATTATGATGATTACGTGTAGTAGCGACTGTCACGATTTCCATTCCTTTTTTATACAAGCTTGCTGGATATAACTGAATTGTATCCGCAATAATAATTACTTGAGGATTAGAGCATCTATTAGGATTAAGCCCTAAAGTGCCTGCTCCGCGGGTGACAACAAGACGTACATAGCCATCATTTAAATTGTTCTTTCGACATGTTTCTACTGTGGCATCCATTAACTGCTGTTTTGACATTGGAATATTTAGCAAAATGGCTTTTGCAGAATAAAAAAGACGATCGATATGTTCTTTAAGCTTAAATACTCGTCCGTGATAAGCTCGAATACCTTCGAACACACCATCACCATAAAGTAGACCATGATCGAATACTGAAATCTTCGAGTTTTTCTCGCTGTAAAATTTGCCGTTTATATAAACTTTCATTTCAAAAGCAGTGAAAACTAATGTTAAAATGCACTGTTTGGCAAGGATACGGTCTAGTCAATTTCGTTTTATTTAACTAAAATTTAAATTAAGCTACTTATTAAAAAGTTATTAATTGAATTACAGTTCTTTTATTTAACTAATTATAAGTTTCATTTACTAATATCTAAAAATTGCATTTCACATTATTTTATGAAATTAATGAGTTTATAATTTTGATGTTGCGATATAAAAAGTTAAAAATACATAGTGCGATTTATTTATAATATAATATTCAATTTATTATTTAGTTTATCTGTCCCATATTATTATTTACGGATGAGGCGCCGTGGTGGATGGAAGCAAGGATTTGGAGATCGTTTGGGTAAATACTCAAACAAATTTAAACAATCCATCACAAACCGAGATGTGATTTGGTTACATGCGGTAAGCGTTGGTGAGGTTAATATTTGCGTTCAGCTTATAAAGGTTCTTCAACCTAAGATTCCTAATATTAAGTTGATCGTATCTACTACCACATCGACTGGAATGAGTGAGCTTCAGAAGAGGCTTCCGCCTGAAGTCGGTAAAATTTACTATCCAATTGACCTTCGATCATGTGTTAGGCGAGCCCTCGCAACTATTCGCCCAATGGCAGTTATATTGGTTGAAGCAGAGATTTGGCCAAATTTTTTATGGAGTCTTCAGTCAAGAAATATTCCACATTTTTTGGTTAATACTCGAATTTCAAAAAAGTCTTTTAAGGGATACAATCGTTTGAGCTTTATTTTCAGTAGTTTATTCGGAGGCTTTACTGGTGTTGGTGCTCAAAGTCATGATGATGCCAGAAAATTATTTAAATTGGGCTGTAATAAAAAAGTAGTTCAAGTCTTTGGTAGTTGTAAATTTGATGGTACAGAAATCACTCGTCAATTTGGGAGTGATATTTCAATTTTATTGCGACGTTTAGGAGTTAAGCAGAAAGCTTCTATTATTGTTGGAGGAAGTACGCACAATGGCGAAGAGAAAATACTCGCGCGTTTATTTAAACGCTTAAAGAAGAAATATTCGGAAATATTTTTGATATTGGTTCCGCGCCATCAGGAGAGAGGAAAAGAAGTTGGCGAGATTTTAGCTAAAGAAAATGTCAATTTCGTATTCCGTAATCAGATAAGTGATAACATGACATCAATGAAATTTGGTGACTTGGATTGTCTTTTGGTTAACACAACAGGTGAATTGAAATCTTTTTATAAAGAAGCCACTGTTGTTTTCATCGGTAAAAGCCTTAAGGCGAAAGGAGGGCAAAATCCAGTAGAGCCAGCGGCTTTAGCAAAACCGATAATCTTCGGACCACACATGGGAAACTTTGAAGAAATTACAGAAAAATTTCTCTCTAATGAAGCGGCGGTTCAAGTTGCTGATGAGTTTGAGTTAGAGAAAGCTATAGAATTATTAATAAATGACCAAAGTAAGAGAAATGCACTTGGAAAAGCTGCTCAAAAAGTTGTTCAGGAGAATGATGGAGCAGTAGAGAAAACAGCTGCAATGATCCTTTCTACTATTTAAACGATAATATCTTATTGGAATTTTTAAATGACTCTAAACATTCATTATCAATTAAAAATTTGACATAATTTAATTCCCCCTTAATCTCAACCAACCCTATCGAGTATAGGTAATTTATTTTGTCATCTTCAGTTATTAATAATTCTGGTTTGGATTTTGACTTTGATCCAGTTGAAGTTAATCAGTATTTAGAGCAATCTGATGCAGAGGAGCGTGTGAGGTGGGGATTGAGAAAGTTTAAAAGTCGACTAGTTTTGTCTTCAAGTTTTGGAGCTCAAGCGGCTGTAATGCTTCATCTTGCTACCAAAGTTTCACCTAATATACCTGTTATTTTTGTCGATACGGGATATTTATTTTCTGAGACTTATGAATTTGCCGAAAGTTTAGTCAATAGACTTGGAGTAAACTTGAAAGTATACCGATCAAAGAGAAGTCCAGCTTGGCAGGAAGCGATTCATGGAAAGCGCTGGGAGCAGGGAATCGATGGAATAGAGTCTTATAACCGTGAAAATAAAGTCGAACCGATGAATCGGGCATTGGACGAGCTAAAAGCTAAAGCATGGTTTGCAGGTCTTCGCCGTCAACAGAGTTCTTCGCGTGAAGATTTACCTGTACTTGTCTTATCAAATGGAAGGATTAAGTTGCATCCAATAATCGACTGGACAGACAAGAATGTACATGACTACTTGAAGTCAAATGATCTTCCTTATCACCCACTATGGCAGAAGGGTTATATTTCTATAGGAGATATTCATACTACACGAAAGTTAGAGGATGGAATGAGTGAGGAGGAAACGCGCTTCTTTGGTTTAAAGCGAGAATGTGGATTGCATGAGAATGTATCAACTGATTTCAATATTTAATGACTATTCCAGAAAATATTCATCCTAATTTTCAGAATATGATAACACGGAAGGGCAAGGAGTCTCTTCTAAATCAGCATGGTTTGGTTGTGTGGCTATATGGTTTATCGGGTAGTGGGAAAAGTACTTTGGCAACTGCTTTAGAGCAATGTTTGTATGATGAACAGATTTTCACTCAGGTGCTTGATGGAGATAATATTCGTTCAGGATTGAATAGTAATCTTAGTTTTTCGGATGATGATCGTTTGGAGAACATTAGACGTATCTCTGAGGTAGCCAAACTTTTTGTTCGGGCAGGTGTTGTGACTATAGCATCTTTTATATGTCCAAGAAACGAGCTGCGCGCTATGGCTAGAAAAATTATTGGTAAGAAAGATTTTTTTGAGGTTTACGTTGAGTGTGATTTTGAAACCTGTAAGCAAAGAGATGTTAAAGGGCTTTATGCTAAAGCAAAAACTGGAAAGGTTAAGCAATTTACAGGAATGGATTCCTCTTTTGAGGCACCTCAACCTCGTGACTTGGCGGATTTGATTTTAAATACAAATACCCAAACCGAGAGCGAATCTCTCAAGCAGCTTTTTCAGGCTGTTAGGCCTAGAGTATCATCGGAGAAACAATAGTAGGATGAGTGATCATAATAATTATCAATTAACCCACTTGCAGCAGTTGGAGGCAGAATCGATTTTCATAATGAGAGAAGTAGCTGCACAATTTGGAAAGCCGGCACTATTATTTTCAGGTGGTAAGGACTCTATTGTAATGGTTCGTTTGGCGCAGAAGGCATTTTGGCCAGCAAAACTACCTTTTCCGCTGGTGCATGTAGATACCGGGCATAATTTTGGAGAGACTATTCAATTTCGTGATGATCTAGTTAAGGATGTAGGAGGAGATTTAGTTATAGCCAGTGTACAGGAGGAGATTGATGCAGGGAGGGTTAAAGAGGAGCCCGGCTTAAATCCAAGCCGTAACAGATTACAAATTCCGGCATTACTTAATGTGATAGGGAAGAACAATTATGACGCATGTCTTGGTGGGGCCAGACGTGATGAGGAAAAAGCAAGAGCTAAGGAACGTTTCTTTTCCCATAGAAACTCATTTGGTGAATGGGATCCAAAGAATCAGCGTCCTGAACTCTGGAATTTGTTTAATGGTAAAATGGACTTTGGTGAAAACTTTCGTGTTTTTCCATTGAGCAATTGGACGGAAATGGATGTTTGGCAATATATCAAACTTGAAGATATTCCTTTGCCGAGTATTTACTTTTCTCATAATCGTGAATTCGTTCGCAGGAGTAATATTTTACTTGGTAAATGCGAAAATATAACTTTGCTTGAAGGCGAAAAGTGGGAAAGTGGGAATGTCCGCTGTAGAACGGTTGGTGATATGACTTGCACAGGGATGGTTGAGAGTGTGGCCAACAATGTTGATGACATTATTGAAGAAGTTGCCGCTGCTAGGCAAACTGAAAGAGGGGGAAGAGCTGATGATAAGCGAAGTGAGACAGCAATGGAGGACCGAAAGAAAGAAGGCTACTTTTAGAAAGTTTTTTTAATGAGCACTGATACTAAAGGTTATCTTGATATGGATTTGCTGCGGTTTACAACTGCAGGGAGTGTTGATGATGGAAAAAGCACCCTCATCGGGCGTTTGCTTTATGATTGTAAGTCTATTTTTGAAGATCAATGGGAGGCGGTTGAGCAGTCAAGCAAGCAGCGTGGTGATGAAAATGTAAACCTAGCATTGTTGACTGATGGATTGCGTTCAGAACGTGAACAAGGAATTACCATTGACGTTGCGTATCGCTATTTTGCAACCCCTAAACGAAAGTTCATTATTGCTGATACTCCAGGTCATATTCAGTACACGCGAAATATGGTTACAGGTGCTTCTACAGCTAATTTGGCAATCATCTTAATTGATGCCAGGAATGGTGTTATTGAACAAACTTGTCGACACTCATTTATATCTAGTTTGTTGCAAATTCAGCATATTGTAGTTTGTGTCAATAAAATGGATTTGGTTGATTGGAGTGAGGATCAATTTAACAAGGTTGTTTCTCAATATAAGGAGTTTGCTTCACGTCTTGATGTTCCACACATTGATTTTATTCCAATTAGTGCGTTGCTTGGTGACAATGTTGTCGATCACTCAGAAAATATGGATTGGTATAAAGGTAGTCCACTTCTGTACACTTTGGAAAATGTGTACATTGGAAATGAACATAATCATGTAGATGCTCGTTTTCCTGTGCAGTGGGTTATTCGTCCACATAGCGACGAGTATCACGACTTTCGTGGATATGCTGGTCGTGTTGCAGGTGGGGTTTTTAAACAAGGAGACGAAATAACAGTCCTTCCAAGCGGTTTTCAATCAAGAATTAAAAGAGTTCATGATATCAAAGGAGACTTGGAAGAGGCTTTTGCGCCAATGTCGGTTACGCTTACTCTTGAAGACGAGATTGATATTAGCCGAGGAAATATGATCGTTAAACAAAATAACCCGCCAGAAAGCAGTCAGCAGATAGAGGCGATGTTAGTATGGTTTAGCTCTCAAACCGATCTTATTGAGCGCGGTCGTTATACCATAAGACATACAACTAATGAGGTTAAATGCTTGTTGAAAGAAATGAAGTATAAAGTAGATATTAATACACTTCATAAAGTTGAGAATGATCGCAATGTTGGGCTCAATGATATAGCTCGAGTTTCTCTCCAAACAAGTGCTCCAATACATTTTGATCGTTATCGTCGTAATCGCGTTACTGGTAGCTTTGTTCTAATTGATGAGCAATCTAATAATACAGTAGCTGCTGGTATGATTATAAATTAATCTTATTTTTCTTTTAATAGATACAAAAAAGCGACGTACAAGTACGTCGCTTTTTTTCAAATCAAGAGCCTTTTTTTATTATCCGTTAAGAGCTTCATAGACATTTCCAACCATGCCTTCACTTGGAGTGAGAGTCTTTGCTCCTGGTGACCATTTTGCAGGACAGGCTTCTGATGGGTTAGTAGCACAATGTGCATTAGCTTCCATAATGCGAACAAGCTCTTCCATGTTTCGGCCAACATTATAAAAATTAACATGACTGCTAACTAGTTTCCCTTCAGGGTTTATTATAAATGTTCCTCGAAGAGTAAGGCCGGTTTCATCGTCATAAACTCCAAATGTGCTACTAACTAAGCCAGTAGTATCCGCTGCCATTGTATACTTTACATCGGCCATTAGCTTCTCTGTTTGGCACCAAGCTAAATGGCTGAATTTTGTATCTGTAGAAACAGATATAACCTTTGCCCCAAGCTCGGCTAGTTTTGTTTCTTGTGCCGCTAAATCAGCTAGTTCAGTTGGGCATACAAAAGTGAAATCAGCAGGATAAAAAACAAGAATAGTCCATTGCCCTTCTTTTTTAATATTTGCAAGATTGACTTCTCCAAATGAACCGGTACTAGGTTCATAAGTTTCCATCTGGAATTCAGGAACTTCTTGACCTACGCCAATTGGAGGAAGATCACCGTATATATCGTCTGTATGACTTGTCATTGACCTTAAATTTAGAGCTTCAAAGACCTTTTTCTATCATTAATTTTAGTAAGTCTCCCACACGATTTGAGTAACCCCATTCGTTGTCATACCAACTAACAAGTTTAAAAAAGTTTTCGTTTAACTCCATACCAGCTCCTTGATCATAGATACTAGAATTTGCACAGTGGATGAAGTCTGTGCTAACTACAGCATCCTCTGTGTATGCCAAAATTCCTTTTAAGTAGGACTCGCTGGCAGCCTTCATTGCAGCTGATATTTCCTCATAGCTAGTGGGTTTTTCCGTTTTAAAAGTCAAATCAACTACTGAAGAAGTTGGAGTTGGTACGCGAAAGGCCATGCCACTTAACTTACCTTTAACTTCAGGGCATACTAGACTGACTGCTTTAGCTGCACCAGTGCTAGCAGGTATTATATTTGTAGCAGCGGCTCTTCCGTCACGCCATGCTTTGCGGCTTGGGCCATCAACTGTTTTTTGTGTTGCTGTATATGCATGAATGGTGGTCATTAAACCTTCAGCGATACCAAAACCTTCTTTAAGTAAGACATGCACTACTGGAGCCAAGCAATTAGTTGTGCAGGAAGCATTAGAAACAATATGATGATTCGTAGGATCATAAAGATCATGATTTACTCCCATAACCACTGTTAGGTCTTCGTTCTTAGCTGGGGCTGAAATAATAACTTTCTTGGCGCCAGCTTCAATATGACCTTTTGATTTTTCACCGTCAGTGAATAATCCGGTGCATTCGATTACAACGTCTACACCTAGATCATTCCAAGGCAATTCAGCTGGAGAGGGAGCCTTAACGACTTTAATTTCTGCACCATTAACTAATAGAGTTTCATCATCCTTATGGCTAACCTCACCATTAAATGCGCCTTGAGTGGAGTCATATTTTAGGAGATAAGCTAAATTGTCCGCTGGAACAAGATCTCCAACGGCGACAACTTCGACTTCGTTCCCAACAAGTCCCTGTTCCACCATTGCACGATAAGCTAATCGGCCAATTCGACCGAAACCATTGATTGCTACTTTAACTGACATAATTAAAAGAAAATGAGTTTTCTAGATCGAGAATTTCGAGGGCAGGAATGCTAACGATATTAACAGAATCGTCAATGTGATTTATATTGTTTCAGCGAAAACGACGGTTTATTTGCTTTAGAACACGCAATTCTGGCACATCAGTAAACCTTAATCGCAATATGCCTAGTAATTGAAAGTGCTTATCATAGGCCCCACCAAGAAGCGTGCCGGAAGAAAAAACATGCTCTCTAGACTTCGCCTGATAGGCAATTATGGCAATTTTCGTGGCTGCGTAATTATTTTCTTTTTTATAAAAGGCGATTTCTGGAAGTGCCACGGGAGCTCCTGTCACTGGATTTGGCAGGGATTGATCTTCAGAAATTCCGAGAGTAGCTGTACTATTATCTAGTGAATTTGCACCGCTTCGGA
>SHAK01000053.1 GCA_004213515.1 Limisphaerales bacterium | reverse complement strand
AAATATTTTCGGTAAGCATCTCTTTCTTTATCATTTAAACTTTTCAGAAAAGCCATCTTCTCTGTGTAATCTAATTGTCCGTTATCGTTTTTGTCGTATTTCTGAGTCAGTTCCTCTTTGGACATTAACTTTCCTGACCTCATTTTGTTTTCAGCCATTGCATAAAATGAAGCTGAGAAAAAGGCTAAGACCAATGTGATGTGTTCAATTACTTTCATTATAAATTTGTGAGAATTTAAATTTTATGGAACCTAATATACTTTAAATTAATGTCATAGGTTACAAATAATCATTTCTTTATCTTTTCTTTTACCTCATTAAGCCAATTAAGCATTATAGTGGGGACTTGGGATATTTGTTCCTCGGAATTGATAGGCCCATCAAAGATCACTTCTCCTTTTGGATTTATTGCTTTAAGTGAAGTCTCATCATTAGTTTCAATATAATGCAGTTCGCCTTTTTTGCTGTCCTTTACATTAAAGCTTATAGATTTGCTTTGGTTAATTATTTTGGAGTCTTTTGTCTTTTTCGGAGAACTGGCAACTTTAGTGGAAGATTTCTTCAAGGAAACCTTTCTTGGTGAAATTTCAAAAGTCATCGTGCAGCCAACTAAAAGCCCAAAAATTAATGGAAATAGTATTATTTTTTTCATGGTTGTTATTTGTCCTGCGCAGACTGATTTAGCATAATCAAAGTATTATTCCAAATGAGATTAAGTTGGTTCAACGTTATTTAATTTTGTTAGTTCTCGGAATTCAAGCTCGACCTGTAGAATTCCTTTAGGGTTAATTCGCCTTTTATAGAATTCCTGATTATGGATGTCGAATATCAGAAACGCCTATTGGATACATACCGTGATGGTCTTCTGAATGATACGCTTCCTTTTTGGTTTCCTCGTTGTGTTGATGAAGATCATGGCGGATTCCTTTTGGCCAGAGATCGTGATGGTAGTCTGCTGGACGATGACAAAGGGATGTGGCAGCAGTGCAGGGCCACTTGGTTATTGGCTACACTTTATAATACCGTGGAATCTAAAAGTGACTGGCTTATATGGGCAAAGTCTGGTTTGCGTTTTATAGAGCGACACGGAAGGGATTCTGATGGACGGATGTGGTTTCATGTCACACGAGATGGAAGTCCAATTCGAAAAAGGCGCTATGCATTTACCGAGTGCTTTGGTTCGATAGCTTATGCATCTTTGTCAAAAGCAACAGGAGATAGCGCACTTGCAGGCACTAGTCGGGAATTGTTTTCTTTGGCTAAAAAGCATTTTTCTAATCCTCCTCTGACAGAGTCAAAATTTACCGATACACGTCCAATGAAGTCCATCGGTGTGCCTATGATTAAGTTAGTTACTGCTCAAGAATTACGTTTAAACCTCGGCGACGAAAGTTTCACTGCAGATATAGATGATGCAATTGATGAGATACGTCGGGATTTCATGAAGCCAGATGTTGAATGCGTGATGGAGTCAGTAGCTCTTGACGGATCCATTATTGATCATTTCGAAGGACGCATGCTAAACCCCGGGCATGCGATCGAGTGTGCCTGGTTTATATTGTGGGAAGCTCGTTTGAGAGGGAATAATCCAGAATTAATTCGTACTGGTTGTCAGATTTTGGACTGGATGTGGGTTAGGGGGTGGGACGAAAAATTTGGAGGGTTTTTATATTTTTGTGACATTCATGGTAAGCCGGTTCAGGAGTATTGGCATGATATGAAATTTTGGTGGCCACATAACGAGGCAATAATTGCATGTCTTATTGCTTGGTTATTAACCAGGAAAAAAAAATATGCTGATTGGCACCAGAAAGCACACAATTGGGCTTATGAGCATTTTGCTGATCCAGAGCACGGCGAATGGTTTGGATACTTACATCGTGACGGAAGTGTTTCCGTGCCATTAAAGGGTAATCTATGGAAAGGGCCGTTTCACTTCCCTCGGATGCAGCTTGTTTGTTGGAAACTTCTTGATGAGTCGCTTGCTAAGAAAACCAACTAACAAGCAGTAGATGTTAATATCTACTGCGGGTTGCGGCGTTTTGGTTAATCATTGGGGCTGGGCGGTTTCGGTCTAAGCTGTCGCCATAAATTTCTCTTTCCATTTGGGCCCGACGGTTTCCGTAGCGGGAGTTTAAAAGTGTTACTTTTTTGTCATGCTGAACTTTGGTTATTTCTCCGTCTTTGTATTGCTCAGCGTATTCTTCTAGTTGAACTTTATATGATGTCTCTAGTCTGCGGAGTTCTTTACCTCCAGAACAGCCTGCCAATAAAAATGTTATTGCAAGCAGAGTAGAACATTTAAAAGTATTTTTCATTCCGCGCGAAGATTTTGCTTGGTAAGGCTGATTGTCAAGCGATCAAGTTTGCTTAAGTGCACAAGGAGCAAGGATCGCATCACTCATGCCATGAATAATTTTTTTGTCAGACGGGCAAATTGTAGCTAGGACACCCCCTAGAGTGGTTTGTGCAGAATCCCACTCTCCATGCACAAAGTAGTAAGGACAAAGTCGGACACGCCCTTGCATTTGTTGTTGCTTGCCGGATTCAAAATTGAACCATTCTGAATCTACCTGAATTGGGTGATGGTAACGTTGAAGGATTCTCGGTGATTCTTTGTATTCGTCGATTGCCTGTTCCACAGCCTCAGCCCATTCTTCGCGAGGTAGATCACTACCAAGCCAAACGCCTCTAGCACCCCATGCCTGAGAGCTAAATCCTGAAATCTTGAGGATAAGGCTACGTTCTTTTTGAGAAAGATCCTTAAGTTGATTCCAGTCGGTTAGGTTGATGCCTGGATAAGCTGCTTGGGGAGGAATTGGTTCAGGGTCTATTATCCATGTTTGAGGCAGTAGTCTCTCGAGGGTGTTTTTAAAATTATCGCCAAGTTGTTGTCTCCATGCATCTGAGAGATTCCGATTGTGGAAAAGTCCAAATGTCATCTTTTCCTCAAGAAATGTTTTTGGTGGAGCAGTGATTTTGATTTTTTGTTCGATGGCTCTTTGGAAAATGTTTTCAGCTGCTGGTATGTTTTCTAGATCAAATAATTCAAAAAAACGGTATACAGCATCCCCCTCTTTAAAATTAATATAATCTTGGTTGTGCACACTACAGCGATCGCTTCCAATTTGTTCTGCTATCCATTCCATTTCTGGGCGGTAGGTGGCAGATTCATCCGATACAATCATGCGAATCTTTTCCGCGTTTCCAAAAATTCCGGAGAAACCATCAATCATTCCGGTTGGACCGCCAATAACATTACTGCCGGCTTCGAAGTAGGAGCGGTTAAGCCATGCCGTTAATCCAATTCCGCCTGGGACACTATCTAGCTCGGTAATTTTTAATCCTTCCTCGGTCAACAAAATATCAGGGCGGATAACACGAGGCAGTTCATTTTTAAAAGCCTTGTGTCGTTGCAAATTTATCAACGATTCTGGTTTACCTCGGTCGAGCCACTCAGCTGGCCATTTTGGTAATCTATCCTCGGTGCTCCACCGATAAATCATATTAGTGGCCTTGTAAAATTTGAGAAGTATTCGTCCTAGCTTTTCGAGTTGCTTTACGATTTTTTTATCAAGCTCAAAGGGTTTTGTAGCCACACGCCATTGGTGTCCGTCAAAGAGCCCCTCGGCTGGCATGCTTTGCTGAATGTATCTGGCTATTTGCTCTGGATTGGATTTTAGGGTCTCACCCATCTGTCTAGAAGAACGTGAAGCCTTAGCTGGTGTTCGGTCAAGCCTCGGTTGGTCTCTTTAGAATGATGCCGGTCAATCCAACAAGATTTTTTGTGAACTTGTTTCCATGCCAACGGGACGGCAAAGTTACCCCTAACGGTTCATTATGGCGAAATCTTCTGATAAATACGGAGTAAGGGGTGGTAATGGTTGGCTGTTATTATTAGTAACTGCGTTTTTGGCATCGTTAATGGTGTTTATTTTGAAGAATGATTCATCTTCGGAGGAGTCGGATAAAAATCAAGAGTTGCTTGTATACTGCGCTGCCGGGGTGAAAAGAGCTGTTGAGGAAGTTGCTGGGAAATTTGAACAGGAACTTGGTGTTAAAATAGCTTTGGAATACGCAAGTAGCGGTGTTTTGGCTAATAAATTAAAAACGGATCGAGAGTCAGGTATCGCAAGAGCAGACGTCTATATACCGGCTGATTATATTTATACCGAAAGAGCTGCTGCAGATGGCCTTACAGCGGAATCAATGAAAGTAGCTTCTTGGAAGGTTGTGTTTGCTATGAAGCCTGATTCTGTGCAATTGCCAGAAAATGTTGACGCTGTTTTAAAGGGAAAACTTTCGATTGTTCTGTGCGATCCTCTTGCAGGGGTAGGGCAAAAAACAAAAAAAATGCTTCAGAGCTCTGGTCATTGGGCGTCAATTGATGCTAACAAGATGGCCACATTCCCTACAGTTACAGAGGCAGCATTGGCTGTGAAGGAAAACGCAGGAACAGATGGGGCGTTTATCTGGAATTCAGTAGCAAGGCAGTTTGGTTTGAAAGTGGTTGACCTTCCTGAGCTAGAATCTAGCAAGGCGGATATTTCGGTGGCTGTCACTTCAAGTACAGCTCGACCCTCAAATGCATTAAAGTTTGCCCGTTACTTGGCAGCTCCATCTAAGGGAGGCCAAGTATTTGCTACGCATGATTTTCAACCAATAGCTGGCGATGTATGGGCGCTAACCCCCCAATTACGTATTGATTGCGGAGGAGTTAATCGTGAGGCCATAGAGAAGACCATTAAAGAATTTCAACAACGCGAAGGATGTACTGTAGATGTTGTTTATGCAGGTTGTGGGACATTAGTTGGCAAGATGCAGACGGGTGATCAGGGATTGCCGGATTTGTTTATGACATGTGATGCTTCATATCTTGATATGATTCAAAAGAAAATGGGTAATCCATTTGGTCCTGATTTGAGATTATCAAGTACTCGTATTGTGATGCTAGTTGCTAAAGGCAACCCATTAGGTATTCAGTCTTTGAATGATTTGGATAATCCAGGTTTGCGGATTGGCACCACTGATCCAAAAGCCAGTACCTTGGGGGCGATGAGTCATCAGCTAATTCGTGAGACTGGTCAATTTGATGAAGTGAAAAAAAACATAGTGATGATGGCAGATACTGCCCATACGCTAGTTCAAACGATGGAAGCCGGAGAACAATTAGATGTGGCTATGGTCTATGAAGCTAATATACAGCATTTGAACGAGCGCTTTGAATTTGTGCCTTTGGAAAAGAAGTATGCGATTGCAGTGCAGAATGTGGCGGCTAGAAAAACTACCATATATCCGAATTTGGCTAGTCGACTAATGACAAGACTTGCATCAATAACTTCGCGCCGAAGATTTGAACAATTAGGTTTCCAGTGGGAGGCTGATAGCGAATGAAGGATAAAGAACCACTAGTATTACGTGTTGCTTCGGATAAACCTTTTTTGATTGGACTGGGAATATTAGGTGGGAGCTATTTATTGATTATCGTCTCCATGGTATTGGCTGATTTATTTTTTTTAAATTATGTGGATAAGCCTGTGCTAGGTAATGAGATGGTGCGACAGGGTCGTCATATTGAATCTGGCGTAATCGTTCCAACCGAAAAAGGGCGTCGATACTTTTTTAGGGCTGGAAAAAATGAAAAAGGACTGCGTCTAGTTGATGGTGCTTTATTGGGAACAGGATTATTTATAGCTGACTCAAGTGAGGTTGTTCTTATCTCAATCGAGCAGGGTAAGCCAGTAACAGCTTCATTACGCCCAGAAGTAAGATTAAAGAATTTTGCAATCACTAATAACGTGGCAACACTAACTACCGATGAGCCACATGGGTTGCTTTGGGGTGAATTCATACGCGTAAGTTCGTCTGATGAGGTGGGTTGGGATGGTATTCGGGAAATCACTGAGACTACTTCTGATCAACTTTCATTTATGCTTGAAGAAGGAGCAAGTTTGGCTGGATCAATTCTTATATCAAAGCCAAACCCGCTAATACAGGCGTTGCGGAGTCGAGATATTCGTTTTTCAATTAAGCTCAGCCTGATAAGTTGCACGCTTACAACTTTATTTTCCCTTTGGGTTGCAGTTCCCATTGGATATCTCATGAGCCGTTTTCAGTTTCGAGGAAAAGCTTTAATTGACACGCTTCTAGATATTCCGATTGTCTTGCCACCGTTAGTAGTCGGATTGAGCCTATTGATTCTTTTTCGCTATATGCCCGATTGGTTGAGTGATGCTGTGGTGTATAAATGGCCTGCTGTGGTATTAGCACAATTTATGGTTGCTTGTGCTTTTGCGGTCCGCACGATGCGAGTGACTTTTGACCAAATCCCCCAGCGATTTGAGCAAGTGGCACTTACACTAGGTTGTAATCGAAAAAAGGCATTTTGGAGGGTGATTATGCCACAGGCCAAGGGCGGTTTGCTTGCTGCTGGCACGTTGGCTTGGGCAAGAGCTTTGGGTGAGTTCGGTCCGATTTTAGTATTTGCAGGAGCGACTCGACAGAAAACCGAGGTGTTGCCAACTAGTGCTTTTTTAGAGCTGCAAGCTGGTCGGACTGAAGGAATGTTGGCTGTTTCTTTGATTATGATTGCTGCGGCCGCTGTTGTTTTTATTGTGGCTAGAACTTTGGGGATGAAACGAATCTTTGCATGATACATCTTGCTGATATCACTATAAAACAGGGAGACTTTGAACTTTCTGACATCGAGCTGGATTTGTCTTCTGGTCAATACGGTGTGCTGATGGGGCGAAGCGGTTGCGGTAAGACTACATTGTTAGAGGCAATTTGCGGACTAAGAAAAATCGATCAAGGTAAAATTATTCTTGGTGATCGTGACGTAACACACTTGCCACCTGCTGAGCGCGGAGTCGGCTATGTTCCTCAGGATAGAGCTCTTTTTCCAACTCTGCCAGTTCGTGAGCAACTTGCATTTGCTTTAGTATTACGCTCGCTTGGCCAAGACGAGATTTCTCGACGAGTAGAGGAATTGGCAGAACTACTTGGCTTGGGTGAGTTACTAGATAGGATGCCTGATAAACTTAGTGGAGGTGAAGCGCAACGGGTTGCACTTGGGCGTGCATTAGCGCATAAGCCGTCGGTACTTTGTCTAGATGAACCGCTGAGTGCCCTTGATGAGGAGCTTCATGATGAGATGTGTAAGTTGCTTGAACATGTGAACGGTAAGACTGGGGTTACGGTGATGCATATTACTCATAGTCCTAGTGAAGCAAAACGATTGGGAGGCAGACACTACCAATTGGTCGATGGTAAAGTGCATTACGATGCCTGAGTCTATTACATTGCCAGAATTAACGGATTTTGAGCGTGAGGTATACTCCTGGCAAACCACTGTGCCCGGTTTCGGTGAAGAGGGACAACGTCGTCTTAAGGGTGCGACAGTGATGATCAGTCGTATTGGAGGGCTAGGTGGTCTTGTTGCTTTTGAGTTGGCAGCGGCAGGGGTAGGGCGTTTGGTTTTGGCTCATGGAGGTAATCTTAAGCCGAGTGATTTAAACCGACAGTTGCTCATGCGACATGATGCAATTGGTCAATTGCGAATTGAAACTGCTGTGCAGATGCTCAAAGGGTTGAACCCTCGAATTGAGATTGTTCCAATCTCGGAAAATGTCAGTGAATCTAATGCCTCCGAATTGGTTGCCAAGTCTGATCTTGTGGTTGATTGCGCTCCCTTGTTTGAGGAACGATATGCGATGAATGATGCTTGTGTTCGCTTGTCTAAGCCAATGGTCGAATGTGCGATGTTTGAGACAGAAGCTCATATTACTAGTTTTGCACCAGGAAAGACGGGTTGTCTGAGATGCTTGTATCCAGAAAAACCGCATGATTGGCAGCGACGTTTTCCTGTTATTGGTGCAGTTTCTGGAATGGTTGGTTGTTTAGGCGCAATGGAGGTGATTAAAATTCTGACGGGTTTGGGAGTGCCACTTTACAAACGTTTACTTAATTGTGATCTTCGATCGATGTCCTTTCATTCGGTAAATCTAAAACCGAGTAAGGATTGTCAGTTGTGCAGTAAAACCGGCAATTATTGATTTTTCAGCAATTATTGTCATTTTTTTAATTTATGAAAAAAGTGGAAATTTCATTAAATCATAACCATAATTTCTATATGCGATCGATGAAACCGAAAGTATTAATTTCAAGAGTATCCGCATTCACGCTTATTGAGCTATTGGTTGTGATAGCTATTATTGCCATTCTGGCTTCCTTGTTATTGCCTGCTTTAGCTAAGGCCAAGGAAAGTGGTCGCTCCATAAAATGCCTTAGTAATATGCGGCAGGTAGCTCTGGGGATTTACAACTACAAGGATGATAATGATGATCATCTTCCTTTTGCTGGCTCTACGGATCGTAATTGGCATGAGGATTGGGTTTGGGGTGGCCCAGGCGATGCTGTAAAAGATTCTCGCAGGAATTGGGCAAAATATGATCGAAATATTGCCTTTCATGCTGAGGCAGGTGCGGTATTTCCCTATGTGACTGGGCAGGATATTATTCGTAACGGTCGACAACCTGATACGCGTAACAAGACTATTTATGGGGTTTATCGTTGTCCAAGTACTGGTGAAATTGGCCGTGCATTGCGTGTGAATTTCAGCATGACAAGTTTCTTAAATGGTATAACAGGAAAGGCAAATCCGGGGGTTAAATTTTCTGCTGTGAGAAGCCCTTCTGATAAGTTTTTGTTACTCAATGAAGATCCTCATTCTATGCGTAATGCTAGTTTCCATCCAGGTGGTACTGCATTTGGAGGCGGCAATGGTGTCAGTGCTGTAGGAGGAAGGCTTCATACTATGCATAGTACTGGAATTAACGCTGCTTACTTCGACGGACATGCGTCAAGTATCAAGCATGATCAAATCATGAAAATTCAACGCGACTCTTATTTGATTCAAAAACATTTTGATCCTTTTAAGTAATAGTCGCAAACGATTTAAATTTATGACAAAAGAGCCGACACAATCTCGGCTCTTTTTCTTTAAGTTCACAAAATTAAAGATATGAAAACTACATTATGTACAAAATTTAAGACTAAAGCTTTTGAGTTTAACTTCTCATATGTAAGTCGATTATTCGCACTACTTCTATCCTTCTTTCTAGGAGGGGTAGGCGCATTTGCGCAGGAAGCAAAGGAGACTGGGATGTCTGATCAGATTGATGCTATTGTGGGTAAGTTTGTTGGTTGGATTGCTGCAGTCTTTTTCTTTCCAGTCTATGAATCCAGTGAGGGTGCTACTGTACCATTAGTTGTTGCATGGCTGGTTATTGGGGCGACTTATTTCACTATTCGAATGGGATTCATAAATTTTCGTGGATTTAAACATGCTATCGATGTGGTACGTGGTAAGTATGACAATAAGGATGCGGAGGGTGAGGTTAGTCATTTTCAGGCTCTATCGTCTGCCCTTTCTGCAACCGTTGGTTTGGGTAATATTGCTGGTGTGGCCATTGCGGTTAGCCTTGGTGGGCCAGGTGCAATTTTTTGGATGATCGTTGCAGGGTTTCTTGGAATGTCATCTAAATTTACGGAGTGTACACTCGGCCAAAAATACCGTCTTACTCGGCCAGATGGTCGAGTGATGGGCGGTGCGATGTATTATTTGCAGAATGGTTTAGCTGAGCTTGGAGAGAGGACCGGTATAGGGTTTCTGAGAACCTTTGGTAAGATTTTAGCAGTTACCTTTGTGATTTTATGTATCGGTGGATCATTCGGTGGAGGTAATACTTTTCAGGTCAACCAATCGCTCAATGCAGTACAAGAATCAATTCCGTGGCTTGGTGAGCATCGGTGGGTGTTTGGCTTAATCATGGCAGCTCTTACTGGACTAGTTATAATTGGTGGTATAAAGCGTATTGCTCAGACAGCAGAAAAAATTGTGCCTACAATGTGTGGGGTTTACATGTTGGCGTGTATAGTAATTCTATTAAATAATGCGGGAAAGATTCCAGATGCATTTGGGACAATTTTTGATAGTGCCTTTAACCCTGGTGCGGCCTGGGGTGGCTTTATTGGGGTGCTGGTTCAAGGTTTTAAGCGTGCGGCATTTTCAAATGAAGCGGGTGTTGGCTCAGCGGCAATTGCTCATTCGGCAGCAAAGACTAAAGAGCCAGTCCGAGAAGGAATTGTTGCTTTGCTGGAGCCGTTCATTGATACGATTATTGTTTGTACAATGACAGGATTAGTCATCGTTATTACTGGTCATTATGCTGGCGGTTCCTCGGCTGAAGTTGCTGAGCCTTTTGCAGCGGTTAACAATGGAGCAGGTTTGACTTCGACGGTTTTTGCTTCTGAGATTTCATGGTTTCCTCATATTCTTTCCGCGGCAGTGGTATTGTTTGCGTTTAGTACAATGATTTCCTGGTCATATTATGGTGAACGTTGTTGGGCTTGGTTGTTTGGGGACGGTTCTTCAATGGTTTATCGTATCCTGTTTTTAATCATGGTTTTTCTTGGGTCAATTATTACCTCGACCAATGTTCTTGATTTTGGTGATTTAATGATTCTTGGGATGGCATTTCCAAATGTGCTTGGCCTGTACTTCCTTTCAGGTGGGGTTAAAAAGGATCTGGATGCTTACATGAAAAAGCTTAAAAACGGGGATTTTGATTCTGAAAAGATCACTTAACCTTTTTGCTGTTTCCAAATGGCTAAGCGGCAAAAACAGAACTCCGACGTTGTGGTTGTTGGAAGTTCAAATACAGATCTAGTTATTGAATCAGCTAAGTTGCCTGAGCCGGGTATGACTGTACTTGGTGGAAAATATCAGATTGTTTCTGGGGGGAAAGGTGCTAATCAAGCTGTGGCCGCGGCACGAACCGGGGCACAAGTTATCTTTGTTGCAAATATTGGGTGTGATGATTTTGGTGATGATGCCATGGCCCGGTTAGATCGGGAAGGGATTGGAACAAAGTTTGTAGTACGAGACCAGAATGCTCCAAGTGGTGTTGCTTTCATTATGGTTGGGGATAAAGGTCGCAATCTTATTAGTGTGGCGGCCAGCTCTAACGATTGTTTGTCTATAGAACATATTGAAAGGGCTAAATCTGCATTTGCAAATGCCAAGTATTGCTTGATTCAACTGGAGATACCTCAGCCTGCAGTTCGGGCTGCGCTTAGTTTGAGTAAGAGTCAAGGAGTGTTTAACATACTTGATCCAGCCCCCTGTCGCCGTTTATCTAAATCATTATTACAACTTGTTGATATAATTACGCCAAACGAATTTGAGTTGGCTGAGCTGACTGGTATGCCAGTTAAAACTAAACGTAATATTGAATGTGCTGGGGAGAAGTTGTTCCAAACTGGTGTTGGAGAAGTGATTGTTACCTGTGGGGAAAGAGGTGTGTGCCATTTGTCTAGTGATGGAGCTAATTGGTTTTCTGCCCCCAAAGTGAATGCAATAGACACCGTTGGTGCCGGCGATTGTTTCAACGGTTCATTAGCTTCCGCATTATCTAGCGATTTGGGTATGGCTGAGGCTATTAGGTTTGCTGTTTCAACTTCGGCTCATGCTGTCACTATACGCGGTGTGCAGTCGTCGTTTCCTGAATTAAAACCAAGCAATTGCTATTAATTCTTTCCCCCTTTAGTATTTGTATGAAGATTTACTGTTTAAAGTTTAGCTAGTTTTGAAACTTTTTCCTGTCATTGTCAGAGAGCTCCTCGTTGCGTCCCGCCGTTTAGGGACGTACACCTCTCGTTTCTCTATTGCACTGCTAGTTTTTTTTGTGATCGTCTACGCTTTAATTTTTGTTGTTATTGCAGATGGATATCCGTTGCATCGAGCGGGTAGTGATATGTTTTTTGTTGTGTCGGGTATAATGATTTTTCTATGTAATATAGCTGGGATATATCTGACGGCAGATTGTTTAAGTGAGGAAAAGCGAAATGGTACATTAGGGCTTTTGTTCCTTACAAATTTGCGAGGCTACGAGGTGGTTTTAGGTAAAATGAGTGTGGGGACTATTCAGGCAGTGCTTGGTTTGCTGTCTGCTGTTCCTATGTTAGTGGTGCCGGTATTGATGGGAGGGGTGGATCCTATGTTGGTGCTTAGAATGGCCGTTGTATTGTTTGCAACTCTTTTTCTTTCGCTATCTGTTGGTATTGCATGCTCCGCAATTTTTAAGTCGTCGAAGGTAGTCACAGGTACGGCTCTTGGCATTATTTTGTTTCTAAATTTTGGTGTAGGGCTCATATACGAGTTCTTATATGAGATTTTTGGTAGAGAATTTGTAAGTGGCCTAAGTGGAATCTATAGTCTTTTTAGTACTGGAAATATTTATTTACTGGCAATAGATGGGGGGCTTGGTTTGGGAGGCCAAGCAGATGTTGAGTGGAATATTTCAATGGTATTTGTAATTGGGTTTTCGATTTTTTCGATTCTGTTCGCCATATGGAAAACAGCTCGAACATGGCAAGACCAACCAGAAAAAACTGTAACGAATATGGTTCTACAAAAGACTTCTAATAATATACATCGAAGATCTAGAGTGTTAGATAAAAATCCTCTGCATTGGTTGGCAGCTCGAAAGAAGTTTGGACCTGGGGTTGTATGGTTAGGATTCGTTATTGTTTTCACATTTATGATGATTGTGACTAATGGTTTTCAGTATTTGTTTGGATTAAGTAAATTTACATCTGCTGCAAGTGGATCCTTTCTTGTAACTTTGTGGTTTGTTTCTTCAATGTTCAAATGGTGGATGGCTGGTGCTGCCTGTGAACGTTTTCGAATTGATCGAGGTGAATCTGCTCTTGAATTATTATTGTCAACACCACTTGAATATCAAGATTTTGCAAAGGCTCACCGAGAGAGGATTAGATGGCAGTTTCTTTGGCCTATTATATTAACCCTATGCTTAATCCCTTTTATGATGGGCTTGTCTTCTGAAGATACGCTGCCACTTTACATAATAGGTATCTTAATGTTTTTCATTGATGTTTGGGCTACTTATTTTGTTGGTATGCACACAAGTCTTACTTTACGTAAACCGGTTTACAGCTCTTCTCTAGTTATACTAAAAATTCATATATTACCATATTTGGTATTTTTTGTACTTTTTCTTATTATTGGTAGCTCCACCAGTGGGAATTTTGACGAAAACGGAGTGCTCGCACTTTGGTTTTTGGTTGGATTAATTAATAGTGTATTTTGGGTTGGTAGGGCTAATTTCTTTCTTGGTGAAAAGTTTAGAGAAACCGCGGCTAGAGCAGTAAGTCCAGGGTCATGATCTCATGTTTAATCTGCCAATTGTACAAAGAGAACTACTGATTGCATCAAGAGGATTGGGTTCTTGGTTATCCCGATGGATTTTAGCTATGATTGCGGTTTCCCTTGGCGGATTTTGGCTTCTCGTCGGTTCTAGTGTTGGGCAAAACGCACCTGGTTCATTGCAGGGTGATGTTTTTTTTACGGTTATGACTTGGTCCTGTTTTACATATTGCCTATTGGCTGGTTTGTGGACTACTACAGACACGCTAACTAGAGAAAAAAATGATGGAACCCTTGGGCTTTTGTTTCTGACAGATCTACAAGGCTACGACGTAGTATTAGGTAAGATGTTTTCGGGTTCGCTCCGTTCATTTTATGGAGTGCTTGCAGTGTTGCCTGTGCTTGCTTTACCGCTTTTGATGGGAGGAGTAACCAATACTCAGTTTTTGCGAACCGTCTTTGCTTTATTGAATATTCTAATCTTTTCACTCTCCTGTGGAATATTCTTTTCAGCTATTTGTCGTCGAACAGGTCAGTCAATTTTTTACACTTTATTATTTTTAGTAATTATTACGATAGTACCTTTAATTTACTTTTTGATGGGAGGAGTAAATGAGACATTTAGTCTTGTGAGTCCTGTATTTGCAATTTATCGAGCCCATATCCCTCAAATTGGCCCGGGGTTGCCTGGGTTTGGATGGTATCCGTTGTGGATTTGCGCTGGTTTATTTGCTTCGATATTTTTTCTGGGATTAGCTTCATGGATTGTTCCTAAGAGCTGGCAGGATCGTGAAGTTTTGTTTCGTAAAAAACATTTTATATTATCTGATTTTAATAGTTTTCGTTCGCAACATTTAAATAGTAATCCTGTGTCTTGGTTGGTTAATCGTAATGCATCAATGCGACAGTCACGGATTTTTTTAATTTTGTATATTGCTGTAGCGTGGTTGGCTATCACACTCTATTCATCTTTAGTCGACAGGGTTGAGCCGTCTTTTATTTTTACTGGAATGAGTTTGCTTTGGCTTGGATCGTTATGGTTTCGAATCGATCTGACTCGTCATACAGTTTCTTCTATTTCAGAGGCAAAGGAGTCTGGAGCTTTGGAGCAAATCCTTGTGACTCCTATAGATGAAAAACAATTTAGGCGTGGACACTTTCGTGCTATGGCTAGTTTTTGGGCCTGGCCTTTAATCAGCCTTATGATGGCCCCTGTTTTGTATATTTGCATTCAAGTTCTTATGCATCCAGAAATGTTAGATGAAGGTGGATTAATATTTGGTATAACAATTATAGGTTTAATTTTTGTTTGCTTGCCTTTACTTAGCTTTTTTCTGGATATTTTTGCTTTGTACTTCTCTGGATGTTGGTTTGCTTTGCGAAATCATTCTTTTGGAAAAGCGTTTTGGAAAACCTTTGGATTTGTTTATCTTTTACCAACAGTAGGCTCAGTTTTTTTATGTTTCATTGGTCCATTTACTGGGCTTGTTACTGGTACTATTTTTATCGTTTGGCCGTTAACCAGTCTT
>SHAK01000052.1 GCA_004213515.1 Limisphaerales bacterium | reverse complement strand
CGAAGATAAAGTGCCTAAATACAATCTAACAGAACCTCTCAGCATGAAAGATGGCACACCGATCAAATCCGCAAAAGAATGGGAAACCAAAAGACGCCCCGAAATACTTAATCTGTTCCGCGAACATGTATATGGACATAGCAAAGAAAAACCAAGCGGACTAAAATTTAAAGTTATACAAAACGATCCAACCGCATTAAACGGAAGTGCTATTCGTCGAGAAGTATTAATTACATTCGCACGAAAAGAAGAAACACCTGAAGCTTCACTTCTGATTTATCTACCAAAAGGCAAGGATGGCCCTTTCCCAACCTTTTTAACTACAAATTTCTACGGCAATCACACCATAAACCCTGATCCCGGAATTTCCATAACTCGGTCATGGGTTCGAAATGAAAAAAAATGGGATATAGAAAACAATAGAGCAGGAGAGAAATCTCGAGGAGTTAGGCAATCTCGATGGGCCGTAGAAAAAATTCTCAATCGCGGTTATGCCCTTGCGACTATATATTATGGAGATATTGATCCAGACTTCGATGATAACTTCTCTAATGGCGTTCACAGGCTTTACAGTAAACCAAAACCAAACGATTGGGGGAGTATAGCCACATGGGCTTGGGGCCTTAGCCGGTGCTTGGACTACCTGGAAACTGACAAAGATATTAATGCGAAAAAAGTTGCCGTTATGGGCCACTCTCGCCTTGGCAAAACTGCATTATGGGCAGGTGCCGAAGACGAACGTTTTGCACTTGTGATATCAAATAATTCAGGTTGCGGTGGCGCTGCTCTTAGTCGCCGAGAATTTGGAGAAACAGTAAAAAGAATAAACAAAAGTTTCCCTCATTGGTTTTGCGATAATTTTAACAAATATAACGACCGAATAAACGACCTCCCCGTAGACCAACACTTACTAATATCACTAGCAGCACCACGCCCTGTGTATATTGCAAGCGCATCTCAAGATAAATGGGCAGATCCAAAAGGTGAATTTCTATCAGCATATTACGCCAGCCCTGTTTATGAATTATTCAACCTCAAAGGACTCGATTCACCTAATCAACCAAAAAACAATCATTCAGTAGGTGGTAATATTGGGTATCATATTCGTTCAGGAAAACACGACGTAACAGACTTCGATTGGGAACAATATTTAAATTTCGCAGATCGCCACATTAAATAAATTCTGTTTAGTTAATGAACATCAGAAATTGAACAAATATTAACTTCTCTCTTGCAACAAGCCCAACCAAGACTGAGTCTTAACCTTTTATTAATATGATTAAATCAAGCGTAACGATTTCCCTTGTACCAGAAGCCAAGGGGGGGCCATTTGTATATTGGGATGATCTACCTAATAACTGTGCTAAAGCAGCAGAATTAGGCTTCGACGGAGTGGAGATCTTTCCTCGCAGCACAGAATCCGTAGACAAAAACCAATTCCAAGATTTATTATCAAAACATAATCTTCAATTTGCTGCAATGGGAACTGGAGCTGGAATGCTAGTTCACAACCTTTCCCTTACTAGCAAAGATATTAACACTCGCAACAAAGCAACTGAGTTTATAAAAAGCATAATTGATTTTGCAGGCAATCTTGGAGCACCCGCTATTATTGGGTCAATGCAAGGACGACACGGAAATGGCACTAGTAAAGAACAAGCAATCGAATGGCTAAGCTCTGGCCTTAATGAACTTGGCGAATACGCAAATCAATATAAAACCCCTTTGCTTTATGAACCTCTAAATCGCTACGAAACTAACTTATTTAATACAATTGGTGATACTGTGAGATATCTGAACACGCTAGATTGTGAGAATATCAAAATACTAGCAGATCTATTTCATATGAATATTGAAGAAAAGTGCATCCATCAAGCAATCCAAAATAGCGGCAATAAAATTGGCCACGTCCACTTCGTCGATAGCAATCGACATGCAGCAGGATTTGGTCATATGAATCACAAACCAATTTCCGAGGCTCTAAATGAAATCGGCTTTGATCAATTTGTTTCAGCAGAAGCTTTTCCACTTCCAAACTCAGATGAAGCGGCTAAATCAACAATAAGTTCATTTAATAAATATTTTCGTTGATAAAAGTAATGAGCAAGTCCAAATCAAACCGAGGCAAGTCACACGACGATAAAATTCTAGTCGGAAACTGGATTCAAATAACTCGAGCTCTCCTTATTTCCGCATCAATTATTACAGCTTACTTGGCTCTATTAACTCTAAAACAAGGTGGAGATGTTCCTGGGTGCGGGCCTGAATCAGATTGCAACAAAGTCCTTAATAGTCAATGGGCTTACTTACTTGGAATTCCAGTATCTATACCAGGGCTTGTACTTTACCTAGTATTCTTTCTGAAAACATTCGGTTTAAAAGATCACTTACTTTCTCCTAAAATTAAGAATCATATACGATCATTAAACACTCTTACACTTTGCGCATTTGGAGTTATTGGTGCGGGCATTTGGTTCATTGCCATACAGACTTTAGTAATTAAGGCATTCTGCCCCTATTGCTGCACAGCACACGTATTAGCAATGACTGCGGCAGGAATCTTCCTCGCTCGTTCTGGAGTAATTGCAAAGCGATTAAATGTTAAAATAAATATAATTGGAGGGATCTTAACAATGATCACTCTAATAACTATTATAGGGGCAACTCAATATCTTTTCCCAAAACAAAAGCCTGCCGCAAAAATTATTGAACTTGGGAATTCTGAAACCAATACTGTTAATAATGAAACACAACCAAAGATTACCTCCAATCCAAATCAAATTAATATTACTGCCAATAAACTGAACAACAAAGAAGCCCCATTCCCCATCCCAAAAACTGAACTCAGCCTAATTACTTCTAAACTTCCGATCATAGGAGATCGAAACGCAAAAAATCGTATTGCAATACTATTTGACTATACATGTCACCATTGTCGCACGCTTCACAGCTACATTCGAGAAGTCCTGCCCAAATACGAAAACAAGTTAGCATGCATTATGATCCCAATGCCGTTAGACAGCAAATGCAACCCTCTTATAAAAACCACTCAAAAAGATCATATTAATGCATGTAACTATGCCAAAATCTGCTTAGCAGTTCATCAAATTTCTCCCGGAAAATACGAGGAATTTGATACATGGCTATTCAGTAACCACAACTTCCCGAAACAACTTTCTAAAGTTCGCGAATACGCTGAAAAAATCGTTGGGGAAAAAATATTGAATGAGACTATTAATAGCCAATCTTTATTAGATCAACTTTCAACAAATATCGAAGTATACAATTTAAACAGTAAAAATGGAAAAACCACTATAATGCCACAAACAATAATTAAGAATCGCGTCATGTTTGGTCCTCCTCCATCGACTCAGGCACTTGAAAAAATTCTAATTCAAACTTTAGATCTTAAATGATCGGTTCTTCCTCAATCATGCCATCGAACTGGCAATAATACTTAATATGCGCTGGATCACCAGAAAGCATCAATACAATTTCCCTCGCAAAACATTAGTGATGGGAATAGTTAACGTCACTCCAGACTCTTTCTCAGACGGGGGCCTTTTTTTTAATCCTAACAAGGCGGTCGATCATGCTTTAAAACTTGTTGAAGAAGGTGCTGATATTTTAGATATTGGCGGAGAGTCTACTCGTCCTGGGGCTGCTTCAATATCCGTCAAAGAAGAATTAAACAGAGTAATCCCTGTAATAAATCAGTTAGCCAAGAAAACTGAATTAATTATATCCATAGACACACATAAGCCAATCGTTGCAGAAGAGGCTATTGGTGCCGGAGCCTCTATAATAAACGATATCGGGGCAAATAATAATCATGCTGAAATGTGGAAGGTCATATCAAATACTAAGGCTGGGTATATATGTATGCACATGAAAGGGGCTCCTCAAACAATGCAAAAAAATCCCTTTTACAAAGATGTCTGTAAAGATGTATGCAATTTTTTTAAAGAACGATTAAATAGTCTTCTAGATTACGGAATATCCATTGACCACATAGCTATTGACCCAGGCATTGGCTTCGGAAAATCATTGGATCATAATATTGAGTTGATGAGTCACTTGAATAAGTTTAATGTATTTCAGCGTCCGGTTTTAGTTGGGGCTTCTCGAAAGTCCTTTATTGATAAACTCCTTGGAGTTCCTTTAGAGAAACGCCTACCCGCTTCGCTTACTTGTGCCGCTTGGGCCACTATCCAAGGATCACAAATAATAAGAGCACATGAAGTTGCAGAGACCGTTCAAGCTATACGCATGGCAGAGGCTTTGATTGAAATCAATAATGGAACAAACACTTGATAATAACTGGCTTCAATATTGGCGCCCCATTGCCGAAATCGGTATATTATCAGTTGCCATTTATTATACGCTAGATTTTTTTCGAGGAACACGCGGATGGCCGATTGTACTCGCCTTCCTTGGACTTCTTATTGGCCTTTTATTATGCATAGGCCTAAACCTTAAGGTTCTAGAATCTTTATTAAGTTATTTCTTTGGGCTGTCTGCATTTGCTGCCTTAATTATTTTCCAACCAGAACTTCGAAGATTATTAGCTGGTCTCGGAAATCTTACTTTTTTTGGATCTTTACTTGAACAAAGAGAGAATATTGAAGTTGTTATTCAAGCTGTCGATAGACTTAGCGATTCAAAAATTGGCGCTCTAATTGCAATCGAACAGTCAACTCACTTGCAAGATGTAGTCGAATCAGGAATTCCGATAGACTGCGAAGCGACCCCAGAGATGATTGAAACTATTTTTTTCCCGAATAACGCAATACATGATGGCGGCATTATTATAAAGGAAGATCGCATTTTAAGTGCCGCCTGCATATTCCCCTTAACTCGACGACAGGATATAAGTAAAACCATAGGCACAAGACATCGAGCTGCAATTGGAATGAGTGAAGAATCAGACTCTTTAGTTATTATTGTTTCTGAAGAGACTGGAGCAATTTCAACTGCTCACAAAGGTAAATTGTCACAAGTTATAACTTTAAAGAAACTTAGGGGCACATTAAATTCAATTTTTGTTACACCTTTTCGCAACCGAAGTTTCCCTAACTTGGTGAAATCTTTAATAACGCGAAACAAAAAGACCAACTCTAAGACCAAGCCAGCATCAATCTAAAATGACTTGGGAGCAAATATTCACTCGTAATGTTGGATGGAAAGCATTGTCTATCCTTTCCGCAGTTGCAATATGGTATACCATAAATGGTCGGCAACAAACGAACGACCCAAAAAGGGTTAAGGAGGCAACTATGTTCGAAGCTTCACCTACGACCCCATTGAACATACCTGAATCAACAACAAATAGGGTTAACGTTGTTCAAAATTTCGCATTAAGGATTTTACAAACACCTAATGACACCTCTCGCTATATAATCGAGCCCGAGGAAGTAAAAGTTGAATTAGCATCCGACGCAGATCCAGCTCCAGACCTTACAAGCCCAACAGCGGTTAAAGTTTTTTTAGATCCATTCGAATTACCTGAAGGAGTCAATGAAACAAACCTGAATGTCCGTGTATCTTTTGGTAGCACGAAGGATATAATAGTTAAAAAATATACCCCACTGGAGGTAAAGGTCACCCGAATAGAAAAAGAACTTAAAGCAATTGCCCCAGCATTATTAGAATCTAAAACAGAAAATCCTACCGAGACTGAAAAGTTAGATTAATTAATCAACCGAAGTTTTCTCAGGTAATAATACACCAGAAGACAAGCGCCCTATCCACTGCTCTGGCATTCTTTGATCTATTGATCCTCTTAAAAAATCCATCAATTCAACTCGACCATCGCAAAACGCAACATAAGAACTTTTATCATGACGAAAATGGACGGTCTGTTCTCGGTTATTGATATAATAGAATTCCTCGACCATCGGGTTATTTTTTGATGCTGGAGACTGAAAGGTATTTACCTGAGCAGCATCCGAAAGAAACGCAACAGCACTTGGGTTAGATAAAGATGCCATCAAAACAGAGCTTGAACTTTTATCGCCGGATAAATGAAGGTTGTAACCGTAGCCATAAGCAGCACCTACAGATTTAAGTTTAAACTTTTCATTAATATAATCTAATCTAGGGCAAATCTGGATTCCGCTTCCTTTGATGTATTTGTACAAAGCTCCATAAGAGATATTAAACTTTCGGCTCCCTTCATTTCCCTTACCAAGCCAACCAAACCAATAAGTGTAACCACTATCCAATGGGGCAGATCGATATGGGAAAGCCCTCCCATTGTTATCATCCCAGTACATTTGCCCAGCTAAGCCTAATTGCCTTAAGTTACTTAGACAAATCGTATTGGCCCCCTTAAGCTTTGCACGTTGCAAAACAGGTAATAGCAATCCAATTAATATTGCCAAAATAGAAATTACTACAAGTAGCTCTATTAATGTAAAACCACGCGCGCCACCCTGTTCTGAACCTCTAAAAACCATTAAATTAATGGCTTAAACGATAAAATTGGATTCCTTTATTCGTTGGGTTTTGTAAATACTGAAAAAAGTTAACAGATTCAAAATCTAAATCTAATTGATTCCATGAACGAAAATCACCAGATCCTTCGATTTTCCATTTATTTGAGTCATATAAAAAAGTCTTAGCTTGCCATTCAGAATCATTTGTTTTCATTCCAATTAGCGATGGTAGTGATCCACTTGATGTAATCGCAATATCGTCAACAGTCCCAATTGCAAGCAAACTAGACTCACTATCTTTAGCCGAAAAATTACTAATCGAAAAAGCATCTACAAAGAACCCGCTGAAATCTGAGCCCATTTTAACTTCTGCAATTTTTTCCCACGGCTTACCATTCTCAAGCATATCAGTTTTTAATAATTTCTCTTCAGCATTAAAACTAAGTTTTACGCTGTAAGTTTTTCCAATAAGCAGTTCTGCAGGAAATGTAAATCCTGCAGAAAATTCACTTTTATCTGAAGCCAGAGCGGGAGAAACAGTTGCCCCAAAACCGGTATCTGGAAAATAATCCCACTCAACTAAGTTTGGAGAATCCAATCCAGTTCCACGATCAAAACCTTTAACCTTTGCAGATGCTAAATTTAACAAACCCAATGAAACTTCGAAACTGTATGGCTTTCCTTCCAAGTAACCGGCTTTGACTGAATCCAAAGTGATTTGAAAAGTAAACGCGAAGGAGTCAGATTCAGTTAAGACAAGACCTAGGGGTTTATAAAAAAAACTATTCGGTTTTTCGGAATCCCAAATAACTTGAAGCGATTTAGAATTTTCATTCCAATTAAATAATGATTTATCACCATGAATGCTCCAACCTCTGCTCATAGGATTAGAGTCAAACGTTTCGTAGTGCCAATTATTTGCGCTTACATGTGATTCAATGCCAAAAAAGGCAATTGCCAACAATAGATTGATTGTAATTTTCATTTTGATCTTTTTAAGAGACCAAATAAAATTATCTAAGAACCTCTACTTAAGGAGATTTAAGAAATTTCACAATAAACTAATGGCCTCATCCTTCTCTTATGCGGAGAAGTAACACATTTACGGTCTGACGAGTATGTTTAGCGAAGTAATCTGACTTAAACTTTAAAAAGCTATTCACAGTGGCGCTACCGTCCTCGAATTTCGCGAGGTTCCCTTTCTAAACATAATATCTAAAGAGCCTGAGCTCTATTCAAAGAACGATTAGTTCTTAACAAATACTAATAATTCTTACAAGAACGCATTTTACTTGGTCGAATCGTCAACTTTTGTTTTTATATCTCCCGTGCAAAACCCCACCCTGATTATTGTAATAATTACAAAACTGATTAGTAGTTTATCTATTTCAGCCGAAATTGTTGCTCCAGGCAATCTACCTATTCCCCCTGATCATCATGCATTAACACATGCTACCGTTATAACTAAACCTGGCATTACTATCAAAAACGCTACAATTGTTTTGAATAATAGCCGCATAGTCAGTGTGACTGAAAACGGTGAACCACCTGAAACCGCACGTATTTGGGATATGAGAGGACATACTATATATCCGGGATTCATTGATCCATATGTTACAGACGTTAAGCCAATATCAACTACGATGACTCAAAGAATCAGCGGGAATGAATTTACAGCAACAGGTAAACCAGGTTTTTTTGGCACAATAGGAAACGAGATTGACCCAGGGAATATTGGCCCAGGGGCAGGTCTTTCCACTATCAAACCTGACTTTGATATTACTGATAATTTAAGCCCGAAAACTGACACTTTCGAAGCACACCGAAAACAAGGCTTCACAGCAATTGTCTTAACACCAGGGAACGGAATTATTAGAGGTCAAAGTGCTCTTATATCCCTCAAAAACGATTCACCAAACAAAATAATAATAAAACCTCACCTTTTTCAACATATAGCATTTGACTCAAAGGCATCTAAAACAGACGAGTTCCCAAAATCATTGATGGGAGTAATCTCTGCAATTAGACAAGCATTTGCTGACGCACAACATTATGAATCTACTTGGAAATATTACAAAGCGAACTCCAATTCATTTATACGCCCTGCCTACAATCAATCACTTAATGCTCTCAAAAATGCACTTCACGGAAATCAAAGAACAATAATTGAGCCTGGAAGCATTTTAATGGTCGATAAAGCAATTCGGCTTGGAAAAGAATTTGGTATTAAGCCAGTCATCGTCGCAAGTGGACAAGAATGGCGCCGTCCAAATTTAATCAAATCAACCCAAGCTGAATTTATTGTTCCTCTAATTATACCTAAGGTTCCTAAAATGCCTAGCCAGACAGACTGGGAAAATGTGTCTCTCGACATACTTCGAGCTTGGGACTGGGCTCCCGAAATACCCCGAATATTGCATAATAACGGTCATTCAATTTCATTAACACTTCATGGGCTTAAAGATAAAAACCAGTTTAGAGCTAATTTAGCAAAAGCTATCGAACGAGGATTACCGAAAAAAATAGCATTAGCTGCGCTTACCACCACCCCTGCAGAACTCACCAAATCAATTGATCAACTAGGTACAATTGAAGCCGGGAAACTAGCAAATCTTATGATTACTGACGGCGATTACTTTAATCCAAAAACCAAAATAAAAGGCGTATGGATTGAAGGACAATGGAACTCTTTTGAACCAAGTAAACTAAATTGGGTTTCGAAAAAGGAAACAGAAAAAAAGGATAATAAAAAAGAAGAAAAAGAACCTGAAAAAGACCAATTAAATGCCCGTTCACCAGTCGATGAAGTATCTGTTTTCGAACCGAAAAATAAAACCATTCATATAAAAAATGCAACAATTTGGACAAGTAGTAAAAGAGGCATTTTAAAAAAGCATGACATTCTAATAGTTAAAGGAAAAATAAAGAAAATTGCCCGAAACATTACAACCCCAAAAGACGCACATACTATAAACGGCCAAGGTCTACACATTACCCCAGGACTAATTGACGCACATAGTCACAGTATGATTTTAGGAATGGTTAACGAAGGAACTCTTCCCTCAACGGCTATGGTTTCCATAGGCGATGTTGTTAACTCCGAATCACCAGAAATATACCGACAATTAGCAGGAGGACTAACTGTCGCTAATCTTTTACACGGATCAGCAAATCCGATTGGCGGTCAAAATGCTGTAATTAAATTAAGACTTGGCTACGGACCTGAAGGAATGAAGTTCAAGGCTGCTCCACCGGGTATTAAATTTGCACTAGGCGAAAATGTAAAACAATCTAACTGGGGAGAAAAAAAAGTAACAAGATTTCCTCAAAGCCGAATGGGAGTTCCAGCTTTCCACGAAAACAGATTCACTGCAGCATGGCAGTATAATCGTAAGTGGCGAAAATTTAAAGAAAGAGGAGGAGCCCCACCAAGAAGAGACCTTGAACTTGAAACACTCGGGCAAATTATAAAGGCTGAACGCTGGATTCATTGCCATTCATACCGACAGGATGAAATTCTTGCATTTATGCGAACAATGGAAAAATTCGGAGTAAGAATTGGCACACTTCAACACGTACTTGAAGGTTACAAGATTGCAGATGAAATAGCAGCGCACGGTGCAGGTGCGTCATGCTTTTCAGACTGGTGGGGATATAAATACGAGGTAATAGATGCTATTCCATATGCTGGAAGCCTCATGCATAAAAGAGGTGTCGTGGTTTCATTCAACTCTGATTCATCCGATCTTGCCCGTCGCATGAATCTTGAATCCGCAAAAGCAGTTAAATATGGAAACACCAAACCATCTGAAGCGCTTAATTTCGTCACCTTAAACCCAGCGAAACAACTTAGGATTGATCATCGAGTAGGATCACTAGAGCCAGGCAAGGATGCCGATTTCGCAGTCTGGTCAGACTCGCCACTTAGCACTCGTTCTATCTGCCTAGAAACATGGATTGAAGGAAAAAGATTTTTTGAACGTAATGAAGGAATCACCAAAGCTGAAAGCCGTTCTAATGAAAGAAAAAAGCTTCTAGAAAAAGCCCAGAAATTATCAAAAACGCAAAGTAAAAAGGACAAAAAGACCGGCGCAAACCCTGGAATAACTTCATTTTTTCAGCGAGCGCTAGAAACTGCACACGGCTTAAACGTGGTTGATTGCCAAGACTGCAAAGTCAAAAATAATTAAAATGAAATCTAAATACCAACACATTAAATTTTTAGGAGCTTTTTTTGCAGCCTTTTTCATCTTTTGGCCAAAATCAGAAGCCAAAACAATTCTACTAACCAACACGATTGTCCATACGATCTCAGGACCAATTTACTCGCCCGGATTTGTTCTTATCGATGGAGATAAAATCAAAGCTGTTGGACCGGCAACCGAACAGCCTAGGCTAAAAGATGTTAAAAAAATAGACTTACAAAAACAGCATTTGTTTCCTGGCATAATTGCAACAACAACATCACTCGGATTAATGGAAATACCTGCAGTCCGTGCTACTGTAGACACTAATGAGGTTGGAACTTACACCCCTGAAGTTAAATCCTGGCTCGCCATTAACCCTGACTCGGAACTCATCCCAGTTTCTCGAGCAAATGGGATTACTCATTTTCTCCCAACACCACAAGGAGGCGTTATAGCTGGGCAATCTGGCCTAATGAGAACTGTTGGGTGGGGGTACGAAAATATGATCCATAAACCATCTGTTGCTCTACATCTATACTGGCCACAAATGAATATCAATCCTGCTTCAGAAGACACCAAAAAACAAACCACAGAACGTAACAAGCGATTGAAAGAAATTAATGAGTTTTTCGAACAAGCACTCGCATATGTTAAAAGTCAATCCGAACCTGATCATAAGGGAATCCCTGCATGGAACGCAATGACTCCTTGGGTTAGAGGCGAAAAACCAATAATCATACATGCCAATACAAAACTGCAAATAGAGTCAGCAATTGAATGGGCAAATAAATCAGGATGGAAAATTATTCTTGCTGGAGGCAGGGATGCCTGGCGCGTTGCTGATCTAATAGCTAAACACAAGATTTCCGTTATTTACGAACACACTTTCACACTTCCCCCAAGAGATTACGATCGATATGATGTACAGTTCAGGGCTGCAGGAATTTTGCATAAAGCTGGCGTCAAAGTTATCTTTAGTGAAGGCCTTGCGCGATTTGCCGCATCTAACGCGCGAAATATCCCCTATTCCGCGGCACAAAGCGCATCACACGGATTACCCATAGATATAGCTCATAAAAGCCTTACTCTATATGCGGCTGAAGCCTTGGGTGTAGCAGACAGACTTGGCTCAATAGAACAAGGAAAAGAGGCAACATTTTTCACCTCTAGCGGAGACATACTTGAAATAACTTCAAAGGTAAAAAACATGTGGATCAAAGGCGAAAAAATTGATCTTTCTAGCAGGCATACTCGACTTTTTAAAAAATACAAAAACCGCCCAAAACCAAAAACCCAAAAAAAAGATAAATATCAAATAATTCAAAGCACACCAAAAAACCTTAAGCTCTCAAAATTTTATAAAAAGAGCACTTTTGCAGCCGGATTGCCTGTCATATCATCAGAGAATGTTTCAGATTTCGCACTTAAAGAAGCCGCTTATCTAGTTGAAAAAATGATCGGGCATCGAAAAGATATCATAAACAACATGATAAGCCGAAATTGCCGACTTGTTGTAATGGGGCATAATGAATTCACCACGCAGATACCTGAATACAGTCATTTCAAACCAGCAAAGTTCTGGGATAGAAGAGCCCGGGGTTTTGGATCAGACAGAAATGATCCTGTTATAAGTTGCGCAGAGGAAAATCTGTTGTGCTTTTCAGGTGACCCCTACAATACTGAAAGTATTATGATACATGAATTTGCTCACGCTATACATTTAAATGGAATATTTGATGTTGACCCTTCTTTCGATAGTCGCCTAAAGCAAGCATATGAAAAAGCTATGAATAATGGACTATGGAAAAAGAAATATGCCTCAAATAACCATTATGAATATTGGGCCGAAGGTGTGCAGAGCTGGTTTGATACAAACAGACCACCGGATCACGACCACAATCATGTTGATACTCGTGAAGAGTTAAAAGACTACGACCCTGAATTAGCTAATTTGGTAAAGGAAATATTTGGCGAATCACCATGGAGATATAAACGCCCATCCCAGCGAAAATTGAGAGAACATTTAGAGAACTTTGATGCACTAAAAGCTCCTACTTTTAGATGGCCAAAAGAGATTAACGACTTTTATCTTAAACACATAAAAGAGCAGGCCAAAAAATTAAAAAGTAATAATAATAACTAACTTTTTTAAACTATTATCTTATAATTAATATAATTTAATAATCTTTCTTCTTTGGTTTATAACTATAAACTATCGAACGCATATTCATGGAGCCATCACAAAGTAAATATATTAAAGTTGAAGAATCCTCAATTCACGGAACGGGAGTATTTGCACGAATTAATATTCCAAAAGGCAAAAAAGTGATCGAATACATAGGTGAAAAAATAACTAAAAAAGAATCTGAAAAACGAAGTGTTAGTTTAATTGAAAAAAATCAAGGCAGCCTTACAGATGGTGCAGTATATATATTTGAACTAAACAAAAAGCATGACATCGATGGAAATATAAATGAGAACACTGCTCGATTTATTAACCACTCATGCAACCCCAACTGCGAACCCGACATTATTAAAAATCGCATATGGCTTCTTTCAACTCGGAAAATTAAAAAAGGCGAAGAGCTTAGTTACAATTACGGATTCGATCTTGAGAGCTATGAAGATCATATATGCCGATGTGGATCCAAAAAATGTATTGGTTTTATAACCTCTGAAGAAAATTGGCCTAAACTTAAGAAACTTGTCGCTAAAAAAAAGAAAAAGGAAAAAAAGTTAAAAAATAAATCAAAAGCTTCTGAAAAAACTAAAATTTAGAACCTTCCGCCTTGAAGAGATTGCTGAAGTTTTTGACCAAACTTTGGCATATCTGCTTCTGGAGGCTGATACCCTTCGGCAGGAGGAACCAAACCAGGCCTTCCTAATTCATCAACATACCAATCACAGGTTACACCATCAGAGAATGTTACAGAACCACTTGCCATCATTCCCGGCTTTGTAATGGATGACACAGTAATTGCGACATCTCCCGCTTCCTGAGAATCATTATTTATTTCCCTACTACTATTACTCTCTTCAGGAAGCCCATCAATTTCTGTAGAATTATCCGATGGTGGCAAAGCACTGTCCGGGGATTGATCAATTTGTTCAGCATCAACTTGATCTTTGGGATCGCCTCCATCAGTTTCGTCTTCCGGCTCCTCTAAATCCTTAGGCACCAACTTTAAGTCTCCAACAAGAAATCGAACGTCCATATAAGTCATGCTGATATTAAACTCTGTTTCAAGACGAACCTGAATAGCTGACAGGTCCAAGCCTTCTTCTATCCATCCTGAAACAACATTCTTTTGTTTATCGTCTAATTGCATGATTAAGATTAATTTAAACCGTATCCTCGGTTTATCGCTGCGCCTTTGCTACCCGCTGAACACAAAAGAAACAAGCCATAAACATCTATCAAGATAAAACATGATTGAATCAACCGTATTAGAACCATATTCTTCTCTTTATATATGAAGAATAAGTTTTTAATATTTTTAAATTTAATGGCTGTTTTCATTGGTGGATGCACAACAACTGAGCAAGTAGAAGAAGCACCTTCAAATACAATTCATCAAGCCGCTTACAAAGGTGATATTAAATCAATACTCCTTCATCATAATGCTGGAACAAACATAGATCTAAAGAATCAATGGAACGCCACTCCTCTGCACTATGCAGCTAGATCGGGCCAACTAGCTTCAGTAGAAGCACTAATTTCTAAAGGAGCAAATGTTAATGCTAAAAACAATAAAAATGTTACCGCTCTTCATTACGCAACAAGCAAAGGCAGTTACAAAATCTCATTACTTTTAATCAAACAAAAAGCAAACGTTAATGAAAAAGATGCCGAAGGCTTAACCCCTCTTCATAGAGCATCACAAAGTGGGCATAATGAAATAATAGATTTACTTATTAAGAATGGGGCTTCCGTAAACGAAAAAAACCAAGCAGGTATAACCCCAATTGAATTAGCCGACTCAGAAACAGCAAAGATACTTCTTAAATACGGAGCGAAATCGGCAGTAAGTCTTGGAGAACTTTCTGAAGACGCCGCTAAAGGCAACCTTGAAGCCATAATGAAACATCTATCAACTGACTCAGATGTTAATAGCAAGGATTCTTTAGGTCGAACA
>SHAK01000051.1 GCA_004213515.1 Limisphaerales bacterium | reverse complement strand
TTCTCTTTTTTTGACTGAATTTGCTAATTCATTTAGCAGGAAGTTGTCCACGCCTTCCACAAGATGAGAAGCAATATCTCCTTCCAAAGTTAGGAGCTTAGTATTTAGCTTTGGTTGAGCTTGAATTGTAAAACTGCAAAGAATTATAAATATTACTGAAAGTAATCCCTTTTTTTTCATGGTTATAAGCCAAAGTGTAGACTTGGCAAATATGTTGTCGAGGCGGAATCAATTTAAAACAATAACACATATAAACCCACGATGACATTTACATAAATGGCAGCGAGTAGATCGTCTATAGTTACTCCCCATCCATTTGGTAGTTCTTGGCTTTGGCCAATCGGCCAGGGTTTTGCAATATCAAAAATGCGAAAGAGAAGAACAATGCCAACTGACCACATGACATTTTCAGAACTAAAAAAATATGACCAATCTGGCATTTTTCCAGTACTAAAATAAATTGCTGTAATCCAACCAGAAAAGCACGCTGGCACTGCAATAATTTCATCTATTACAACTGAAGCTGGATCACGCTGTTCTAGAATAATCTCCGCCTGAGTGCAAAAATATACTGATGCTATTGATGTTGCTAGCATCATAAGCACAAAAAAAAGCAGGCTTTTTGGTAGCAGCAACAACACGAGCAGTGGAATGCCAAGCAAGGTGCCAATTGTTCCAGGCGCCTTTGGAGAGAGCCCTGTTCCTAAGCCTTGCGCAATAAGCAGTATTAGCCGATTCATATTAGCAGTCCTTTAGATAGACTTCACGGTTCTTCCAGAGGTACAGGATTCCAGAGTAGGCAGTGAGAACCACAGCAGCCCACATGGAGATTTCTGCGACCCATCCTGTCCAAGAATGTCCGACGATTTCGAAGCCAAAAATTTTGCCTGCAATCCCCCAATCGCCATAGCTGTTGTAAATGAGAAGGGAAATAATTGCTGTGATTTGGGTAATGGTTTTGTTTTTACCCTGTCTTTCAGCGGCGAGAACTTGATTTTTATTGGCTGCCAATAACCGAAGTCCGGTGATAGCCAGTTCGCGGGAGACGATAATAACCACCATCCATGCCTTCATCCAGCCAAGCTCAATGAAACCAATAAATGCTGAACAAATTAATACTTTATCAGCCAAAGGGTCCATTAGCTTTCCAAAGTCTGTGATTAATCCGTGCTTTCGGGCGATAGATCCATCAAGGAAATCGGTAATGCTTGCAATTACAAAAATCACCAGTGCTAGAGTAAAGTGAAATGGGAATTCAACAATCAAGGCAGTTAGGAAAAAAACCGTCATGATAATTCGGCTTATGGTAAGTTTATTGGGAAGATTCATAAGCAATTAGCCAAATTTATGTGATTGGTTTGGCTATCAAATCGTAATCGGTGTGTCCAATGATCTCAACATTGGCAAATTCTCCGATGGGAAGGCTGCCTTTGATTAGAACTCGACCATCAATATCTGGGGCGTCAACTTCCCCTCGTGCAATGAGGTATTCACCCAAATCTATTTTGTTTTCACAACTCTCCGATCGGATTAAACCATGTTCCCAAGAGCTGAGATCTGCCTGGTTGATTTCTTCTTCATTAGCTTCTTTTTCTACTAGAACCCGCAATGTTTTGCCTACCTGTGAAGCAGCGATTTCTTGGCTTATTTCTAACTGAGTGGCCATAGCTTTTTCACGGCGAAACTCTTTTTGTTCCTCTGTTAATTGGCTTTCCATTAAGCCGGCTTTGGTTCCGTCTTCCTTGGAGAAGGTAAACACGCCAAGTCGCTCGAAGCGTATGTCGCGCATAAACTTCAGAAGCGATTCAAAATACTCTTCAGTTTCTCCTGGAAAGCCTACGATAAATGTGGTTCGTATCGCAATATTAGGAATGCCTTTTCGAATGCGTTTAATTAAATCTCGTATATATTGTGAACTCGTTTCTCGACGCATGCGTTCGAGCATAGCATCGTGAATATGCTGTAAAGGCATGTCTACATATTTAGCTACTTTATCACACTCTGCTATGGCTGAAATTATTTCCTCTGTCCAGTGTGCTGGATGAGTATATAGAATCCTAATCCAAAAATCGCCTTCGATCATATTCATTTCACGAATCAGACTGGCTAGCGTTGAGGCATCTACGGGCAGATCATTCGAAGCTGCTGTAAAACGTTCTGGAGAAGCGATGTTGACCTTATGATTTTTTCGGAGATCGAGGCCATAGTAGGTTGAGTCTTGAGAAATTAAATTCAGTTCCTTAACTCCATCGGCAACCAGTTTTTTAGCTTCCTGGATGATGTCCGATTGGATCCTGCTTCGATGCGATCCTCGCATTCGCGGGATAATGCAAAAACTACATGGATGATTGCATCCTTCTGCAATTTTTACGTAAGCAAAATGTTTTGGTGTTAGTCGAAAACGAGGAGTTTCAAACTTAGGGATATAGTCAGGACGAGAATGAATTTCTACAAGGGGTTGAGCAACAACTTCAGAGTGGTCATTAGTTTTTTCTTCGGGGAATATATCGGTACTTTCGTGTTTTGTTTTCGCCTCTCCTTCTTTGATGGTAGTTTTTTCTTCTTTTGCAATAGGTCCATCAACTCGTAAGCTTCGATTATTGACCGCCTGGCGCACAATGCTTCCGACTTCTTCAACCTGATCAATTCCCATAAAGGCGTCAACTTCTGGCATTAATTTGGGAAGTTCTTTGCGATAGCGTTGGGAAAGGCAGCCCGAAACTATTACAGCTTGGCCTATATTTGCGTGTTCTCGAAAATCGGTGGATTCTAAAATGGTATCAACGCTCTCCTCCTGCGCTGCGTCGATAAATGAACACGTGTTTACTATTAGAGCATCGGCTTCGCGATTCTCGTTTGTTATTTGAAATCCTTGTTCAAGCAAGGAGCCCATCATCACTTCGGCATCGACAAGATTTTTTGCACATCCAAGTGAGATCATACCCACTTTTAATGGTTCATTTTTATTAGCTAGAACACTCACGCGCTGGAGAAACTAAAGACAACTATGGAAAAAATGAAGCAGTTGTTTATAGGCAGGCGCGGAATCTGTTCTGGCTTGGATATGTTTTTTTATATTACTTGGAAGATTGTTGCCATCTGCAAACCATTTTACGAATGTAGAAAATTCATCTAATGATTCTGCTAGCTTGCCGTTTACTCCATCTTCAATGATCTCATTGTATCCAGATATGTTGAAAGAAAGCACAGGTATTCCAAGACTATTTGCTTCCCTAGGCGTGTAAGCATAAGTCTCGCCCCATTGACTAGTACTGATAAATAAATCTACATTTGAATACACTGCGGGCATTGATTCACGATCAATATGTCCATGAAAGTGAACATTAGAGTGTTCTGCCCTTAATGCTGATACCTCTTCTTTTAATTCTCCTTCTCCACATATATGCCAAGAAATTTTTTTGTTATGTGTGCAATTGACAATATCTATAATTTTGCAAAGTTGAGTGATCCCTTTTTGTTGTGTCAAACGCCCTGCCCAAAGGATGTTGAAATAACTGGGGTCTACATCAAAGGGCCTTTTTAATTCGTTTGCGCGTGCGGCATAGCCGACTGCATCGAACGGGTTTGGAACCTTTTCTACACGATGATTTCTAAACTGTTCTTTGATTGCCTGGTTATCAGTTCTTGAAATTGTGTGAAAACCTTCAGCTCGTTTTGCTAAATGGGTATAAATTGGGGAGCTATATAGAAAATTATGTAATCGGCTGTGAAAAGTGTCTGCGCCAATGTACTGATGTGGACAGTGACAGCCAAATATGACTGGTGGAATTCGATGATAGCCAACTAAATATTTGAATAGAAAGGCCTCTGTTATTTCATTACGACTGTATACTAGGTCATACCGTCTTAGGGTTTTGGTCAATTCAGTGAAGTTAGCGCATTTAAGATAATCTGCTTTATTAAGTCTTGTTTCAATGGACTTCTTTGATTCACGATAAATTATCGATTTATCAAATTTTTTTAGAAAATAGAGTGAGTGAAGTTTACTGTAGTTAATGTTAAATGCGTCATCCATTGTCACGCAGTCAGCCTGAATCCCTTTTAATCCCGACAGATGTTTGGCTGTTTGAATACAAAAATGCTCCATTCCACCAGCGGTTTCTAGTTGAACAGTGTTGAAGATGGCGATTCGCATCAACGGGATGTAGAGTTTTTATTTTTGCTAGTATAGACAGATTTGTTTTTTTTACGCTCCTTGATTTTAGTAACTGTCCCCGTCTCAAGATATTTATCAGACAAATTTTTCAATAATTTGTTGCGTTTGTCATATAGCCTTTTAGCTCTTCGTGGCCGATTACGTGTAAGTAAATAAGCTGTAAGAAGAGGGAGTGCCACAGTCGTATCGACATATGCTACGACGCAATCTGGTAGGGTTTCAGGATCAACCTTTCCCCAGCTCACAGCTTCTGAAGGGGTTGCTCCACTGAGACCGCCCGTATCAGGTCGTGCGTCCGTAATTTGCAAAAAGTAGTCGTGTCCACTTTCTTCTATTCCCATTACTTCCTGAATTTGCGGTTCAGTCTGAAGGATAAAATTTTTAGGTGATCCTCCACCCAGGATAAAAACAGATGACTTAAGCCCGCGGGCCTTGGCATCATAAACAATTGCGGTCGTTTGATTTACATCGCGATTTGGATCTATCATTAAAGATGAATCTCTTAGAGCCATTGCGGCTATATTCATTCCAATCGAACTGTCGCCAGGGCTGCTAGTGAATATTGGGATTCCGCATTCATATGCTGTCGCAAGTACTGAACTATCCTTCAGTTTTAATTTTCGCCCGCGTTCATAAACGAACTTCCCGAGTAGATAGTGAAACTCGTCGCTACCCATAGGCTTTTGAAATTCAGAGCCGCTGATTGCTTGCCTTACAAAAGCGTCGGTATCTAGCAAAACGTCATAGTCAAATAGAACATCGTAGATTCGAATCACTGAATGTTTACGTAGCTCGAGATCGTCAAGAAATGGTGAGCCAGCGTAAAGCTTCATATCCAAGCCGTAATGAAGATCATGATAGAGATTAGCGCCAGTTGAGACGATCCAATCAATGAAACCCGCTTTCATTAAAGGAATGAGGCAAGACTTACCTAATCCGGCTGGTGTAAGCGCCCCAGTTAAGGTGATCCCAACAGTGCCGTTTTTGGGCAACATTTTTTTGCTAATTAATTTTGCTGCTTCTCTTAATCGGCCACCATTATAGGCCATAAATGTTTTATCAATCAGATCTGCTGCAGAGATATCATGGCCAATCCCCAGCGGATTTAGACGAGGATAGTTAGCGAATCTTTTTGACCCAGATTTGTGCTTTGCACCCATACCCCAAAGCGTCCACGGCTAATCCATCGGTTGCAATCGCAATTTTCCGAATTGCCGATTGAGCTGAGTTCCCTTTTTATTCGGGAAGCGTGAAAATTGTTATACTTGATGCTTACACAGCAAATCCAGGAGATCTCGACTGGGAGGCTTTTAATGAACTAGGGCATTTGCAAATCTATGATCGTACTTCGGAGGAAGCTGTGATCGAAAATGCTGCTGATGCTGAGATTGTTCTTACCAACAAAACTGTCCTTACTGCTGAAACTATTGGGCGGTTACCTAATCTTCGGTATATAGGGGTTTTGGCAACTGGATATAATGTTGTTGATCTTGTGGCTGCCGGAATGAGAGGGGTCCCGGTTACGAATATTCCGGCATATTCCACACCCGCTGTGGCCCAAATGGTTTTTGCTCATGTGCTAAATTTAACTCAGCACGTTGCGTTGCATGCTAAGAGCGTTCGAAATGGCGACTGGTCTAGTTGCTCTGATTTTTGTTTTTGGAACGCGCCACTGACCGAACTCAATGGGCAAACTTTTGGCATAATTGGTCTTGGACAAATCGGAAAGGAAGCGGCTGCCATAGCTAGTGCTTTTGGTATGCGAGTAATCGCTTACAATCATCGTCCGCCTCGTGAGTTAACTAATGATATAGAAATGGTTGATTTGGATGAGGTATTTGCAAAAAGCGATGTTATTAGCCTGCACTGTCCGTTGACTAAAGAAAATCATCATCTCGTAAATGCTAAACGACTTAAGGAGATGAAACGTGGTGCGATTCTGATTAATACAGCACGTGGGCCTCTAGTTGATACTATGGCTTTGGCTATTGCACTAAAAGAGGGAGAAATAGCTGGGGCTGGGTTGGATGTGATGGAAACAGAGCCTCCCATTGCTGGGCATCCTCTTTTTTTAGCTCCCAATTGCCATATTACCCCTCACATCGGATGGGCTGCGCAGGCTGCACGGCGGCGTTTAATCGGGATTGCAGCGCAAAATGTTAAATCTTTCTTAGGAGGGACTAGTGAGAACGTTGTAAATCAAGATCAGTTAGTTTGATCCAGCCGTGATTTAGTTACCCAAATTAATGTGCCAATCGGTATTTGGTTGTAAAAAGGAATTAGATCGCTAGCGCTCATATGAAGGCAGCCTCTTGAGGCTGGTTTTCCGAGCGTTGATTCGTTCCCTACTCCATGTATGTAAACATATCTTGCGTACGTGTCTACTTCGCCACCTCTGTTTAAACCAGGTTCCAAGCCTTCGAGCCATAGAATTCTGTGTGCAATAGCTGCATTGGGTTCATTTTCGACTGTCCCAATTACTTTTCGCCCCTTAAAGACCATTCCAGCAGGAAGGTCATCTCCAAACTTTTCAGCAATTCTATGTAAGCCCAGAGGAGTTTTTTCTGATCCTGATTGCTGTCCAACCCCAAATCGAGAAGTTGATATTATAATTTTTTGTTCTTCTGAAAATGACCATTCTATTTTTTTGTGTAAGACAATTAGGCGTTGATCCGCTACGCTTGCTATAAGTAAAACAGGAGTGAGGGAAATTTTATTTTGTTCACATCTTTCTCGAATTGTCTGAAGCAGATTGTGAATCATTCGAGAGACTTAAATAGCACTTTTGAATTACGACCGCTTGCAGTAGCCGATTCTTGTCTGGATTGAGGTAATTCTGATAATTCACCCTCTACAAAGTTGGCTTTTGATTGAAACCATTTAAACGCTTGCGTAGACAGCGCAAAAAGTTTGTTCAAGCCGTTTTCACGAGCCAATTTTTCTGCATAATCAACAAGTTTGCTTCCGATTCCTTGGTTTTCATGAGCTGGGCTCACACAAACCGAACCAAGTTCACCAATTTTGTTTTCAGCTAATATAGAAAGCGAGAAGCAGCCTACAGGGTTTCCATCTATTTCAAAAAGATGATATTCGCCAATATTGGCCTCAATCTCAGAGAGGCTTCGATCAGCCAGCTCTGCTGCCTCAACGGCATTCTTGGTTAATGCAATGATACTGCTTAAATCTATTTTTTTTGCCTGGCGAATTTGCCGATACTCGTTGGCATAAACTAGTGTGCCGATACCCGTATTAGAAAAAACTTCAGCGAGTAAGCCTTCATGAACACTTCCGTTGATTAGATGTACTCGTGGAATGCCGTCTCGGCATGCAGTTGCCGAGTTGTGTGCTTTTGCAAGTTGATCAGGCTGCAAACTTGATGGTTCTTTTTCTAAAATCTGGTCCAATTTTCCGTTTGGGATTTGTCTGATTACCTCGCCATTATGAATAAGGCCATCATGGGTGGTTACATAAATCAATTTGGCCGCTTTAAGTTTTACGGCAACTTCTCTAGCGAGATCATCAGAGTTCAAGCGGTAAGTATTTCCTTCTCGGTCAAAACCTAATGGCGGTATCACAGGGATATTCCCTTGGACTAACAATCCCTCCAAGTGTGCAAGGTCTATCCGCTCTGCCTTGCCGGCAAAAAAATAGTCGTTGCCATCAATGATACCTTTTGGCCGAGCGGTTACAGCATTGGTGGAGACACCGCGAAGCTCGTTAGCCGTAAAACCTTCAAGAATCTCATGAGTCAGTCTGTTTGCTGCCGTCAGAGCAAGCTCAAGTGTAGCCGCATCAACGGGTTCTGTGCCATCAAGGTCGGACGGTTCTACACTACGCTGTAGTGCCATCGCTGCAATCTGGCTTGCTGCCCCGTGTACAAGCACAACGCGTATGTTTAGAGATCGAAGTACGGCAAAGTCTAGCAGTAGGTTTGCGAAATTCTCGTCGCTGACAATCGCGCCATCAATGCTGACTACGAAAATCTTTTCCCGGAATTTTGGGATATACTGAAGAATACCTCTTAAATCTGTCGGTTTCACTCGGCTCCTTTGTGGTTCGGCCATAACGCCGTACCTCCACAAATAAGAAAAGCGATTCTCTTAAGATTCAACCTATTTCTGTTCAAATATAAGCGCTGCGGTTTCGACGCCCTTGGCTTCAGGCTTAAGAGGAAGGATTTTGGAGAAGATTAAAATTTGCACTAGCCCCAGTAAGGAAATAGCAGTTAAAAGCACACTCCATGTTTTAAGAGTTTCTTTTTCCGTGAACCCGCTAAGTCGCTGAACTACCCAGAAGCCACTATCATTCATCCAAGACAAAGTAATGGATCCAAAACCAATTGCTAGAAAGATGTAAAAAGGATGATAATCAAGTCCACTACCGTCTCCGATTACCGCTCCCATCAAACCTACGCCGGTGATCATGGAGACTGTCGCAGACCCTTGCGCAATCCTTATTACAGCAGTGGCTCCCCATGCTAAAAGGATAAGTGAAATATTGAAGCTATTAGCCAATGCCTCAATTGTTTCTCCTATTCCGGCCAACCTAATCATTCCGCCAAATGCTCCGCCAGCACCAGTGATTAAAATTATTATTCCGGCTGTTTGAAGTGGATCTTCTAAAGCTTTAGCTAATGTAGCCATCACTCCTTCCTGAAGGATACGGCTTTCGCGGATCATTTGTGTTGATAGTGTGTAAATTGCAACAATTGCCGCTAACAACATTGCTATATTAGAGTCTCCAAAGAATTCCAAGTATCGGAATCCAGAGGTATTAGTAACACTTTCGCCAATGAGTTTAAGAATTGAAACTAGAGAAATTAGTACAACTGGTAGTGCAATAGGTAGTGTAGATAAAAATAAATTCGGCAGTTCCGAGTTTTTTTTGTCTACGATACTTTTGAGTTCGCTATTCGATGTTCCAGGCGTCTCGCGCAATGGTATATTGAATTTGGCATCGAAGCGTTTAGCCATATACAAAACCAATAATGCCGGGAGAATGCTGGCAAACAAACCGGCCATCATTGCAACCCCTAAATCGAGTTTGAGTCCATCAGCGATCATCAAAGGGCCTGGGGTAGGGGGAACCATAGAGTGAGTGATTGCTCCGGCTCCGGCCATCGCTATAACGTATAGCGTGTAACTTTTGCCCGTTCGTAGGCTTAGTGCTCGTGCTAGCGGGATTAGCAGAAAAAACACTGTGTCAAAAAACACCGGGATCGAGAGAAGAAATCCACTTAACAAAAGAACAAAGCCTGCGCGTTTTTCTCCGAAAAGATCCATCAGTGCTCTCACCACGCGATCCGCTGCCCCACTCCCCAACATACAAGTGCCTATAATAGCTGCTAGTGCTACGACAAATCCAATGCCTGCGGCTGTATTTCCAAACCCTAGAAGGGACCACTTTAAAGCAAGTAACATATCGTTACTCGTATCATCTGGAGTGTCGTTCAGAGAGACACGGCTCTTGAAAAGACCGACATTTTCCGTGCTCATCCCGGGAAGGTCTCCTGTTAAAAGGCCTGTTAAAACCGCTGCAAAAATAAGTGCTAGAAACGGGTGTAGCTTCAGTTTGATGATCGAGAAAACGATAAATATAACACTGATTGCTAGAATGCCTAAGGGCCAATAAGAGACGGAATCAGCAGTTTGTGCTAAAAGTGTATGTGTCATAGTTTACCAAATGCCTTTTGAAAGGGATTCGCAAGTCCCTCAAAAAACAATCCTTTGGTCAAACCAAACCTTACTCAATTTGATTAAATACTTATTAATTAATCTGATAATTTTAGCCTGTAAAAACGCTTAGAAGAATTTTGAGATGTATTATCAAAGTAAATTTTAGTGCTGTTTTCCATGTTTAGTTTTGTCAAAGCATCCCATTTTTTAAGGTTACTGCTATATTGTAATTCGTAAATTGCCCCAGCCATGCCAATAATAACCAACTCATTCTTCGTGGAATTATAGTTTATGAGGACTAGCTCTCGACCTAATTTAGCTCCCTTTTTAATAAGAAAGGCTTGTAAGTTATTCGAGGCATAATCAAGAGGGGTTGAACCGGATGCGTCTTTTGCATTGATCGGCGCTTCCGCATCAATCAGCACGCGGGAGACATCTTCTCTGCTAGAGACAGCCCAGTGAAGTGGTGTAGACCCATCAGAATCCTTTGCCGCTAGATTTGCGCCGTTGTTTATTAAAAGTGATGCAATAAGTTTGTTAGAGGCAAAATGCAGAGGAGTTGTTTTGTCTTTGGCTGAGGCATTTATATTTGCTCCCTTTGATATGAGATATTTTGTCATGCCCTCGGACCTAGCAAAATGAAGGCAGGTCATACCATTGTCATCAACTGCTTTTATATCAGCGCCATTCTTAATTAATAACTCTGCACCATCGATATGGTTAAATATTGAAGCCTGATGTAAAGGCGTCATGTTGTTCTTTCCGTGTGTGTCGACGTCTACTCCGAGTGATAATAAGTACTTTATAGAATCGAGCATGTTTTCTCCAACCAAGCTATGAATTGCTTCATTGCCATCCTTAGCTTTGGCATGAATATCAGCCCCGCCATCAATTAGAGCTTTGGCGGTCTCAGGATTTATAGCTACGTGAAGTGGAGTCCATCCCCAATCGTCTCGCACATCAGGATCGAGCCCTTTATCAAGAAGCAACTGTACCATTTCGGTTTGGCCAAAGTGTGCTGCTGCTCTTAAGGAAGTTTTTCCAAGAGACTTTTCCTTAAAATTGTAGTTAGCCCCAGCTTCAATCAAAATTTCTGCAAAGTAAGGTAGCCCTCTAGTGCAAACTACACGAAAAGGAGTATCTCCTTTGCCCCGCTCGATGTTTACATCCGCACCCCCTTCTAATAAAACGCGCAGTAGAGCTTCGTTTTCATAGCGTAAAGCGGTCCACAGCCCATTGTGAATCCCAGGAGCTCCATCTGGATTAGCCCCATTCTTTATAAGCCAAGATACCATTTCTGTTTTTCCAGAAACACATGCAAGTTCTAAAGGGGTTAGGGCGGGAACTCTTCCAAGCACTTGAGAAAAACCTAGCGGATTTTCCAATTTACCATCCTGCCCCTTTAGTGCGCGAGTATGCCTAAACCATTCTGGGCCTGCACTTGCATCGATAACTTTAACCACTTCCCCTATTTTGAAGGTTGGAGGATTATTTTTCAGTGCAGTTCCTTTCAACATGATCTTATTTAAACGCAGGAAGTGAGGGGGCATAAGGTTGTGTTTTTCTGCGATGCTGACGTAATTGTCTCCTTCCTCTACTGTATAATTTTTCAGTTCGACGTCATCAATAGCATTAGGATCAAGTTGAGAATTTATTTTAGCGCCTGCTTTAACTAATTCGTTTGCAATATCTATTTGTCCATGAAATGCAGCAACATGAAGCGGAGAATGCCCGTGTTTGTATTCATTGGCATCTTTGCCGTTAGAGAGAAGTGTTTTTGTTAATTCAAGATTCCCTAATGCTGCAGCCTTCTGAAGTGAAACATTGTAATAAGGCGGGGTTGAAATATTTTTTATTTCAAGAAAATCAGTTGGGTTTCCCATTACTCTGCCTGCTTTGTCAATTGCCTCAAATTTTATTACGCCATTATTAGTCTGTTGAAAGGATTCTAGATTATATTTTTTAGATCTAAGCAGTGAAGACTGAGATAAAGGGTTTTTGGTTATTTGCGACCATGTGTTTCCACTATCAGAAGAAAAGTAGACTCTTAAATCAAATCCACTTTTATGACGGTAAGCAAATTCCACTTTGTCATTATCGTTTATTGTAAGGTCAAGCCTTGGGCTAATAAAAATGGTCTTCAAAGACGAATCTGTCATATGAGTGGTGCTAGATGATGCAAAAGGTTTAACTGTATTTATTCGCGCGATGTCACTTGAGATTGCAACGAAAGGGTTTGAAGAGGTTTTTTTGTTTTTTTGCCAATCTGTTACCCATCGGCCACCGCCACCACCACCGCTGATGCCACCACCACCGCCAGAAATATATCGTTTTTTCTGATAGGAGATAGTTTTGGAAGAAGTTTGAGAAGTCCATCCATCCATGTTTGTTTTTGAAAAATCAACCTTATGAGGTTCTGCTTGGGAAGTTTGATTAAAGCCAAAAACTAAGATTAAGCATATAAATATCTGTGTTTTCAAAAGTTTTGAATTGAAGTGAATGTTGATATTATAATTTTCTGTTACATTTTTAAATCTAAAATTACTGGGTAATGATCGCTGGCTTGGGTAGGTATTTTATGGTCGATAGTGACTCGGGAAACCCTATGCTGCCATGCTCGAGGTATGAGAATGTGGTCCAGTACGGTCTTGGAACCTTTGTATTCATAGGTGTACCTATTTTGCATAGGGGCAACCCATTTGAGGCTATTCACTAGTTCATCATCACCCCCTGGAATGTAGTCCTTGATCTTTTTTATAACTTTGGAAGTGGGTGTTGCCTTTTGGCTAGTGTCTAAGTCGGGAACAACCGAATCCCAGTCGTTTAGATCTCCAAGAACCAATGAGCTATAGCCATCATTGGAAAGTCTTCTTAATTGTTCGGCAACTGCATCAGCCTGTTTCTCTCTTTTTTCTACTGCACTAGGTTTGGTTGGAACTGCTTTTAGATGAAGACCGATCAAGGCGATTCGTTCTTCTTCAATAAGACACGTTAAAATTGCACATTTTGATGGATAAATAGGATTCTCTGGATCATTGATTTTGATTTCCTTAATCGCCCCTATATTGCTTTTCGTGAAAAAAACAACATCTTGTTCTAAATATGTATCCCGACTTTCAATGAAATGAAGTTCATAATTTAAATTTTTCATCTGAAGAGTTTTTTGGAGTCTTTTTGCCGCAACTTCATTAATAACTTCTTGTAAGCAAAGTATATCTGGAGAATGTTTTTTTATTACGGCTGCAACAGCTTGATGTTGCCGTTCGATATTTGCTTCAGTGTCTTTAGTCTCTAATCCCCAAACCCCCTTCTTTGTTAAGGCTTTCACTTGCTCCTTGCTTCCTAGAAGCCACTCGGTATTGAAAGTCATGATTGATATCTTCGATTCTTCTGAAAGCAGTTTTTCTTTTTCTAATTTAGCCTTAGTACAGCTTAATAGTATTCCCCCTGATATTATTAAAATTATAAGAGATTTGATCATAGGCCAATTCTGACTACTTTAGTTTAGTTTTCAAGGGACATAACTAACTTCTTCATTCTGCTTGTTATAGCTTGGCCAAATAGGGGTGATTCGCCTACGTTTGGGGATCCAGATAACGATCTAGCTATAGCTCTAATGTTTGGTTGAACGTATTTCTAATATGAAACTATTCTTGAATAAAACTAACAGTATTTTAGCGCTTTTAATCATGGCAGGTGTTTTAGCGACTCCGTCGGTTGAAGCGGCTAAGCGGCCTAATGTTGTTTTTATTTTTACTGATGACCACTCGGCTCACGCAATTAGCGCATACGGTTCACGTATTAACAAAACCCCTCATATTGATCGAATAGCGCAGGAAGGTATGCGTTTTAAGAAGTGTTACGTAACAAATGCAATTTGTGGTCCTAGTCGTGCAGTAATACTGACTGGAAAGCATAGTCATCTTAATGGTTTTTTTCAAAATGGGCGATCGCCATTTGATGGCTCGCAACCAACGTTTCCCAAGTTGCTTCGCAAGGTAGGTTATGAGACGGCAATGATTGGCAAGTGGCATCTCAAAAGTGTGCCTACTGGTTTTGATCATTTTGATGTATTGATTGGTCAGGGGCCTTACTACAACCCCCCTATGCGAACAACGAATGCTGCTGGAGAAGTGGTAGTAGAGAAGAACACTGGCTACACGACAGACTTGGTGACCGATAAGGCCTTGGATTGGCTAAAGGAAGAGCGAAAAAGTGAGAAGCCTTTTATGTTGATGCTTCAGCACAAAGCCCCGCACCGTAACTGGCAGCCAGGTCCGGCTCACTTGAATAGTTTTGATGATATTGAGATCCCTGAGCCGGAAACGTTATGGGATGATTACTCTGGTCGCTCTAAGGCAGCAGCCAATCAGACAATGACTATCGCGCGGCACCTATCCAAGAATGATCTTAAGTTAAATGCTGGACCTAATAACCTCACGCCAGAACAAAAAAAACTGTGGGATGCTGCTTATCAGCCCAAGAACGATGCTTTTCGTAAAGCTAATCTTCAGGGAAAGGATCGCATAAAGTGGATGTACCAGCGTTACATTAAAGACTATCTCCGATGTGTCCAATCTGTTGATGATAATATAGGTCGAGTATTGAAATATTTAGATGACGCCGGCTTGGCTGATAACACGGTTGTCATCTATTCTTCAGATCAGGGGTGGTACCTAGGCGAGCATGGTTGGTATGACAAGCGATGGATGTACGAAGAGTCACTTGTTATGCCTTTGGTAATTCGTTGGCCTGGAGTTGTAGAGCCTGGTTCGATCAACGATGATATTGTTTCAAATTTGGATTTTGCTGAAACTTTTTTGGATATAGCGGGAGCGGGTATTCCAAGAGAGATGCAAGGGCGCAGTTTTTTACCCATATTAAAAGGCAGGACTCCTGCTGACTGGCGAAAAACTTTTTATTACCATTACTATGAATTCCCTGGAGCGCATAGTGTGGCCCGTCATTACGGAGTAACTGATGGCCATTACAAGTTGATCAATTTTTATGAAAACAAAGACTGGGAGATGTTTGATCTCACAGCAGATCCAAACGAGTTGCAAAGCATCTATGGCCGGAAAGAGTATGTTGGTATTCAATCTCGTTTAGAAAAAGAGCTGGTAAGACTTCGTCAGTATTACAGGGTTCCTAATAAAGACCCAGATTCGACTAGGCCTAAGCCAAGACC
>SHAK01000050.1 GCA_004213515.1 Limisphaerales bacterium | reverse complement strand
GCTATCTTCCTAGGGAAGAGCGGAATGTAATATAAAACTTGCTGGTGGCGGGGCAACCCGTCGCCATTTTAAATTTAAATTTTAAGAACGAAAATGACTCAATTCATTACTTTAGCCGCTGCTGGAGCGGATGGAGACAAGAACATGTTAGAAACATTTGGTGTCAATGGCCCCTTGTTTTTCTCCCAGTTAATCGCTTTCATCATAGTTGCCATTCTACTGAAGAAATTTGCCTACAAGCCGGTGCTTGATATGCTGGAACAGCGCAAAGCGCGTATTGCCGAGGCTGAAGTCAATGCAGAAAAAATAAAGTCCGAATTGGCCGCGACTGAATCTGCCCGCGATAAGATCCTTGAGGAGGCGCGTACTGAGGCGAACAAGTTAATCGATGAAACCCGCTCTGCCGCCGCCGAGTTAAGGGAGGCCAAGACGCAGGAGGCTATCTCCTCCGCCGAAGCGATCATCGCCAAGGCACAAGAGGCCTCCGCCGCCGAGCACAACAAGCTGATGGCCGAGTTAAAACAAGAAGTCGGCCGACTGGTCGTCGAGACCACCTGCAAGGTAACCGGAAAAGTTCTTTCGGCTGAAGACCAGAGGCGCCTCATCGAGGACGCCAACAAAGAAATTGCAGCCTAATGAAGATCAGCCGCCAAGCTCAACGCGAAGCCAAGCAGCTTTTTCAAGCCTGCCACGAAGAAGACAACCTAAACGAAAGCAAGACTCGTGAAACCGTTAAGTTGTTACTAGAAAAGAAACCAAGAGACTTCGTTGCAATACTTTCGCATTTGCATAGATTAATCAAATTAGATGTACAGCGAAGAACAGCTATTGTTCAGAGTGCGATAGCGCTTAATGAGAATCAACAAGCACAAGTTAGAGAAAATCTTTCAAAAATCTACGGTAATAACCTTAACTATACTTTCACTGAAAACTCCGAACTAATCGGCGGCATGAAACTAAAGGTAGGTAGTGACGTTTTTGACGGCAGCGTTCGCACGCGATTAACAAATCTACAAGAATCTTTTTAAAATAATTTAACTAAACAAAAATGAGTAACCTACTTCAGGAAATCGAAGCACAAATAGCAGGCGCAAAAACGGAGGTCGCCAAAGAGAATGTTGGTATCGTACGTGAAACAGGTGACGGTGTAGCCAAAATCGAAGGCCTTACCGGTGCGATGATGAACGAGATGCTTGACTTCGGTAACGGAGTTACTGGTTTAGCCTTAAACCTTGAAGAGACAGAGGTTGGAGCCATTATATTAGGTGATTACACCGGCATTCACGAGGGGCAGGAAGTTAAAGCTACCGGAAAACTGCTACAGGTTCCCGTTGGAAAATCTTTACTCGGCCGTGTTACTAATGCACTTGGCCAAGCGATAGACGGCAAAGGCGATATACAAGGCGACACAACCTACCCTGTCGAAAAAATCGCCCCTGGTATTGTGAAGCGAAAACCCGTAGATCAACCACTGCAAACTGGAATTCTTGCTATTGACGCGATGATTCCAATTGGCCGTGGCCAGCGCGAATTGATTATCGGTGACCGCTCCACAGGTAAAACAACCATTGGTATTGATGCAATTATTAACCAATCAAGGATGAACAAAGCAGCTGAAGCTGCAGGAGACAAGAACTATCGTCCCGTGTACAGCATCTACGTTGCAGTAGGTCAAAAGCGATCAAATGTTGCGAAAGTTATAAATGTTTTAGAGGAAGCAGGAGCTCTTGAACACACGATCGTAGTAGCAGCAACTGCATCTGATAGTGCCACTAATCAGTATCTTGCCCCATTTACTGGAGCAGCTATGGGCGAATGGTTCATGGACAACGGAATGGATGCGCTTATTATATATGATGACCTCTCTAAACATGCTGTCGCATATCGTCAGGTATCTCTTGTATTAAAGCGACCTTCCGGTCGTGAAGCATATCCTGGAGATGTCTTTTATCTACATAGCAGACTATTAGAACGCTCCGCTCGAGTAGGTGAAAAGTATGGGGACGGATCGCTGACCGCTTTACCAATTATTGAAACACAAGCAGGCGACGTATCTGCGTATATCCCAACAAATGTAATTTCTATTACCGACGGCCAGATCTTTCTTGAAGGTGACCTTTTTTATCAAGGTATTCGGCCGGCAGTTTCGGTAGGCCTTTCCGTTTCCCGTGTAGGATCCGCCGCACAAATCAAAGCTATGAAACAAGTATCTGGAACTGTGAAACTCGATCTCGCACAATTCCGAGAATTGGCAGCCTTCGCTCAGTTTGGATCGGATCTTGATGAAAAGACTCAGCAACAACTTGATCGAGGCAAGCGCATCGTCGAGGTATTTAAACAAAACCAATATAACCCTCTTTCTGTTCCTACCCAAATCGTTACCCTTTGGGCCGTACAAAACGGTAAGTTTGACGATGTAGAGGTTGAGAAAGCTGGTAATTTTAAAGATCAGCTTCGTGAATATTTTGAGACTAGAAAGAAGGAACTTCTTCGGAAAATTGAGCTTGAAGGCAAACTAGGGGACGAGCTCGAAGCTGAAGTATCAGACGCCATCGACGAATTCAAAAAAACATTCTAATCTAATTTAAAGCATGCCCAGCACTCGCGACATACGTCGACGAATCAAGTCGATTAAAAATACGGCACAGATTACAAAGGCTATGCAAATGGTCGCTGCATCCAAGATGCGTCGCGCTCAGGATGCAGCCATGGCCGGTCGACCATATGCAGAGTTGATGAATCGTATGCTAGCTGAAGTGACCGCGACTGCCACAGACTTTCAGCATCCACTACTAGAAAACCGAACTAATACAAAAAAAAGAGCAATAATTCTAGTTAGCACTGACAAAGGCTTGTGTGGAGGACTCAATACGAACCTACTTCGTGATGCTGCACAATTGGATAAAGAAAATAGCGTATTCATTTGTGCAGGCCGTAAAGGCGCCCAGTTCGTTGGAAGGACAAGACGCGAACTAACTGCAGAATTAAGCTATGCGGATGTGCCGGAATTCTCCGATGCACGGACAATAGCTAAGTTTGGAGTAGATCTCTATACAGAAGGAACTGTGGATGCTGTAGATGTTCTCTTTACCAATTTTATTTCAACAATTAATCAAAAGCCTGAACTCCGCCAATTACTACCAATTGTAAATATAAAAGGAGTAGAAGGCACTGTCGCAGGAGATAATGAAGGGCACACACTGGAAGCCAGCGGACAAGAGTTCTTGTTTGAACCTGACGCGCCCGAAGTATTGAGCAGCCTTCTACCTCATTATATTAATTATCAGTTATTTCAAATCCTACTTGAATCGAAAGCTAGTGAACACAGTTCAAGAATGGTTGCTATGAAGAATGCAACTGACAATGCAAACCAAATCATTAAAGATCTCACGTTGGAGTACAACAAGATCCGTCAAGCATCTATCACCTCTGAGTTGCTTGAAATCACCACGGCACAAATGGCCTTGGGATAATTAAAAAAATTAACTAAAAACAATAAAGAATGAACAAAGGTAAGATTGTACAGATCATCGGCCCAGTTGTTGACGCGGAGTTTACCGAATCTCTGCCCCCCATCTACAACGCCCTCACGGTCGATTTTGAAGTAAACGGAAAACCAATAAAATTAACTCTCGAAGTGCAGCTTCACTTGGGTGACAACTGGGTTCGTGCTGTAGCTATGTCTACTACAGAAGGACTCAAGCGAGGCATGGAAATCACAGACACTGGGGCAGCTATCTCAGTACCAGTGGGAGCTGGTGTAATGGGGCGAGTACTAGATGTAACTGGCGCACCTGTAGATGAACGAGGGCCCGTAGAAGCGGATAAACATTATCCAATTCATCGTCAAGCCCCACCATTAACAGAACAGGCTACATCAGCAGAGCTTTTGACTACTGGTATTAAGGTGATTGACCTCATATGCCCATTTCTTAAAGGAGGTAAAGTTGGAGCGTTTGGTGGTGCTGGAGTAGGCAAAACCGTGGTTATCATGGAGCTTATAAACAATATTGCTAAGTTGCACTCCGGCTATTCTGTATTCGCAGGTGTAGGAGAACGCACACGAGAAGGAAATGACCTTTACCATGAAATGTCTGAAGCTGGTGTCATCAAACAGGATAACCTTAGCGAATCCAAAGTAGCTTTGATATATGGCCAAATGAACGAACCTCCAGGGGCTCGACTACGTGTCGCTCTCACAGGACTAGCTATTACTGAATATTTTCGAGATGAAAAGAATCAAGATGTGCTCCTATTCGTAGATAATGTGTTTCGTTTTTCGCAAGCAGGCTCTGAGGTTTCTGCATTGCTTGGCCGTACTCCGAGTGCTGTTGGTTATCAGCCTACCTTAGCAGCTGAGATGGGTGATTTACAGGAACGTATTACATCCACGAAAAAAGGATCTATTACTTCTTTTCAGGCGGTGTACGTGCCAGCAGATGACTTAACTGATCCGGCGCCTGCCGCAACATTTGCCCACTTGGACGCTACAATTGTTCTTGAGCGCTCCATTGCTGAACTTGGAATCTATCCAGCAGTAGACCCATTATCATCTACATCGCAAGCTCTTACTCCAGAAATTGTTGGAGAAGAACACTACAAAGTGGCTCGTGGTGTTCAGCTGGTTCTTCAACGATACAAAGATCTACAGGATATCATTGCTATTCTAGGCATGGACGAACTTTCACCTGAAGATAAGCTAACTGTTTTTCGTGCTCGTAAAATCCAAAAATTCCTTAGCCAACCATTTACAGTAGCAGAAGTATTTACAAACGTACCAGGAAAACAGGTGCCGGTCGAAGAAACGGTTAGAGGGTTTAAGGAAATTCTTGAAGGGCAACATGACGATGTGCCTGAAAACGACTTCCTATACAAAGGCTCTATCGACGAAGTAGTTGCCAAGAGTAAAGGCAAATAAATTGATTCTTAAGAAATATAATGGCCAACACCATTAAACTAGAAATTGTAACACCAAAATCCGTGGTTTACTCTGAAGAAGTTTCCATGGTTGGTTTACCTGGGCGTCAAGGAGACATGGGCATCTATCCCAACCACGTGCCACTAATGACAAAGGTAAATGCTGGCGAAATAGAAGTAACAAGAGAAGGGCAAAAGGAACTGCTTGCTGTTGGTGATGGGTTTGCAGAAATAATGCCTGAAAAAATATCAATTCTGACCGATATGGCTGCACTTGAGGCAGAAATAGATGAGGCTAAAGCAGAGGAAGCACTTAAGGCTGCTGAAAACCGTCTAAAAGGGGAAAACCTTAGCGATGAACAAATTATAGCTGCTGAAGCTGCAGCAGCAGCAGCAATGGCTCAACTTAAAGTCAAACGTCGTAATCGATCCTAAATAATCCCAAGCCAAGTCTTTGACTTGAATGATCAAAAACAAAAAAGGCGAACTAAATCAGTTCGTTTTTTTTTATCTTAACTGTATGAATAAATTGAAATTATTAAGATCAATGATCTTAACTGCCTACCATATTATCTTGCTGAAAAATATTCTCAGCCCTTCAATGAAGTGGTATAGAAATAGATACTTCACTTCAATAACCCCTTCTCAAAAAATACATTACATAATAGCTCTTACTTGTATAACTGGCTCAATTTCTATTCAAGCCAACGAGCTTCAACTTTCAATAGAAGTTGGTGAAAAACTAAAATTAAGTTGGAATTCTTCAACTGTAACCTACAATCAATCAGCAAATATTATTCCCAATACACAGCTTGAGATTTCTGAAGAACTAAAATTTTGGAAGCCAATTAGCAAGTTATACAAAGGTGGGTTTAGAGCAAAACAAAAAGTAATAACAATCAGCATACCCAAGGCTAACGGAATTAGGTATTTCAGAGTCAGCTCAAAAATCAATCTTCAAAACGCAAGCCTAAAGAATATCAACCTTGTTCGAGCAGATCTTCGTGGGGCAAATTTGATCAATGCTAATCTTACTCAAGTCGATTTAGCCATGGCAAACCTTTCCGGTGCAAACCTATCCGGTGCAAACCTATCCGGTGCAAACCTAGCTGAAGTAACTCTAGGCAACGTTGATCTAACATCAGCCAATCTAACTGGAGCTATGATTGCACCTTGGTTTACTTTTCCTGAAGCGACCTATATGAATACAATTATGCCTGACGGCTCAATAAAAACGCATAACTCAGAAAAAAAACTACTCGTAAAGTTATATGTTGATGGTGCACCAACGACTAAATTAAGCGGAAAAGATTTTTCTGAATGGGATTTGCGTGGGATAGAATTACAGGGACGTGATTTATCAAAATGCAACTTCACTAAAACGGACCTTCGTAATGTAAAGCTCGATCAAGCAAATCTATCAAATGCTAATCTCACTGAGGCAAACCTTCTAGGAGCATCGGGGTTTAATCCAAATGAATATAGTGGAATTATTCTCAAAAGGACTATTCTTCCAGATGGATCATTAAGCGACTAAATTCAGTCATCAGACCAATAAAACTGAATTCCATCCCCCACCCCATCAATACCCGTCAAATGCAATGAAAGATCTCCAACTTTAAGATGCATATTTTGATTAGCTTCCTGTGGCCCAGCAGTGTTGGGTAAAAACCCAAAATAATTATTATTAAAAAATTGATGTGGATCAATTTTGCTCTTCCATACCCCAAAACCATCTTGAAACATAGTCAAACCTACACTTACACCATGTAAAATTATTCCACGAGATAATGCTTTTGATTTACCACTAAACTCAAATCGGTTGTCTCTAACAATAAACCCTCGAGTATGATCCCAAAGGCGCAAGCCGTTATGCCAATAGCTATAACGAGAACGATCAGGGGGTTTCAAAGAAAAAGTATTCTTACAAATTTCAAAATGCTTTCCATTATTCACACTACCCCCACCAATGCATTCAGAAAATTTATTATTTCGAATTATTACTCCACTATTACTACCTGTGTCGAAGTTGAATCCAATTCCACAATTAGTTACTTTATTATCAAAAAAAACAGCCTTTTGAAGAAATGCTCCTCCAAATGCAATGCCATTTATAACATTAATAATCTCGTTGTGGTGAACCAAAGCACTAACAGTAAAATTTTTAATATCTGCCCCAATGTGACTAACCATTATTCCGGTACAATAGGGCCACTCAGTTCCTATATCTGGGCCGAGTACAGCCCCCTCAACAACACAGTGGCGAATTTCGATTATAGACGATTTATAACCTGGCAGATTGGCTCCATCTCCCATACCCGAAATCACTCGAATAGGGAACACCTCTCGCCACGAAGGCCGACCTCCAACTGCCCCAAAATTTTTAACTTTAACTCTCTCAACCAATGCCTGTTTTGCCAGCAAATCTATACCAGATACTTTTTTAACTATAGGCCCAAGATTTTCTTTCATTCCTTCCCAATTACAATTAAGTGAAATATCTGCAATGCGAATGTTATTAAAATCTCGCTTAAGTAAAGGTATTCTATCTAATTCAGTTGTAAACTGAGGCCCCCACCCACCTCCAATTACACTATGATAAGCAGACTTAATTTTACGATGCTTTATTGAAGGAACAAGCTTGAGACTAGTCTTGTCTATGCCGTCTCCAATTAAATGCCATCTTGGTCGTAGCTTAATTCCATACGTCTCATAAGATCCTGATAAAAAACGAAGCACTAAACCTTCACCGTAAACACCCAATTCTAGAGACAATTTATTCAATACTTTATCAAGCTTCTCTGCATTTGAAACATCTATAGGTGATTCATTTGTTGCACCATCACCAAAAGAAGCATTATTAGCCGCCAACCAAATAATTCTCTTAGGTTGTTCAGGCCATTTTTCAAACTGAGAAAATACACTTGTATAACTAAAAATAAATATTAGAAAATATAGTCGTTTTAGATACATAGAAATCCTGTATAGCTTGACTTCAACCGGACCAAGCGTCAAATCACAGGGCAAAATAATACAATAATTAAATCCAATATATCCTGCCTTAATATAGATTCGATTATTTACAAACTTATTCGTTTTATATTAAAAACCGCACCTGTGAATAATAAAAGCCTAGATAACATTCTTGAAAAAGGGATTTTATTATTGATTCTAGTAGCATTAATTTTTTCTGCTCTAGCAACAGGTGCAGTCCGCACATTGGAATTTGCTATTGTTCAAGTTTTAATAGCCTTAACAGGTGTTTTATGGATAGTTCGTCTTTGGCTAGCCCCAAAAAACAAACGACTCCTTTTTCCTCCAATTGTTTGGATCATGTGCATCTTTATTGGCTATGCTCTCTATCACTACCTAAATGCGGATGTTGAATATACTGCGCGCCGGGAAGTACTGAGATTATTTGTATACACGATGATGTTTATCGTAATTCTGAACAATTTATATAAGTCAGATTATACACAAATAATAATTTATGCCTTAGTGTTAACAGGAGCATTAATTGCAATGTATGGAATTATACAAGTTATTATTAGCTCAGATTATGTATGGCACTTCATCCGACCAGCACAATATTTAGGAAGAGGTTCTGGAACTTTTATCAATCCAAATCATTTTGCTGGATGGCTTGGCATGTTATTACCAGCATGCATAGCCTACGTATTAATAGGCCGGTTAAATTTGACAATACGCATCTTATTGGGGTACGCAGCAATAATGATATTATGCGGCATAGCAGTTAGCATGTCTCGCGGAGGGTGGATTTCAACATCACTAATGCTATTAGTTTTTATCAGTATAATCGGATGGCAAAAAAAATTCCGTTTAAAAATTTTTATTGCAGTTTGCGTTTTTCTTTCTGCGATGTTTCTTTTTTTCATAAAGTCCGATTTCGCACAATCTCGTATAAGCAAGGCTAATACGCCAGGCTCATTAGAACACATCCAATCACGTTCAGAATTATGGATTGCAGCCTCTAATGTATGGAAAGAAGAAAAATTATTAGGCGTTGGCCCAGGTCATTTTGATCATCGGTTTTCAAAGCATCGCCCTCCCTCTCTTCAATCTCAGCCCGTTCGAGTACATAATGACTATCTAAATATTTTAGTAGATTGGGGAATAATTGGACTTTTTATATCAATAGGTTGGATGATCGCATTAGCCTACTTGATTAAAAAAATTTGGAAATACTCACAAAGGACTGCAAGCGATTTTTCACCCAAAACAAGTAATCGAGCGGCATTCGTACTAGGTAGCACAATTGGTCTAGGTTCACTTGCTCTTCACTCATTTGTTGATTTTAATTTGCATATTCCTTCTAATGCAATGCTAGCATCAACATTTGCCGCTTTACTAACATCCTTCATAAGATTTGCCACTGAACGCTATTGGATACCTATAAAAATTACTTTAAGGTTAAGACTATCGATAGTTGTCTGCGGCATAGCAGGAATAATGATCCAACAAAGCATTATTCAATTACTCGAACTTCAAGCACTAAATGCATCTCAAAGAACCAAGACTTTCCCAGAACAAATAGCCAAATTAGAATTGGCAATGAAAAGTGAACCGAATAATTATGAAACGGCTGCTTCTATTGGAGAAATATATCGAATAAAGGCAAGCTCTCTCGAGTTAACAACAAACAACCCTGAATTGGATAAGGCGAGGAAATGGTTACTACGAGCAATTGAATTAAATCCTTATGATGCTTATTCGCATGCGCGTTTAGGCATGGTACTGAATCGACTAGATCAAAAAAACGAGGCAGAAAGAATGTTCAAAATTTCGGAAGAATTAGATCCTAATGGTTACATGACAATATCTTATATTGCATGGCACAAAATGAATATCGGAGGTCTCACTAATCTTACAACAGCAAAGCGTTACTTTGAAAGAGTTTCTCCTCCAGACAAGCCTGAGAACGGATTGATCGCATGGCGTTCAGAAACATCAGCTACAAACCTTGTTAACCAAATCCGAGCAGTCTACCTGCCTTACATTAACGAACAGCTGCAGTATTTAGATTAATTTTTTGAATAAAAAAAGGGCGAGGCTTTCGCCTCGCCCTGAAAAAGTTCACTTAATTTGGTGATTACATCATTCCATGATCATGGCCACCACCAGCTGGAGCTGGAGCTTCCTTCTCTGGAATCTCGGTAATCAAACACTCAGTTGTCAACAAGAGACCAGCAATAGATCCAGCATTCTGCAATGCAGTCCGTGTCACCTTCTTAGGATCTACAACACCGGCCTTGACTAAGTCTTGATATTTCTCTGTTGAAACATTGAATCCAGAATTACCTTTGCTATCAACGACACCTTGAACAATCACAGCCCCTTCAAGGCCAGCATTTGCTGCTAAAGCGCGTAAAGGAGCTTCAAGAGCATTCTTGATTATTTCAACACCGATCTGCTGATCTCCTTCAAGCTCTAACTTGCTAACTGCTGGGCGAGTACGAAGCAAAGCAACACCACCGCCTGGAACAATACCCTCTTCCACCGCGGCTCGTGTAGCGTGAAGAGCATCTTCAACGCGGGCTTTCTTTTCTTTCATCTCTGTCTCGGTCGCAGCACCAACATTAATAACCGCAACACCACCAGCCAACTTTGCCAAACGCTCTTGAAGTTTTTCACGATCGTAGTCAGAAGTTGTTTCCTCAATCTGACGACGAATCTGATTTACTCGAGCCTGAATTTCAGAAGATTTACCAGATCCTTCAACAATAGTTGTGTTTTCTTTATCAACAACTAGGTTTTTAGCTCTACCAAGATCACTCAATTCAACTGATTCGAGTTTAATCCCAAGATCTTCCGTAATACAACGCCCACCTGTTAGAATAGCAATATCTTCGAGCATAGCCTTACGACGATCACCAAAACCAGGAGCTTTTACTGCAGCTATATTAAGATTACCTCGAATACGATTAACAACAAGTGTTGCCAAGGCTTCGCCTTCAACATCCTCTGCAATAATGAGCATAGGCTTACCAGTCTTTGCAACTTTCTCCAATAAAGGAACCATATCTTTAAGGCTGCTAATCTTCTTCTCAAAAATAAGAATGTATGCATCCTCAAGACGACACTCCATAGAGTCAGTATCAGTCGCAAAATAAGGTGAAAGATATCCTTTATCAAACTGCATTCCTTCTACCACATCAAGAGTTGTCTCGATCGACTTAGCTTCTTCAACTGTAATAGTACCATCTTTACCAACTTTATCCATAGCGTCGGCAATAATGTCACCTATTTCATCATCCCAATTGGCGGATACAGTTGCTACCTGCTTTATCTCATCCTTGGATTTAACCTTCTTTGCTGCTTTATCAAGAGCTGCAACAGAAGCTTCTACAGCCTTCTGAATACCTCGCTGAATAGCAATCGGGCTAGCTCCTGCAGTAACATGTTTCAGACCACCACGGTAAATCGCTTCGGCCAAGACTGTAGCCGTAGTAGTTCCGTCACCAGCCGCATCACTTGTCTTACTGGACACCTCACGGACCATTTGTGCGCCCATGTTTTCGTATGGATCCTCGAGGTCAATCTCCTTGGCCACGGTCACTCCATCTTTAGTTACAGTCGGAGAACCGAACTTCTTGTCTAGTACCACATTTCGACCTTTAGGGCCGAGAGTAGCCTTAACCGCCTTCGCCAAGGTGCTCACACCTTCAAGAAGGGCCTTGCGCGCATTTTCATCAAACTTGAGTTGTTTTGCTGACATAATATAGATTCTTTCTAATTAATTGTTTCTTATTAACCTACGATAGCAAGAATATCATCCGAATTAAGAATCTTTAATTCTTTACCATCAATTTTGATCTCTGTGCCTCCGTACTTGCTCATAAGTACCTTATCTCCTTTTTTAACCTCAAACGGGACTTTATTGCCCTGCTCGTCGGTCTTACCGGTGCCTAAAGCGACAACTTTTGCTTCGCTTGGTTTTTCTTTAGCAGAATCCGGGATGATTATACCACCATCGGAATGCTGTTCTTTTTCCTCGATCATTTCCACGATAACGCGGTCGCCGAGAGGTTTTACTTTTAGTGCCATTTTTTATTTTGTTCTTACTAGATGTTTGATCCCGTAAAAACGGGAAAGGGGTGCCGCGCCGGTTTTCAAGACCACTCGGTCTTGGCCCAAACGCAACTAAATTTTTTATTCCTTCTTTTCCTCCACAACCTCCGCATCAATGATTGGACCATCTTCCTTATTCTCTGAATTCGAGTCCGCTGAATCCGTATTCCCACCTGATTCACCTCCCGATGCCTGAGCATCTTGTGCTGCCTTGTAAATCTCCTGAGATGCATCCTGCACAACCTGTTGAAGTTTATCCGTAGCAGCCTTAATTGCCTCCGAAGCTGTCCCTTTCAAAGCTTCCTTTAATTCTTCATTAGCAGACTCAACAGCACTCTTTTTTTCTGCAGGAATTTTGTCAGCATTGTCTTTTAACAATTTTTCAGTCTGATAAGCCAAGTTGTCTGCATTATTGCGAAGATCAACATCCTCTCGCCGTTTTTTATCTTCATCAGCATGAGCATCGGCGTCCTTTTTCATTTTCTCTATATCTTCTTCGGACAATCCACTACTAGCAGTGATAGTTATTTTTTGCTCTTTGCCTGTACCTAAATCTTTTGCACTAACATTCAGGATTCCATTGGCATCGATATCGAAGGTCACTTCAATTTGAGGGGTACCACGAGGAGCTGGTGGAATTTCAGTTAACTGAAATTTACCAACACTCTTGTTATCCTTAGCAAATTCCCGTTCACCCTGGAGCACATGTATATCGACAGCAGGCTGATTATCCGCTGCCGTCGAGAAAACTTCTGATTTTTTTGTTGGTATTGTGGTATTACGTTCAATCAGCTTGGTCATTACTGCACCCATTGTTTCTATCCCTAAAGATAATGGGGTCACGTCCAAAAGTAATACATCTTTAACTTCCCCTTTAAGAACACCTCCCTGAATACCTGCTCCAATCGCAACTACCTCATCTGGATTTACACCTTGATTGGGCTTCTTGCCTAAAATAGATTCTGCAGTCTCTACCACTTTAGGCATCCGAGTCATACCACCTACTAAAACTAACTCATTAATTTCTCCAGTTGTAACCTCAGCATCATTCAAACAAGCCTCAACTGGACCTCGTGTTCGGTTAAAGAGATCTTCACAAATCTGTTCGAGTTTAGCTCGTGAAAGTTGAACATTTATATGTTTAGGCCCACTAGAGTCAGCTGTTATGAAAGGCAAATTGATATCATAGCTTTGAGAACTAGATAGTGAAATCTTAGCTTTCTCCGCCTCTTCTTTGATTCTTTGCATTGCGTCTGGTTGAGTACGAATATCCATTCCGCTATCTTGCTCAAACGTGTCTACGATCCAATCAATTATAGTGTTGTCCCAGTCATCACCTCCCAAGTGGGTATCCCCATTTGTTGCTTTAACTTCAAATACACCATCGCCTATCTCCAAAACAGAGATGTCAAAAGTACCACCGCCTAAATCATAAACTGCAATATTCTCCTCAGCATTTTTATCCAAACCATAAGCAAGTGATGCTGCGGTAGGCTCATTGATGATTCGAAGAACCTCCAAACCAGCAATCTTGCCAGCATCTTTAGTTGCCTGACGCTGTGTATCATTATAATAGGCTGGAACGGTAATTACTGCTTCGGTTATTGTTTCACCTAACCGCATCTCAGCATCAGTCTTTAATTTACCTAAAATCATTGCAGAGATTTCAGGCGGACTAAACTGCTTAGTTTCTCCATCAGACTCAACTTCAACAGCTGCGTCCCCATTAGCCGCCTTAACAACCTTATATGGGATACGCTTAATTTCCTCTCCAATTTCTTCAAACTTGCGCCCCATGAATCTCTTGACTGAAAAAATGGTGTTTTGTGGATTGGTAACTGCTTGACGTTTAGCTGCCTCACCAACAAGTCTCTCACCATTTTTACTGAATGCCACAACAGATGGAGTGGTTCTCCGACCTTCGGAATTCTCAAGCACTAAAGGCTCCCCACCATCCATAACAGCCATACAGGAATTCGTCGTTCCTAAATCTATTCCTAAAACTTTGCCCATAAAATTATGTCATTAGATGAGCAAGGATAATGCCAATTAATAAATAATATGCTTATATAACTGATAATTAATAACTTAGATCAAATTACAGGTATATAACGTATAATCTATATTAGGACAATTGAGTCAGAATGACTCAATAGTATTCTTTTACTAAATAATTTTGTCTCAATTTATGATGTATAAGCCTCATAGTACAAATTTGAACTAGATTTAATTATCAAAAGGGTTGTCATTTTTTTTGTTTCTAGCTGATGTTTGGTTAAAGGGATTTGTTTTATACGATTTAGCATTTTTTTTTATTTTATAATCTTTTTTAAAATTATGTTTGGGCACAAAAAATGGAGAAAAAATGAGGTAAACCCATGGAAATATTAAATGAAGCAACCACAAAAAAGCAAAACTAACTAATTCAATTTGTTTTAAACCGTACATTAATATTCCTAAACTCATCAGCATCGCAGCTGGTATGTTTGCCGCCGAAGCCAATTGCCAAGCACTTCTTAAAGACAAGCGATTTCCAAAAAAAATCTTCACTGGAAACATATATAGAAAACCTAAAAACGACCACGAAAGAATCAATACAACAGATACTAAAAAGCCAAAGCATAATAATATTAAATGAGACCTAGCTCCCCACCACGGTTTCAGTTCAGTTTTATTAAAGGGAATCTCGATATTCAATGGATAAGGGACAACTAATAAGCCAAAACCAAGAGAACTCCCCAAAAAAAGCCTCTTAGACTCAAAAGCCAAAACCAAATCAACGCTTTCGATAACATTCGTAATACCACTTGGTTCAATATCTAAACGCATGAACGGCTCTCCTTCCGGACCTTGAACATGCACAGAAGATCCAGTAGGCCAATTAAGACTTCCAAGAGAGATATCTCCTTTTTTAGGCATTTTTTCAATAGATTCATCAATTACTGGCATCCAAGCATGATTAACAAACCAAACGAATACTGCAGCAACTATAAAGGAAAACAAAAATTGAATTCCTAATAACCTCCAAATAGAAGCCTCCGCAAAACGAGCTATTCCTCTAAAGGAGAAAGGCTGAAAAGTATAAGCTGTTTTATAATTAGTCATAAAAAATGAAACTGCTCAGTCTAAATAAGTTTAAAAAACTTTATACAGCCCTAAAATGTGAACTTTGGACATAATTAGTCCCCTATTTCCGGCTTTCGGCTTGACGATAATCATAATGCACGAATAATATCTGCGTAGTTGCTACAA
>SHAK01000005.1 GCA_004213515.1 Limisphaerales bacterium | reverse complement strand
CTCCAACTTGGTAGTTTTCAGCATGATTAGTTTGAAGGGTTAGGTGTTCTTCACTATGTAAAATTGCGTCTGCTTCTTTTAGTCCTAAAAATTTTATTCGAGGGTGAGGGTTTTCTGCAGCAATCCCTTTATGTCCTAGGTCTAATGTAATTCGATTATTACTTGGTTTACTGATAACTCGAGATATGATTATGGCTGCTTGCTCAAATTTTAGGTCGGGAAATTTTTCTGCGTAACCAAAATCCCATAATAAAGTGGTGCCTGGACTGCATTCATGTTTTGTGTGCTTGGCGTAAAATGGAAAAGTAGGGGTCCCTCCGCTTACAATAGTTTTAACCGTTAAGCCAATTGAATCAATTTCGTTTTGAAGTGATTGTATATCATCAATAATTTTCTGCCATTTTGTAAAACGTTCGTTTTGGTCACTATCGTGCAAGTGGCCGTCATAAACATGCAACCCAATTGGTTCAACCCCAGGGAGCTGATTAATTAATTTGTAAAGTGTAATTGCTGCAGCCCCTGTCTTAATGCCAGTCCTGCCCATGCCCACATCTAAGTCTAAAAGGATAGGAAGCTTTAAATTATTAATTTGGGCTATACGAGCTAGGTTACCAACGGTTTCTGCATCGTCAGTAATAGTGGAGAAACGTATATCCCGATACCAGCTTGCAAGATTAACTAATCGTTCTGCGTTAGGTCCTACTTGCTGTGATGCTACTAATATGTCTTTTGCTCCAGCTTGTGCAAGCATCTCTGCTTCAGAAATTGTCGAACATTTAAATTTGTTGATTCCGAGCTTTAATTGGATTTTTACAACTTCAGCAAGCTTGTGAGTCTTTACATGTGGGCGTAATCGTTCCGCAGATCCAGTCATTGCTATCATGCGGTTGACGTTTTCTTCTATTCGGTCAGGATATAATAATATAGCAGGCGAGGGTATTTCATCTGAGGATACCGCTATGTGCCAGTCATTGGGCATGGCCAATTAATTAATTTCAAAGATAGCCTCAATTTCAGATGGGATATTGCCCGGAAGGGATCCCATTCCAATAGCGCTGCGAGCACCAACGCCATTCTCTTCACCCCAAACCTGTGCGAACAACTCGCTGCAACCGTTTATGACCTTCGGATGGTCAAGGAAATCTGAAGTGCAATTAACCATTCCAAGTAATTTGATTACTCGTTTTACTCGGTCAAGGCTTCCAAGATTTTCTTTGATGGTAGCCAGCATTGTTAGCCCCACTTGCCTTGCTGATTGATAGCCAGCATCAAGGTCGAGATCATCTCCGATACGTCCTAACATCAATGATCCGTCCAATAATACCGGGCCATGACCAGATAAATAGGCATGGTTACCACTTATGACTATTGGTTTGTAAACTCCCATAGGAGCAGGAGCAGGAGGTAGCTTAATTCCTAGTTCTTGGATTTTTTTGTCTGCGCTCATTGGTTTTTAGAAACAAGTAAATAGTGGTAATCTATTATGATTTATCTTCTAGGTTTTTGATTTGATCGCGCAACTCCGCAGCTTTTTCATAGTCTTCTGCTTTTATGGCCTTTTTAAGTTTTCTATCAAGTTTTTCGGTTTCGGACATTGGCTTTTTTTCTTCAGCCTCATTTTGAATGTCTGTTAGCCATTCTCTTAAAGATTGAATTTCCATGCTATTTTCTATCATTTCTTCGCGCCCCATATCGGAATAGAAACTGTTGAGGTCTCCAATTGCATTACGAATTTCACTCATCGCCTCATTGTAATTATTATTGGCAAGGAGCTGCGTTCCTACTGCGCGTGTTTGCATCATTATTGTTTGCGGTCGAAATTGTTGAAAACCACTGCCTATTTCTTCTTGTGCAGCATAATCTTGAACAAAGTCCAATAATTCCAGAATATGATCTGTGTCTCTCTCGACAGCTTCGAAATCGTCCAGCTCGAAGTTGCATATGCTCCGATGATGAAACTGAATTGCTTCCTGTTGAAGTTTAGCGCATTCGTCGGGATTAATGCTGAAACCACCATCTTCACCTCCGTTAGTGTTGCGATGCTTTTCTAGTCGAATTAGAAAGTGATCAAGTAATGTTGGATGTCCAAACGGACGCTTACCATCAGGACGAAATTGTGCGTTCATCTGTAACAGCCCAAGATCAATTCTCATCTGGAGTTTATCAGACCCGTCATTGCCTTTAACTCTTCGAGCATCGACTCTTCCGAGTCGATAATCCCAGTTTTCGAGAATTTTGCCAATGTCGTCACTCATCGAGGCAATAATCACCAAAAAAATTGCTTCAGTCAATTCGCTACCTAGCCTGAACTGACTTAGCTAGTGAACCTTTATCTGTTCCAATGACATTACCAGGTTTAATGCCGTTTTTAGCGAACCAACCTTTATTGACTTCTAGAGCGTACATTATCTTATCTGATCTTGAATCGACGGTATTGGTATTTCCGGGGCTGAGATTGTGGATTTCCAAAATCCGACTGCTTTTATCAATGTAGGCAATTGAAAGCGCAATAGTAGTGTTTTTCATCCAGAACCCGGTTTGATGAGGGTAGGGGAAAACAAAAAGCATTGCTTCGTTCTCATTCATAATATTGCGATGCATCATTCCAGCTTTGCGTTCGTGGTTTTCGTCCGCGATTTCAGCGGTTAATTCTGTTGCTCCTATGTAAAGCTTAATAGTTTCTAGTTTCGATTGTGCTCTTTCTTCATTAGAGTTTTTTGATCTAATCTTGTTAGCCGAGAGGTCACTAGTTGGTTCCTTTTCACATGCTGCTGTTGTAATTAGTGAAGAAAGAAGAAGTTTTTTATAAATTGTCTTAAACATTATTAAGGAGAAACTTGGATTCGGAAATATGCTTCAGGTTTGTTGTTTGGTTGGTCTGGCCATTTTAGTGTTATTTTAATTTCTGAAGGATGTGTTTTGTTATGAGAATGTTCTTGGCCTAGTATAATGTAAGGACCTTCAACTTGGTCAGATGTTGCGAGATGATATCGAATATTAGGTTGCGCCATCCAGCTAAGTCTAACTCCATTAGTTGTAGTGCGGGCTTCTAGTTTGAGTTTTGAGTTGGCATCAAGAGGATCTGTGCCAGCGGCTAATTCATCTCTATTATTCATTTCGTCATCGTCCGGATCAAAACCCAATGCTTTTTCACCTTCATGAACGAGAGGGTTAAATCCTCGAGCTACTTCCCAACCGTCTGGTAAGTTATCTCCATCTGTATCTGCATTGTCTGGATCGGTGCCTAGTTCTATTTCGCGATATGTAGTTAAATCATCAAAATCTGGGTCTGGATTTTTAGCGAGTTTAACTTTTATGCCTTCGAGTTCATAAAGGCCATTTTCGTTTGATTCAAAACTTTTACCAAGGTAAGTGGAATCTAGCTGTCGGAATTGTAGTTCTGGATGGGTATTAATTCCTCCTGTTCCAACGACTGCTCCTATTCTTATCTCTTCTCCTGGTTGAATATTTTGTAAAGACGAGAAAGGTATAGCTAGTTCAATGAAGTTAGCATCTGTCTCTTCAGGTTGACTGAATTGTTGAGGGGATCGGTTGAATTGTTGAAATCTTATACCAGGAAGATTGCTGAATTTCTGGTTTAATAGGAAAGCACCTTGACCAAGAGGAAAGGGGACTAGGCTGGAAGTGTTGTTTTTGGGAGGTCCTTCAGGAATATTTATTTTAAGTCCAGGTCGAGCGAAGTCGCGTGACTGTTTGTCACAGTTCTCATCGCCTAATATTGCTGCAACACTTGGATTAAAGTTTTTAAAAACTAAATTCTGAAGGAAATCGAGTCCGTCTACTCCTTCGCTATTAGGTGCTGTTTGAATTAATCCGTCACCTAGCCCTTTAAGCGTACTAACTCCTGATTCTTTTAATGAATCAATAAAGAGGAAAATATTTTGATGCGGCCGAATCATTGCTTGCTCAAATCCAATATATAAGTGTGTTGAGTCATTATTAACACGAATCTGTCCTAGGTTAGAACTCTCACCTATGATACAAGGGATAGGTGTTCCGATAAGATCGAACTCTTGGCCATTGATGTTTCCATGGTTATCATTAGAGTTATAGTTTTCAATAGTTGGGCTATGCCAATAAGAAGACCAAATGTCTTGGTTAGGCAATTGGCGATTGATTACAAACCAATCAAAAACCTCGCCATTTGTGTCAAGTGCTTCGAGTTTGAGTTTTTCTCCTTTAATAGAAATTCGGGCAGCGTTGTTTTTTGGCCAATACTGGAGAGCTCCTGGGAAAAAGCGGTAGAATGAATAGGGACTTGCTCCTCCTGCTCCGCTTACTACTGATATGCAGCCAGCAACTGGGTTGAACTTTTCAAAAGCATGCGAATGTCCAGCCATCATAAGGTCGACATTATATTTGGAGACTATGGGGTATATGGTGTTTCCGAAATCTATGGTATCAGGCAAAGCGTTTCCATCATAACTGCTCCATCCGTGACCACTTGATGATGCAACTGGAAAGTGCATTAATAATAGTTTCCAAGGTTTAGTTGTTTGAGCTAGATCGTTAGTTAACCAGTGAAGTTGATTCGTGTCTTTTGAGAAATTGTGATGATTGTACCAAGGGCTAAATAGAACTGAGATGTGCGCATCACCAACATCAAATGAGTAAAAATGTTCGGTGCCTGAGAATCGGTATGGAACTTCCGGATGTTTTAGTCCAAGAGATGGAAGATTGTTGGTGGGTAAATGAAAAGCATTTATGTAATGTGTGTCGCCTTGGTAGAGATCGTGATTTCCTATTGTAGTGAAAAACGGCACAGATTTCATTTGTTTTTTATAAATACTAAAGTGCCGAAAATCTTCATAATTTGGACGAAAGTCTGGGTATACCATATCGCCAGCAATCATTACCGCATCGGGCTTTTCTCTTTGTAGTAATGAGGATATTTTGTTTTGAATAAGGTTTCCTCGCCCGGTGTCACCAAGTAACATAAGTTTGACAGCTCCACTGCTTTTCATTGTTTTAAATGAAGAGGATTGAGAAAACATTTGCTCGTTAGCTGTCTTTCCTCCAACGCGATAGTAGTAAGTTTGATTTGGTTCAAGGTTATCGATCCGTAAAACATGCTTTGTTTTTGGAGTGTTGTTTTCTGTTTGCAAACCTAGTGCTTGGGTTAAGCCGTATTCAACAATTGAAGTGCTTGGTGAGTGAGTATTCCAAGCAATCTTGGTGCTGGTTGTGGTTGTTGATTGTATAAAGGGGCCTCTTACGACATTGGCAAGCAGCTCAACATAATAGGCAAACCAATTGTCGTTCAATTGGTGATTGTGTGCTTGGATGGCTAACAAATTTTCTCCATTTTTTAAAAGTGGTTTGAATTGAGTGATATCTATTAGTTCAGGGTTTCCTCTTTGATGGAGAGCTGCTAGTGAGTTAAATGGTACATGTTTGTTGGTTTCTCCTTCAAGACCACGCCTTACAACCTCCTTACCATTAATGTAAGCAACGAAACCATCATCGTAGTCAACTCTTAGAATGAGTGACTTAATCCAGTCGATATCATCTATATCAAATACTTTTCTAAGGTATACAGATGAATATTCTCCAGGCATACCTTGAAGTTTGGTTGGGGCGTTATAGCTACCAAACCCTACACTAAATCCGGAAGGCCCTGATTTCCAATCAGAGTCATCAAAATTGAGTTGTTTCCATGCTGTTTGGGGTATTGATGGCTCGGTTCTTCCTTCAAAATACTTCCATTCTGAATAGTAATTCACCAAGCTTTCCCCATTAGTCGAAGCTAATAAAATGAATAACCCGCTAATTATCAACCGCTTAAATAGCACCAGAGGAGTTTAAGTTGCAAAGCGATGGGGTCAATAACTCCTTTTGTGTTTATTAAGGTTAAAAAGTTTAGTTTTTGGTTTTATTTTACTAAAAATCAGGCTTAAAGAGCTTTACAAAGGGTTTTTTACTGGTAATTTGCCCCGCCTTTTCGAGAAGAGAAAAGAGTACTAATAGAAAAATAGGAATGGAAGCCAAGGCGACAACGATTGAAGAGTTTCGCGTTCATAATACAGATACCGGGTCTGCAGATGTGCAAGTTGCACTGTTGACAAAGCGTATCAATCATCTCACTGAGCACTTAAAACAAAATAAAAAAGATCACGCATCGCGTCGTGGTTTACTTATGATGGTAGGGCGCCGTCGACGGTTGCTCGACTACGTGCATACTCATGATGTTGATCGTTACAGATCACTGACTCAGCGATTAAAGCTACGGCACTAGTATTTTTTTTCTGAAAGAGTTTCTCTTCGCTCTTTCATTTTAGAATTTTTTAGGGAGCACTTACTATAGTGGTTTAATGCCACCAATGGTTGGAGGTTGGAGGTCACGGCCCAATCCGCTGTTACCCTGTAGGCTGCCGTGAAGAACCTCATGCTTGTTGGTTCAGAGTATTTCATTCAATCCCTTTGAGGCTGGGGCTTGAATGAAGTTCTCCGCGTCGACGAGTGTGACACAATAGAAAGATAAATATGTCACATAAAGTAACCGCCAAAGTTGGTGGCGGCGAGATTCATATCGAATCAGGCAAGATTGCCAAACAAGCAGACGGTGCAGTTACCGTTCAATTAGGAGAAACCATAGTATTGGTAGCCGCTTGCGGCGCATCCAAACCTCGTCCGGGGCTAGATTTCTTTCCTCTTACAGTAGATTACAGAGAGAAGGCAGCAGCTGCTGGTCGCTTTCCCGGAGGTTTCTTTAAGAGGGAAGGTCGACCATCTGAAAAAGAAATTCTCACTTGTCGCGTTACAGACAGGCCAATTCGTCCATTATTTCCAAAAGGGTATTTCAATGAAGTGCAGATCCAAACTCTTCTTCTTAGTGCAGATGGAGATAACGATTCTGATGTTCTTTCTATAAATGGAGCATCTGCTGCATTGATGATTAGTGACTTGCCTTTTGCGGGCCCTATTGGTGCAGTTCGTGTTGGAAGAGTTGATGGTAATTTTATTGCTAACCCAACTCATGAGCAAATGGAATCTAGTGATCTCGATTTAGTTTATGTAGGCAATGAGTCGGACATGATTATGTTCGAAGGGTCTGCTGATGAAATTCCTGAGGCTGATTTTCTTCAGGCTTTAAAATTTGGCCAAGAGTCGATAGCTCCTCTCGTTTCTGCGCAGAAAGAATTGGCAGCTTCCGCTGGCAAAGCTAAACGAAAATTCGAGCCAAGAGTAGTTGCGTCTGATATTCAGGAGGAAGCTGAGTCGATTATTTCAGATCGAATTACTGAAGCATTACTGATTCAGGCGAAACTTGAGCGTGAGGCTGCATGTAATGCACTGAAGGATGAAATGGAGGAAAAGCTTGTCGAGAAGTTCGGTGATGAAAATGTAAGTGGATTTATAGTTAATGAAGCTTTTTATGCTATTCAGAAAGCCGCTGTTAGAAAGCTTGTTCTCGATGATGGTAAACGACTTGATGGACGTGGGTTTGATGATCTTCGCCCTCTTACAAGTGAAGCGGGAATGATTCCTCGCACACACGGTTCAGGTCTGTTCTCTCGCGGTGAGACACAGGGATTGTCTCTTGTTACATTGGGAACAACTGATGATACACAGTCTTTTGATGCCTATACCGGTGGGCCAAGTGAAAAACGATTCATGCTTCATTATAACTTCCCAAATTTTTCTGTAGGCGAAACGGGACGTATTATGGGGCCTGGGCGTCGTGAAATTGGTCATGGTGCTTTGGCGGAGCGCTCTATTTCTCCGGTTATTCCTAGTTTGGAGGATTTTCCATATGCGGTTCGTGTAACTGCGGAAATCATGGAGTCAAATGGGTCGACTTCCATGGCTGCTGTATGTAGTGGCACATTGGCACTTCTTGATGCTGGGGTTCCTTTGAAACGTCCAGTTGCCGGAATAAGTATCGGGCTTTGCACTCGTGAGAAAATTAATGATAGTAATGAGACTAAAGAAATTGAGGCTTATAAATTATTGACTGACATCATCGGTTGGGAAGATGCGTTTTGTGACATGGACTGTAAGATTGCTGGTACTGATCAGGGTATTACGGGCTTTCAGCTTGACCTAAAGTTGCAGGGCATTCCTCATTCAATAATGGAAGAGGCGATTGCTAAAGCTAAGACAGCTCGAACAGCAATTTTAGCTAATATGGGAGGGTGTCTTGATAAAGAACGCGAAGAGATGAGTCCTTATGCACCGCGAATTGTTACTATTCCAATCGATCCATCAAAGATAGGTGAATTGATTGGCCCTGGAGGTAAAAACATTAAGCGTATCGTCGAAGAGTCCGGTTGTGAGATCAATATCGAGGATGATGGTCGTGTATTAATATATTCTATGTCTGCTGATGGTCTTCAAGTTGCAACAGATGCAATTGAAGGAATTACTGCTGAGGTAGAAGTTGGTAAGCTCTATCGAGGTAAAGTTGTTTCAATTAAAGAATTCGGCTGTTTCGTTGAAGTTCTGCCAGGCAAAGATGGTCTAGTTCATATCAGTGAATTAGCTAATTTCCGTGTTAAAAAGACAGAAGATATTGTCAAAGATGGAGATGAAATCTGGGTCAAGTGTATCGGGGTCGATGACAAGGGGCGCATCAAACTTTCTCGAAAAGCTGCGATGGAGGATCGAAAAGCTGAATTTGGCGATGGGGATGAAGATGGTTCTTCTTCGGATTCCGGTGACGAATCTGAGGAATAAAAAAGTATTATCCAAAACATTTACAGGCGAGCCCAACGAGGCTCGTCTTTTTTTTGTCTTGCGGCAAATAAAAGGAAATCTTGCGACAGAGAAGGTCAAGGGCTAATCTACGCTCGTTCCGCTTGAATATTCTTAAACTGAATTTCACAGCTGAATCAACTTGTAAGCTTAAGATTACTATTCCTAATGAACCTTTCTATTAGACTGCAATTATCGGTAATGATGTTTCTCCAATTTTTTATTTGGGGTTCTTGGTATGTTACAGCGCCTAACTATCTTGGCACAATCGGATTTCAAGCTGGCGACACCGCTAACACTTATTCGGTTGGACCGATCGCTGGAATGATAACACCATTATTTGTGGGTTTAGTAGCCGATCGATTCTTTTCAGCGCAACGTGTTTTAGGAGTTTTGCATCTTCTAGGAGCTGTAATCATGTTTTGCGCAATTGGGTTTATGCAAGGTGAATCCCCTTCACCTAATATTTTGAACTGGGGTTTTTTCTTTGGTTATATGTTGACGTATTTTCCTACGTTAGCTTTGACTAACACTATTGCTATGAAAAACATGACTAATCCAGAGAAAGAATTTCCTGGTATTAGAGTGTTGGGGACAATCGGCTGGATTGCAGCTGGTTTTGCGCTGACACTTGGAGGATATGAAACCAATGTTGGTATGTTTTACATGACGGCAGTAGCTGCTCTTTTACTTGGTTTATTCAGTTTTTTTCTTCCAGACACCCCTCCTGTAAAAGATGGAGATATCACGATCTCACAAATCTTTGGTCTTGATGCTTTAGCTCTTTTTAAGGATCGCTCGTATTTAGTTTTTATAATTTCTTCGATGTTAATCTGCATCCCACTAGCGTTTTATTATCAAATAGCAAGTCGTGTAGTTGAGCATGTTGGTTTACCAATTGGTACAACCATGTCATATGGGCAAATATCTGAGATTTTCTTTATGGTAGTAATGCCATTCTTCTTTGCTCGATTAGGGGTAAAGTGGATGTTGGCTATAGGGATGCTAGCATGGGTTTTGAGGTATGGATTATTCGCCATTGGAGCTCCAGATGAGCTTCGTTGGATGATAATTATTGGGATTGTTCTTCATGGTATCTGCTACGATTTCTTTTTTGTGACTGGGCAAATTTATACTGATCAAAAAGCTGACAAGCCAATTCGCGCGCAAGCACAGGGTTTGCTAGTTATGTTGACACTTGGTTTGGGCATGATGATCGGGGCTCAGGCGGCAGGTTATGTTGAAGCACGTTATACTCCTCAAGCAGCAAAGGACTATAACGCTCAAGTTGTGGTCAAAGGTGAAGAGATTAAAGCGATAACAGACCAAGCAGAGGGAAGTCTTTCTGCTGAAGATCAGAAGAAAATTGATGGATTAATCAAAGAAAAAAACAAATTCCGTCAAGATGAACTGGCTTCGTTTGAATGGAAGTCAATGTGGGGAATACCTGCTATATTTGCCGGGGTAGTAATGCTGATTTTTGTATTTATTTTCAATGAAAAGAAAAAACCAATTAACGAATAAGACAATGAAAATTCAAACTAATAGACGTGAGTTTTTAAAGCACACCCTTTTAGGGGTTGGTGCGGCAGCGGTGACCGGTTGTGAAACCTTCATTAGAAGTGGCAAGTTGTTTGATATTTCTTTGGCTCAATGGTCTATGAATCGCCAATTTTTTGGTGGTAAAATTGATGCTCTAGATTTTGCTAAAGTATCACGAGAAAAATTCGATATCGGTGCTATTGAGTACGTTAATCAGTTTTTCAAATCAAAAGCTAGGGATCAGAGTTATTTAGCTGAATTGAAAAAGCGAGCATCTGATCATGGTGTAGAGAGTTTGTTGATCATGGTTGACGGCGAAGGTCAGCTGGGGCATGCAGACTCTGCTGAAAGAGCTAAGACTGTATCAAATCATCACAAATGGATTGATGCAGCTAAGTTTCTAGGTTGCCATTCAATTCGAGTTAATGCTGGTACTACTGGGAATGGAAGCTTTGAGGAAAAGCAAAAACTTGCCGCTGATGGTCTTCGTCAATTATCTGAGTATGGGGCAGGACAAGGTTTGAATGTTATTGTTGAGAACCATGGTGGTCTTTCTTCTAACGGAGAATGGCTTGCTGGTGTTATGAAGATTGTTAATCACAAAAACTGCGGAACACTCCCAGACTTCGGTAATTTTAATGTTGGTGGTGGCAAGTGGTACGATCGCTATAAAGGTGTTGAGGAATTAATGCCTTATGCTAAAGCGGTAAGTGCTAAATCGCATGAGTTTGATGCAGGTGGCAATGAAGTTAGAACTGATTATTTACGTATGATGAAGATTGTTTTATCACACGGCTACAATGGCTATGTAGGAATAGAATATGAAGGCAATAAAGTGGATGCTTACAAGGGGATTGAGCTAACCAAGGCGTTGCTTGAAAAAGTACGAGACCAACTATCCTGAAAAACGTTTCTAGCGTTGATTTACAAAGGAGCCTCAGGGCTCCTTTTTTATTATTCAATTATCGTCGTTCGTGGTGCGGTGTATTGTCTAGGTTCCAGCGTTTAGCTGCAAAATCTTTTCTGCCTTGGTCTTTATTCAATTGGGCTACAAGGTCTGTTCTTTTTTCGGCATTTACATGTCCGTCTACAAAAAGAATTTCTGCTCGTTCACTGTGAAGTGGTAGAGGCCATTGGCGTTTTGCATACATTCCTATAAAGCCACTCCAATCCCTGTCTCCTTCTTGATTAAGATCCCAATTGCTGTCGCCAATTGCGATCATTTCGCTTGGAACTAAAACTTGGCTTGGTTTGGTTTCTCCCCAGTTTTGATGGTCTTTGTAAACCCCCATCCCTTGATTAGGAATCATGCCCGCCCACGCTCCCCAAACGTTGTATCCGTAACTCATGAAGCTTACGCCTCCTGGGCGAAGGCGAACTTCTCCTTTTAGGTATCCGTCTTCAGCTGGTTGGCTGCCTGAGAACTTAACCTTCCAGTTTGCTTTATCTGGTGCAGACGGGCACTTAAACAGTTCTGTGCTTCGTGCAGTATTGCCTCCGAGATATTGTCTAATCTGTGAAGGCCAAATCCATGAAGAGCCTCGATTTCCGTTGATTCCAACAGGGTAATGGCCGAAGTCGTCTGAGAAGGCAATTAGAGCTATTCCCATTTGTCTAAGATTGCTGGAGCATTTGGCTCCTGTTGCTTTGCTTTTTGCTTTAGCTAAAGCAGGGAGAAGCATTCCGGCCAATATGGCAATAATAGCTATAACCACTAACAGTTCAATTAATGTGAAACCAAGTTTTTTTAACTGTGATAGCCTCATAGGGAATTATGAGTAGAGGCTGTGCTCCTTTGTTTACAGCATCAAGCTTTTTAGAGTCTATTTTTCAATTACAATCTCGTCCCGAATCTTATCTTCAGCATCGTATGCTTTGTAGATAAGTTTATTCCCGTCTATTAGAATGTCTAAGATTTGAAAAGTTGGAGTGTTGGTAAAACCGACTTCAGTATAGTCCCGCGGATCTTGCTCATAGAATTTGGTGCCTGAGACTGAAACTATATAGTAAGTGCCTTCTTTAGCTGTAGCGACTCGTTTTTGTTCTTTCATTGGATATGTGCGCAGGTATGCGTGGTCATGCCCTTGTAATGCCATATCTAAATGATATTTATCGAAGATAGGAGTCCATAAGTTTCTCACTTTTTTGTTATCTCGAGCTGGTTCGGATGAGTATGCAGGATGGTGATATATAGCGAATTTCCAGGTGGCAGTGCTTTTTGATAAAACTTTTTCTAACCATTCGGTTTGTAGCTTTGGAGCTAGTGTTGTGTCTAATATAAAAAACTCAGCGTTACTGTATTTGAATGTGTAGCAACGTTCTGGTTCAATTTTTTCTGGTCCGTTTTTAGGGAGGTCAAAAAGTTTGAGATATGTAGTAGGATGTCCGCCTTGAATTTCGTGGTTGCCTATTGCAGGGATTAAAGGGCGCCGGTTGTATATATCTCTAGCTTGATGAAGCATATTGTCCCAATCATCGATCTCATTACCGCGATCAACAAGATCGCCGGCCATTATATAGAAGGCTGCATTGGGGCGTTTTCGAAATGCTCCTGTAATCATGGAACGCCATCCGTCGAGGCCGTTTTGTGCGTCTCCCATATAAACAAACGAAAAGGGTTCGGTTTTGTTTGGAGCTGTTTGAAATTCTGACAATTCGGACCAACTGTTAGCTGACTTTAGTCCAACAGAATATAGATAAGAAGTGTTGGGCTCGAGTCCAGTAAGGTTAACTGTATGACGATGTATTTTTGGGTCGTTTACATAATTTGTGTTTAGCATTTCAACGGTTACAGCATTAATGATTTTTGGTTTCCCTGGTTGAAAACGATTGAAATCGTTTTTTTTGATCCATTGTAATTGGCTTTTATTAACAGTCTTGTCAGTACGCCATTGAATGGTCTGACTTGTTTTTGGGTCGTTTGCCCATGTAAGTACGATTTGATCTGGTTTTGGGCCACTGGGATATGATGTTTTTCGGTAAATCCCAATCAGTTTAGCATCGTTTCTATTTTTATATACCGTTTGGACAATCGTCAGCCCTGAGAGAACAGTTGGGAGTGCAGGTAGTTTTTCGTTTTTATCAACAAATGGTTTAACCCCTGCTTTCATTGGAGCTGTTCTTAATTGGCCTGGGTACATTTTTGTGACTTCCAGCTTGGGGTTGGATTTTAGAGGCATAAGGGCAACTCCATAGTGATGATCGTTCCCTGAAAGTGAATTGATGCCGAGACTAATCCGGCCGGCTTCGAAGTCTTTTACCCAGAAATCGACATTTCTGTTTTGGATTTTAAATTTTAGGCCTAAAGGTTTAAAATCTCGTTCTTTTAACCAGAACGGTTTGTCTCCCATTGATGCATCTCTGATAATGAAAACCTTTACAGGGATATTTACATGAAAGGTTATGTGCTCGTGAGATAGTATGTGCTTTTCATTTTTGGTTAGTAGAGACCGAGCTTTTGCTAAGTCGATTGAAACAACTTCATCGGTTGATAATGTAGCCTTAAACCGATTAAGTATGCCGGCAACAGTATCGTGTACGGATGAGTGAGGACCATTGTGAGGTTGGCATAAATTTGGAAGAATTAATGTGGCGAATATTATTGCCGTTGTTCGAACACTAAATTTAAATTGTCTCATTTAGATGGTTATCGTTCAGATAAGGTAAAATTTTATGTTACTTGATTAAGTGTTGCACGTCGAAAAGAATGAAAACAGTGTTACAAACATCTTCGAAATGCTCAGTGTTTCTTTATCCGGCCTTTCTCTAATGTTGGATTATTAGAAGTCATGCTGAGTTTGATTAGTAATTCTTCCGGCCAGTTTTGTGACGGGACGAGTCGACGTAATTTCCTTAAAATTGTGGGATTAGCAATGGGAGGATTAGCTTTGCCTGATTTATCTGGGCGCCCTCAATACATAACAAATGGACACAAGCCGATTCGTGAATTGATCTAATATTAAGATTGAGATTGATTTCATGTCGCATATTTTCTGCAATTAAAGTTTGTTTAGATAAACAGTCGATTGACATTCAGTCTTTCTCAAAGGAAATTAACCCTTCTTGTGATGCGAGTGAAATTAAGTTTTTTATTATTAGCTGGTTCTATTGGAGCATTGTTGAGTAGTTCAGCAAGAGCTGAGGTTTCTTTTGAGAAACAGGTTAAGCCTGTACTCGAGTCAGCATGTCTTAGTTGTCATGGTGAAAAAAAACCAAAAGGGGAACTTGCGATTCATACTTATGAAGCGCTTCTTGAAGGGAGCGAATATGGTGAAGTTGTTGTTCCCGGTAAACCTGAGGATAGTACGCTTTATACTACTACTATATTGCCTCCTGATGCTGATGAAGTTATGCCGCCTAAAGCACCTTTTTTATCTAAGTCACAAGCTGACGTGTTAAAAGAATGGATTGCTGCTGGAGCAAAATGGCCTAAAGGAATGGTTTTAAAACAGGTTCGACGAATAGAATTTGTTAAAGATATTAAACCTCTTCTTGAGGGTTTCTATGAAGAAGATTTTGATTTCAAAAATGCAGTTGTTCCATTTGATTTAGACAAGAGTAAACTATATCAGTTTGCATCTTTACCTACTGATAATCCTGATGCGCTTCCGCGACCCGAGAAAGGTGGACCGCTTGAAGAGAAGCAGCTTAATTTGTTACGAGATTGGATTGTTCAAGGAGCTGTTTGGCCTGTTGGGGTCGAATTAGAGGTGAAAGAAATGCCAGCACCTATTGTTGGGGGTGGTTTGCCTATAGCGCCCAAAGAGGTAGTTGATATTCGAGCTAAGGCAATGGACAAGTTGATTAAGCAGCTCGAGCCAACAATGAAGCCTTATACAGATGAAATTCCCGGAACAGGTGTGAAGTTTGAAATGATTCCAATACCTAGTGGAGACTTTGTAATGGGTAGTCCAAAAACTGAAAAAGGACACAAAGCTAATGAGGGGCCGCAGCATAAAGTGAAAATTGCTCCGTTTTGGATGGCCAAGACTGAAACAACATGGAATCTATATTCTCTTTTTATGTATCAAGAAGAGGAGAAAATGGTTATGAAATTGAGAGGCTATAAGCCAGAGCTTAATGCGGTTTCTGATGCAGTTGCTAGACCTACTACCCCTTATGTTGAAATGAGTTTTGGAATGGGAACAGACGGGTTTCCTGCTATCAGTATGACCCAGCTTGCTGCGAACACTTATTGTAAATGGCTATCAGCTAAAACAGGTCATTATTATCGATTGCCGACTGAGGCTGAATGGGAATATGCTTGTAGAGCTGGAAGTGATACAGCTTACAGCTTTGGTAATGATATTTCAGCTCTTGATGAATATGCGTGGCATGACGGAAATAGTAATTTTAAATACCAGAAAGTTGGAACCAAGAAACCTAATCCTTGGGGTCTACACGATATGCATGGAAATGTAAGTGAATGGACTGCTGATCAGTATTTACCTGATATTTACAGTACATACCAAGGTTCTATTGCTAACCCATTTCAATACGGCAAAGATCTTTACCCAAGGGTCGCTAGGGGAGGCTCTTGGATGGATAAGCCAGAAAAACTTAGAAGTGCTTATCGAATAGCATCTTCATCGGATTGGAAATTTCAGGATCCTCAACTGCCAAAAAGCATTTGGTATCATACAGATGCTCAGTTTCTTGGTTTTCGCGTGTTGCGTCCTTTAATCATCCCTTCATCAGATGAAATGCATAAGTATTGGACAACAGAGGGTGAACCAGATTAAGTTAGTTCCTAGTTCCTTTAACCATTTAATTTTAAATTATGAAAAAATCTAAAAGAAATTCACGTGAAAATTCGCCGTTAGATCGTCGTGATTTCATTAAGACAGGGGCTGCTGCCGCTGCTGTAGGTACTTTGGCAATTGATCGTGCTGCGTTTGCTCAATCCAGTGAAACAGTCAAGGTGGCATTAATTGGATGTGGCGGTCGAGGTTCTGGTGCTGCAAATCAGGCTCTTAGTACTAATGGAGATGTAAAGCTTGTTGCTATGGCTGATGCTTTTAAGGATCGGATGGATAGTAGTCAAAAAGGATTACAGAGAGCGCATGGCCTAAAAGTAGATGTTAAAGACGAAAACAAGTTTATTGGTTTTGATGCTTACAAGAAGGCTATTGAATTAGCTGATATGGTAATTCTAGCAACTCCTCCGGGATTTCGTCCGGTTCATTTTGCTGAAGCGATTAAACAAGGAAAGCACGTTTTTATGGAGAAACCCGTAGCTGTAGATGGTAAAGGCGTTCGTCAGGTACTTGCTGCGGCCAAGGAGGCTAAAAAGAAAAATTTAAAAGTCGGAGTAGGGCTTCAACGTCACCATCAATTAGGTTATCAAGAAATTGTTAAGAGAATTCAAGATGGAGCTATAGGTGACATAGTTTCTGCACGTTCTTATTGGAATGGTGGAGGAGTGTGGGTGAGGGAGCGTAAAAAGTTTGAGCAATCTGCTGGCCGTAAATTAACTGAAATGGAGTATCAAATGAGAAACTGGTACTATTTTGTTTGGTTGTGCGGAGATCATATAACCGAACAACATATTCATAATTTAGATGTTATTAACTGGATTAAAGGAACTCATCCTACTAGTTGTCAAGGTTTAGGGGGGAGGGAAGTACGTAAAGGTATTGATCATGGTGAAATTTATGATCATCACGCCGTTGAGTATAAGTATGATGATGGTAGCTATATGTTTAGCCAGTGTCGTCATATTCGGGGTTGCTGGAATAGTGTTTCTGAGCATGTTCAGGGTACTAAAGGCAGAGGTACTGTTAGCGGTCCACATATGTTAACTGATAATAATGGTGAGCAAATTTGGCGATTTGGAGGAGGAGGGAAAAATCCATATCAGCAGGAGCACGACGATCTATTTGATGCTATTCGTAACAACAAGCCTTTTAATGAGGCTGAATATGGGGCTTATAGTTCTCTAACATCAGTTATGGGGCGTATGGCTACATATTCTGGTCGAATGATAAATGCAGATGAGGCTTTGAATTCTGATGAAAATACAATGCCAGAAATTCTTGGATGGGAAGCTGCACCTCCAACTCTTCCTGATGAGGATGGAAGGTATTCAATTGCAATACCTGGCAAAACTCGTTTTGGAGTTGAGAAAGCTTAATAAACTATATAATTAAACTAAATTTAATTGATAATCCGAGTCACTAGTGGCTCGGATTTTTTTTAATGAAAGTTTAATTACAATTGGGGAAACACTTTTTGTATTTTTTACCACTTCCGCAAGGGCAAGGGTCATTTCGTCCAACTTTAACAGAAGCTCTTACAGGTTCAGCTTTTGCTACTGTGTCAGTAGCCTCATTAACCATATCGCTAGCTTCATTTGCAGCTCGTCTTTCTTCAGATCCGAATGCGCTAGTGTTTTGATGAATTTCTTTGGAAGGTAAATTGCGTAAAAAACTATGAAAAGCTTCAACGCTAGATGCGCTACGGAAAATATTCTGGCAAATATCAGTCCAAATATTCACCTGAAGTTCTTCAAACATTCGGTAGCCTTCCGCTTTATATTCAAGTATTGGATCACGCTGCCCATAAGCGCGTAAGCTAATGCTGTATCTAAGGCTATCCATTTCATATAGATGCTCTTGCCAGAGTCTGTCAATTGAGTTGAGTATTGTGTGTCTCTCGACTGTTGTTAGTGCGTCGTGTTCTTCAAAGCTAATTTTAAGTTTGTATGCGTCCTTTGCTTTAGTTGAAATATCTTTAAATATTACAGTCTGATTAGAGTTCATCTCTGAATCATCAGTAGATTTTGTTTCACCGCGATTTTGGCCTTCAGCCAACTGGGTTAAGTCATCTATAGTGACCGCTATAGGAAAGGTTAGTGTTGCCCAGTCGGTGAGTTTTCGAATTTCCCAGTTAGTTGGATCTAGATCTCTGTTGCAGCATTGCTGAACCTTATCTGCAATAACTCGATCCATTATGTTTAGTAATTCGCCCTGAACCTCGTCAGCGTGCATTATTTCATTCCGAAATCCGTATATTTCTGCCCGTTGCTTGTTCATGACATCGTCATATTCAAGTGTTCGTTTGCGGATTTGAAAATGATGTTTCTCAACATTTTGTTGAGCTTTTTGAATTGCGGGATTCAGCATTCTGCTTTCAAGAGGCTGGCCTTCTTCCATTCCTTTCTCAACATAGGAAAACATTTTATTTCCACTTGCGAATAAGCGAAGTAAATCATCTTCAAGTGATAGAAAGAAATGCGTAGAACCCGCGTCTCCTTGTCTAGCACAACGTCCACGTAATTGTCGGTCTATTCGTCTTGATTCATGTCGTTCTGTTCCAATCACATGTAAGCCGCCCAGGGATTCAATTCCGTCGCCAAGTTTTATATCAGTTCCACGTCCTGCCATATTTGTGGCAATTGTTACAGCGCCTTTATTTCCAGCCCGTGCCACAATTTCAGCTTCTTGTTCGTGGTATTTTGCATTAAGAACACTGTGTATTATTCCGTTTTTCTTAAGTAGTTTTGAGATGTGTTCGCTTACTTCAACTGAAACAGTTCCAACAAGGATAGGCCTTCCTTTTTGATTAACTTCTTTGATTTCTTCCAAAACTGAGTTGTACTTTTCTCGCTTTGTTTTGAAAATTGAGTCATTTAAATCATCTCGAACGCATTCGCGGTGAGTAGGTATTGTGCGCACATCTAACTTGTAAATATCAAAAAACTCATGAGCTTCAGTTGCCGCTGTGCCGGTCATTCCTGCCAATTTAGTGTAGAGTCGAAAATAGTTTTGAATGGTTATTGTAGCTAGTGTTTGGGTTTCTTGTTCAATTGTAACACCTTCCTTAGCTTCCACAGCCTGATGTAGGCCATCGCTCCATCGGCGACCTGGCATCGCTCGACCTGTATGTTCGTCAACAATGATAACTTTATTTTCCTGCACAACATAAGCTACATCCCGAACGTAGAGGCTATATGCCTTCAGTAGTTGCCCTGTAATATGGATATTTTCGGCTTTAAGCTTAAACTCATCTTGAAGTTTTGTTTTTGCTGCCATGCGAGATTGGGCATCCAATGTTTGGTCGTTGTCTATTTGATGTTGAGCTTCAGCTAAGTCAGGAAGCATAAATGCATCTGTATCATTTGGATTAAGGAAATTACGCCCTTTTTCAGTAAGGTCTGCATCATGGCTTTTTTCTTCTATCCCGTAAAAGAGTTCTTCCTTTTGGTCATAAAGTTCTTTTTTAGACTGATCAGCATGTAGGGAAAGCTCCGCCTTATCTAATAATTTTTGATTTTGAGGTTCTTCTAGCAGCTTCATTAGGCGACCGCTCTTAGGATCTCCTAGTCTAGATTTATAGAGTAGTAAGCCTAATTCTCCTTCAATTTCGTCTGGCTTTTCTGAAGTCGTTTCATCAGTTATTACTTTGCTTATTTTTTCAGCTTCAGAGAGGTAATTGCTAATAAGTTTATGTTGGGCTTGAACTAGGCTTTTAATTTTTGGATTTGCCTGTCTGTACTCTTTATCGAGGCTGGCTGCAGCGGGGCCACTAATGATCAATGGCGTCCGAGCTTCATCAATTAGAATAGAATCCACTTCGTCTACTATGGAGAAGTAGTGTTGTCGTTGTACTTGATCCTCTGATCTTCCAGCCATCCCATTATCACGAAGGTAGTCAAATCCAAATTCCGAGTTGGTTCCGTATGTAATGTCACAGTTATAATGATCTCTGCGCTGGTTTGGATTCATATCGTGAACAATGCATCCAACAGATAAGCCGAGGAATTTATATATAGCTCCCATCCATTCGCTATCACGTTTTGCAAGATAGTCATTAACAGTAACGACATGCACGCCTCGCCCTGAAAGAGCGTTGAGGTATACGGGAAGGGTTGCGACAAGTGTTTTCCCTTCCCCGGTAGCCATTTCTGCAATGCTATTATTATGAAGAGCCATTCCTCCAATTAGCTGCACGTCGTATGGGATCATCTCCCAGCCTATGTTGTTGCCTCGTACATTAACCTCAGTTCCGCAAAGACGTCTACAGGCGTTTTTTACTACAGCAAACGCTTCAGGTAGAATTTTTTCAAGTTCTTGGGCAAGTTGATCGTTATCGGAAATACTGCTGAGTTGGGTTTTCCAATCTGCAGTTTTTTTGCGGAGCATATCGTCCGAAGATTCTTGCAGTTTGATCTCAAGATTATTAATTGAATCTATTCTAGATTTATATTTATTAATAACCCTTTGATTCTTGCTAGGAAATAATTTTTTAAGTAAGCCCATATTAGGTCCAATAAATGGCTGAGGAAACTACGGTATGGTTGCAGGAACGTCAAAGTTTTAGGAACTAACTCATTACTTGTTTATGTGGGTTTTTGGTTTAAACCATTCAGTTCCTAACGTAAAATATTCTTACGGATGAATAAGAAATCGCCATTGTCCAGAAGTGGGCGTTTTACGAGTGGGCCAGGGGAGGATGTCGCAAAATTCACTGAATCCATCTCCTTTGATCGCCGCCTGTGGAGACATGACCTTTTGGGGTCTATTGCTCATGCTACAATGCTGGGCAATATAGGTGTTTTATCTAAAGCCGAATCCAAGCGAATTGTTAAAGTACTTGAAGCTATTGGTGTTGATATCGAAGAAGGAAGATTCGAATGGAATGAGTCACTCGAAGATGTCCATATGAATATTGAGGCGGAACTGACTCGTCGAGAGCCAGCTGGGGCAAAACTACACACTGGAAGATCACGAAACGACCAAGTAGCGCTCGATATGAGAATGTGGCTTCGAGATGAAATGGTTGAACTTGAAGTGGAAATAAGTTCACTTCAAAGATCGCTTGTTGAGTTGGGTGTGAAAAATGATAAAGTGATTCTTCCTGGTTACACCCATTTGCAACGTGCTCAACCAGTGTATTTTGCCCACCATCTTCTAGCTTATGTTGAAATGTTTGCTCGTGATCATGAAAGGCTTCTTGATGCTTTTTCTCGAGTGAATGTTTGTCCGTTAGGTAGTGGGGCCTTGGCAGGCTCTACATTGCCATTGGACCGTAAACAGGTTGCTGAATTCTTGGGGTTTGAGGATTCCAAGGGGCGTCCGGTTATATCTCAAAACTCTATGGATGCAGTTAGTGATCGAGATTTTGCTGTTGAGTTTTGTTTTATAGCATCAATGACGGGAGTGCATTTGTCACGTTTAGCGGAAGACCTTATATTATGGTCCTCAAGTGAGTTTGATTATATTCGTATTTCAGATGAATACACCACGGGTTCATCGTTGATGCCACAAAAGAAAAATCCTGATATCGCTGAGATAGCTAGAGGAAAGAGCGGGAGACTTATAGGTAATCTTGTCTCTCTATTGACACTTTTAAAAGGATTGCCTATGGCATATAACCGGGATCTTCAGGAAGACAAGGAAAGGTTATTTGATAGCGTCGATACTATTCGAACTACAGTTAGGTTGATGAGCTCTATGCTTTCTAATATTTCTGTTAAAGTTAAATCTTGTGAAGATGCCGCTTGTGATCCAGGTCTATTGGCCACTGACTTAGCTGATTATCTTGTTAATCGTAAAGTTGCATTTCGTGAGGCTCATCACATTGTTGGCGCGTTAGTGGCATTGGCAGAGAAGCTGAAAAAACCATTGAACTTATTGACTCTCAAAGACATGCAAAGTGTTAGCAAGAAGTTTAAAGATGATGCTTTAGAAGTTTTTAATTTAAAGAAAGCATTGGATAAGAGGACTATTACTGGTTCACCTAGTTCTAAGGAAGTGAAAAAACAGCTTCGATTCTGGTCAAAGCGTTTATCTTAATTAAGTATCAAGAGGTTGTTGCATGTGTGAAATGGTATGACTAATATTTTCTCCTTATTGCTACCAATGAATACTTTTTTCTCTGTAGATTTAAAAAAGACTCGCGGCAAGTGCAGATTGGTTTCTGGTTTTACGCTCATTGAGTTACTGGTAGTTATAGCTATAATTGCAATTCTAGCTGGTATGCTCTTGCCTGCATTAGCGAAAGCAAAAAGTCAGGCCCAAAAAACAAATTGTATTAACAATCAAAAGCAACTTGTTTTGGCGGTTCATATGTATACTGACGATAATGATGATTATATGCCATTTCCCAATTGGGGGGTTCAAACCGAGGGGTGGGCTTACAAGTACAGTAATCGCAATATCCCCAAAGGTGAATCGCGTTTTCGTCCTGAGTTAGGCCAGCTATGGACATATGTTAGTAACAAGGATTCGTTTTATTGTTTGGCTGAAAAGGCAGAGGATTTGAAATCTAGGCGGAGCCAAGGCTTACAGGATACTACAAGCTATGTTATGAACGGAGTTGTCGGTAAATTTCCAAGCGGTTGGGTCAACAATAAGACCCACAAAAGAAATCAATTCGACTCTGAAGATGTCTTGTTCTGGGCTCCTGATGAGCGTCGTATATTTAATTTTAATGATGCTTCTAGTACTCCAGGGCAAATTTATTTTGAGGGTGGTCAGGAAATTTTTTCAGAAGGAATAAGCAAAAGACATAGCGAAGGTGCTGTCACTGGATTAATTGGAGGTAGTGTAGAGTTTATGAAGTTTGAATGGTACAAGCAGGAGCTTAAACGAAAGCCTGGTCGGCTTTGGTGTGTGCCCAATTCCAAATTAGGAACCTGATACAGTATAGATTTTTAATGAAAACAAAAAGTAAAATAAATAATATCACTGGTTTCACGTTGATAGAGTTGTTGGTAGTAATAGCTATTATTGCAATTCTTGCAGGCATGCTTCTGCCAGCATTAGCTAAGGCTAAGTCTAAGGCCCATGGTATTTCCTGTGTTAATAACAATAAACAATTGATGATGGCTTGGTCTTTTTATGCTGATGATGCTGACGATCGAGTTACTTGGGCATACGGCGATCTTGGAGGTGCTAACCGTCCGACTTATCAATACGGATGGATGGGAAATACTTCTCTTGATTTTTCTGCTCATCCTAAAAATTGGGATCCTATGCACGCATCAGCATTAAGGAGAAGTCCGCTTTGGAATCATGTCGGCCAAAGCTCTGCTGTGTTTAAGTGCCCTGCTGACACCAGCACGGTTAATGCAGGTAAAAAAAATGGAATGAAGCCTCGCGTGCGAAGTATGTCTATGAATGCTTGGGTTGGAGGTGATGGGCAAAACGGTAGGGCCAGTGGTCATCATACATGGTTTGGAGGCCCAAAAGATGGGACAATGTTCTTAAAGCGAAGTGATATGTCCGTACAGGGAGCGTCTCAAGTTTGGGTCATGATAGATGAACGAATGGATAGCATTAATGATGGTTTCTTTGTTGTTTGGATGCCTGGCTACCCTGAGCCTAAAAGGACAATTATGGTGGATTTTCCTGCTAGTTATCATAATAATGCTGCAGGATTATCTTTTGCAGATGGGCATGCGGAAATTAAAAAGTGGCAAGATGCGAGGACATATCCAGCCTTACAGCCAAAAGGAGGCCTTGCACTTAATCAACCTCAGCCTAATAACAAAGATGTTATTTGGTTACAGGAACGCACTACTAATCCTAAGCGTTGATAAGCGGATATAAATGCCTAACCTAAAGTGGTATTGGCATCGCCTTCGAGCGATGGGCCCAAGTGAGTTGGCGTTAAGACTCCGTAAAAAGTTTTTTGAGTTTTCAGATGCTAAGCCAGCTCAATGGCCTGAACTGAATTTAGAACATTCAGTCTATCCCAAGCTTCCAAGTGTTTTTAAAGTGCCAGATTCTATACTTGAAGCCGTTGAGAATGATGCTGACCGAATTTCTTCAGGTAAAATTCGATTCTTTGGTCATTTAGATATGAAGGTTGATTCGCCACCGTTGTGGAACCGTGATTATCAGTCAGGAATTGATGTTGAGACAGATAAAATTGCCTTCAAGCTTGATCACAGAGAACTACCTTTTGGTGCGGCAATTAAACCTTTGTGGGAGCCAAGTCGCTGGTATGGCCCCGTACGTTTGGCACAAGCTTGTTGGTTGCATTCCAATAATAAATATGGTGAGTTGGCAATTGAGTGGCTAGAGGATTGGGTGAATAAAAACCCTCCATTTATTGGATGGCATTGGACTAGTGCTCTTGAGTCAGGAATGCGTCTAATAGCTTTTACTTGGATTGATGCTTTCTTAACAGCTTATGATAATCAATCTGATGGTTCTTTGAAAAAAAGGCTTTATAAACTTCGTAAAGAAATACTTCTTCCTCATGTTTGGTATACTTGGAGGCATCGTTCTTTTGGATCATCTGCAAATAATCACTTATTAGGCGAATTAAGTGGTTTGGCAATTGCTGTTTCACGTTGGCCTAATCTCTCCAAATTGGGACCTGATCTTGAAAATTTAAGCAAGTTAATCGAGCGTGAAACGTTAATTCAATTTAATCCAGATGGCGGTAACTTTGAGCAGGGGCTAAATTACCATTTTTATTCATGGGAATTTTGCTGGGAGTCTAGGCAAGCTCTCAATATTGCTGGTGCTTTGCATGACAAAAGAAGAGATCGAATAGATAATCGCCTGCTTCAGGCGGCGTATTATTTTAAAGAAATTCAAGTAAGTTCTGCTCCTTGGGATTATGGAGACTCCGACAGTGCATATGTTTTACCTTGGTTTTTGAAAGAGCAATTTGCCGCAACTGAGTGGATGCAATGGCTAGCTGGGAAAGAAAAAGAATCGGTATTTTATCATTTTATGCGAGGGGAGTTTAAAGATTGCGTTGGAACACCTGAGCCCTTGCCTAAGCAAAGTGGTTGGAGGATTTTTCCTGATACAGGTTTTCTTGTCAAAGATAGTGGAAAATGGAAAGCGAGAGTCGATATTTCTCCACTTGGTTCTGGTTCTATGGCTGCTCATGGCCATCTTGATGCGCAGCATATTTCTCTTTGGTTAAATGGAGAGGCGATGATAATCGATCCAGGGACAGGTGATTATCATGGGGATCCAAATCTTCGTAATTGGTTGGCGTCACGAGATGCCCACAATGGGCCATGTTCTAAATTAGCGCCTCTTGCTGAAAGAAAGGGATTGTTTCTTTGGTCCAATATACACCCTAGACCATTGTGGTCCTTTAATGGTGATATTTTGGAGACAGAAGTTCGTATTGGTGAAAGTGCATTGACCAGAACAATTAAGCCATTAGATGGTGTCAATGAAGGATGGATGATTCGTGATTTTTTTGAAAAAACTTTAGGCGAATTAGCTGCGTTTAGTGTTCGTTGGCAGTTCTCTCCGGATTGTAAGGTAGAATCAATTGGAGATACATCTTTTCGAGTTGAATCAAATTCAACAGTTATGGTCGTTGAACTGGGAACTGGCTGGCATAATGTTGAACTTTGCAAACCTGACCTTGATAGGGATGATGTTGAAATGGATACCATTGTTTCGCCTCGATTTATGGAAACTAACTATGCGTCGTGTCTTAAGTTGTCCGCTAAACCAGGAAAAGGTTCTGATTTTACAACGTTGTTTAAGGTTGAATAGCTATTATTAGAATTTTTTCTAATAGAAGTTGTTCACAAATATGATGTGCCTCTTGCTGTTAGTCTGTTATTAAAGGTAAATTGTCCCTATGTCGAAGCCTGAGTTCGTTCATTTACATTGTCACACCGAGTTTTCGATGCTCGATGCGGCATGTCATGTTGATCGCCTGATGAACAAGGCAAGCGAATTAAACTTTAAATCATTGGCCATCACAGATCATGGTGTGATGTATGGTGCAATTGATTTCTATCGGGCAGCAAAGGCCAAAAACATAAAACCCATTATAGGTTGTGAAGTTTATATTGCTCCTAGGCACCGTACTGAACGTAAATCAGGATCTAGGGGTAAGGATGCCTATTATCATCTAATATTATTAGCTAAAAACGAGATTGGTTATAGAAATCTTGTGCGATTAGTTACTATGGCTCAGATGGAAGGTTACTATTACAAACCTCGTATCGATAAAGAAATTCTTGAAGCTTATAAAGAAGGTTTAATTTGTTTGAGTGGATGTCTAGCTAGTGAAATTCCTCGTTTGATTATGGCTGAAGAATTTGGGAAAGCTAAAGATCAAATTGATTGGTTCAAACAAGTGTTTGGAGCAGATAATTATTATTTGGAATTGCAGAATCATGGTATTTCGGAACAGATGACTGTTAATCGCCAACTTATTCCTTGGTCAAAGGATATGGGCTTGAATCTAGTTGCTACAAATGACGTGCATTATGTTGAGAAAGGACATTCACATGCTCACGATTCACTTATTTGTATAGGGACTCAGTCGCTTTTGACTGATGTCAATCGTATGCGCTATGTTCAAGAACAATTCTACTTACGCTCCGCTGAAGAAATGGCAGCTTTGTTTTCTGAAGTGCCAGAAGCTGTCAGTAATTCATTAGCTATTGCTGAGAAATGTGACGTTGAGATTGAATTTGGGAAGTTAAATTACCCAGTGTTTAATCCTCCGTCTGGTTATACTGCTGAAGGTTATCTAAGAAAGTTTCTAGTTAAAGGGATGAAGACTAGATATGGAATTAATTCAACTTTAGAGGAAGGGTTGAAATTTGAAGTTCAATCATTAAACAATATAAAACTATTACCAAATATTAAATTCCCTGAAGGTGATAGTGTTGATTGTGAATTGTCATTTACTGATAAGCCTGTTGCTGATGCGATTAAGGAAATAATTGATAGACTGGAGTACGAATTAGGAATCATGAGGCAAATGGACTATATAAGTTACTTTCTTATTGTTGGTGACTTTGTTCGTTTCGGTAGAGAAGAGGGGATAGCTTGTGTTGCTCGTGGTTCCGCTGCGGGTTCGTTAGTGGCATATCTGTTGGAAATCTCCAATGTTGACCCATTGCAATATGGATTAATTTTTGAACGTTTTTTAAACCCAGAGCGAGTTAGTCCTCCTGATGTTGATATTGATTTTGCAGATGATAGGCGAGAAGACGTTATAACTTACGTACGTGAAAAATATGGAGATGATTCTGTAGCACAGATTATTACATTTGGAACGATGGGTGCTAAATCCGTTATCCGAGATGTGGGTAGGGTTATGGGATTAACATTTGGGGAAGTTGACCGATTGGCAAAAATGGTTCCGACTGAACTTAAAATCACGCTTGAGAAAGCACTTAAGAAATCCTCTGATCTTAAAGAGGCATACGATAGTGAAGAAGTAACAAGAGAGTTAATCGATACTGCGTTTATTCTTGAAGACTTAAGTCGTAATACATCTGTTCATGCAGCAGGGGTCGTGATTGGAGCAGAGCCCTTGGTTAATATTCTTCCTCTTAAGAAAGATGACGATGGGAAGATTACTACTCAATATCCAATGGGACCGGTAGAGGATCTGGGCCTACTGAAAATGGATTTTCTTGGGTTAAAGACTTTAACAGTAATTCGTAATACCTGCGAAATGATTAATAATGTCCATGGTGTTGATATTGATGTTGATCGGTTGCCTATGGGAGATGAAAAGGCGTATGAATTATTAAACAATGGTCATACTGTAGGAGTTTTCCAACTGGAATCCGCAGGGATGCGCGATTTATGTCGTAAATTTAAGTTGGACTCGATTGAACATATTACTGCTTTGGTCTCTCTTTATAGACCCGGCCCGATGGACTTGATACCAGACTTTATTCGGCGCCGGCACGGGGAAGTGGAGATTAAATATCCGCATCCATTACTTGAGCCAATTGCAAAAGAAACTTACGGGATTCTTATATATCAGGAACAAGTTATGAAGGCTGCGCAGATTCTTGCTGGCTACACTTTAGGCGGTGCTGACTTACTTCGTCGCGCAATGGGGAAGAAGAAGGTTGAAGTGATGCAGGAGCAGCGATCATTATTTGTAAAAGGCTGTGCTGAGACGAATAATATACCCGAAAAAAAAGCTAATGAAGTTTTTGATTTATTAGAAAAGTTTGCTGGTTATGGATTTAATAAATCCCATGCAGCCGCATACGCAGTTGTTGCGTACCAGACCGCATATCTTAAAGCGCATTATCCAGTAGAATTTCTAGCAGCCAATATGACAAATGATATGGCAGATACATCAAAACTTGGGGTTTTGACTGATGAAGCTAAAATACTTGGTGTAAAGGTGCTTCCACCAGATGTAAACGAAAGCCATGTGTTTTTTGCTCCCGCAAGAGAGGGTACAGTAATTAGGTTTGGAATGGCTGCTATTAAAGGTGTCGGCAGTGTGGCAGTGGAGGAGATAATTAACGCACGTTCTGCAGATGATCCATTTAAGGATTTGTTTGATTTATGTGATCGCTGTGACACTCGAACTGTGAATCGCAAAGTACTTGAATCATTAATCAGAAGTGGAGCTTGTGATGAATTAGCCGGTTCCAGAGCTGCTCAGTTTTCGGTAATTGATAAAGCATTAGGAAAGGCTTCAAGCCAAGCAAAAGACCGTGCGACAGGTCAAACTTCCTTATTTGGAGCCTTTGAAGAAAGTAGTAATTCAATGCGTGATGTTATTCCTGATATTATTGAATGGGATCGTGATGAATTGCTTGTTTCAGAGAAGGAACTTCTAGGTTTTTATGTCAGTGGGCATCCATTGGATCCATATAAGGAATTACTTGAACAATACTGTATTCATAACAGTGAAACTGTTAAGGATCTTGAAAGCCGAAAAGTAACTCGATTAGGCGGACTTATTTCCGCAGTTCAAAGAGGCGTTTCAAAGCGAAGTAATAAGCCTTATGTAATTGCCACTATAGAAGATTTCTCCGGATCGTTTCAGGTTCTTTGTATGAACGAGAATTATGACAAGTATCAAGAATTGTTAGAGTTGTATAAAACTGTTTTAGTAATCGGCGAGGCAAATAATAATGAAGACATGCCGAAAATATTTCCTCAAGAAGTAATAACTCTCGACGAAGCACCGGTTAAGTACACAAAACAAGTTCATTTTCGCCTTAATAGCACAAAGCTAGTTCCAGAAATAGTTGAAAGTATACACGAGTTAGCGATGAATCATCCTGGTCGATGCCCTTTGTATCTTTGTTTTAAGCAGGAAGGTGGTAGGTTGGTATTTGTAGAATCGGGAGAGCAACATTTTGTAAAGCCTTCATTACAGCTTCGAGATCAAATTAATGAACTTCTTGATGGGGCAGGGAGTTATTATGCAAAAATCGATAATTCTTTGCCTGAGCCGACTAAACGTCGATGGAAGAAAAAGGAAAGTGCAGGAGCCTAGTTTGGTTTTTGTTTTATCCAGCGTTGAGCTTTTAATTCAAATCTGGGAAGTGAATTTGTTTCAACAATTTTTATAGGAACCCGCAAGGACAAACTTTCTTGAAAAGCGTTCGAAAGTTTTTCAGTGATTTCTTTATTATTATTGTCTTCAGGTTCTACACTTATAGAAATTTCTGCGAGTGCATTTTTATGAATTAAATTCACTTGATATTCAGCAATACCGCCAACCCTTCTAATAATCTCTTCTACAGCGCTGGGATAAACATTAACTCCGCGTATCACAACCATGTCGTCGGCCCTTCCGAGAATTCCACCTTCGAGTCCAAGATTGAATGTGCCGCAAGTGCATTTTTTATTTTTTGAGGCTTTGACAAGATCGCCAGTTCTATATCTCAACAAGGGGGATCCATGCCGGCCTAGTGTAGTTAACACAAGTTCACCTGTTTCGTTATCATTTACGACTTTATGAGTTTTTGTGTCGATTATTTCTGGAAGATAAGCGTTTTCTAGGACATGAAGTAATCCAGGTTTATCTGGGCATTGGTATGTCACTGGTCCTACTTCGGTCATTCCGTGATGATCAAAAATATTTGCATTAGGCCATGCCTTTTCAAGTGCCTTTCGGGTTGATGGTATACTGCCTCCTGGTTCTCCTGCTACAATTATCGATTGAATCGGAGACTCACTCAAATCTATCCCTTCAGTTCTAGCAACTTCGGCTAGTCTAAGCGCGTAAGTTGGGGTGCAGCACAATACGTTAGCTTTATGCGTGAAAATGGATTTAAGTCTAGAAGTGCTACTAAGTCCACCTCCAGGGATATTTAAAGCCTTAAGTTTTTTTCCGGCTTCAAATGCAAGCCAGAAACCAATAAATGGACCAAATGAAAAAGCAAAAAAAATACGATCTTTTGAATTAACACCTGAAGCCTTAAATATTTCGCACCAGCTATCTACCATCCATTGCCAGCTTTCACTAGTATCAAGCCAAGTGATAGGTTGTCCACTGGTGCCGCTGGTTTTGTGGGCGTGTGAATAGTTTTCAATTGGGAAACTAAGATTGCTGCCAAACGGAGAGTTTTCCTGATGATCTAAAGCTAGTTCAGATTTAGTTGTCAAAGGGCATTGATCTCTAAAAATATCGAGAGATCCGACGTTTTTGCACAACTTCGTATTGTTAAGTTTTCTTTTGTAAAAAACGTTAGTAGATAGAATTACTTTTAGTAACTTTTGTATTTCCGCCAACTGGATGCACTCAAGTGCTTCGCGGCTTTTAGCGGAATTTTCAGACATGCGGTTTTTTTTATTTTTCAGCTGTTGATGTAGCAGAGGTCGCTGGTTTTGGTGCATACTTTGTTACTAGGTATCCTCCACATGCAGCTAATACAATTCCCAAAATAAAAATACCAGATACATTGCTCCAAGCTTTAGTTTTAGTTGTGTTGACAATGGCATTCACAATTGGAGCTCCTGCAAAAATAATTGACATAATTACAGGTACATATGCGACAGTGGGTTTTGGGGCCGCCCCAAAAGCTAGTAATACTCCAAGTGCTCCAATTGCTCCAAGCGTTCCTGCTATAAGTGACCACTGCCAACCTTTTGTTGGGTATGCCCAGAAATCGATCGGGCCGCCTTTAAGTTTAAGAATAATTATCGGAGCAATTACTGCGGTTAGAAAATAAGCAATCCCAACCCAAAGAAATGCCATTATTCTGCCGTGCTCTTGATTGACCATTTTCATTGATCCTGTGTGCATGCACACACCGTATGTGCCCCAGCAGATCACGGTCATAAGAGCCCAGATATACCAAGGAATCCCAGTTGAAGCTGTATTTGCGTCCATAAGTTGCAGGAAACCTACTGGTCTTAGGGTTGTATATCAAATGCTATTACACACCTTTAAGAGTTATAAAATATTCCCGGGCTTCTTTCATGACTCGAGGAGAAAGGATAATCGTTGAAATAATTGTTGGAACCGCCATAAGTCCAAACATGATGTCTAAAAAGTAGATTAAATATTTTAGGTCAACAATTGCTGAGATTATTATCCCTATCAAATAGAAGATAATGAGAGGGATTCGGGCTTTAATGCCAAATAGAAACATTCCGCATTTTGTAACATAGTAGGAAAATCCTATCATTGATGAGAAACTAAAACAAAGTACGCATATTAATAATAAGTATGGGCCGAGGCTTGAAGAAATCATCCTGTATGCCTTTTCAGTAAGCATAACCCCTGAGTAAGAGTTAGGGCTGATTTCATTAGTAAGATCATCAGGTGTGTTTAGTGTTTTATCAGGTCCACTTGAAAAAAGTATTAGTTTATAATCACTACTATTAATATCATTCTTAATTTCAATTCGTTTTCCCCATGCGTCTATCTTGTTAACAGGTGAAACATAAAATTTTTTATTATTGAATTCTTTGTTGGTAATTATTGATTCAATCAGATCATTTGTAATCACTGAAGAAATATTTTTTTCGATTACGTACTGTTCTATAGCATTATTTAGTTTTGATATACGATTAATAGTTACCCCTTTCTCCCATACGCCTGTATTGATGATAACTAGTCCTGTTATGGTGCAAACAATGAGGGTGTCAATCATTGGCCCAAGCATAGCAACAAGCCCTTCACGTATTGGTTCTTTTGTCTTAGCTGCGCCATGCGCCATGGCTTCTGTCCCCATGCCTGCTTCATTTGAGAATGCTGCACGGCGAACACCGATAGATATGACAGACCCTAGAACACCTCCAGTAACGGCTTGCCCAGTAAAAGCATCTGTAATGATAAGCCGGAATGCTTCAGGAATTTGAGATGCGTGCATAATGATTATTATAAGAGCGCAGCCTCCGTAAAGAATTACCATAAATGGAACTAAAGTGGCGGCGACTTTTCCGATCCGTTGAATACCTCCAAGGATGACTACTCCAACAAAAATTGCGAGAAGTAGGCCGAAGAGTCCTTGCCCTGTTAATGTTACATTTTGACTCGAATCAACAAACCAATCATTAGGTTTAAAGAACATTTCACTAACAATAGCAGTTAGTTGATTAGATTGAAACATAGGGAGACATCCAAATAAGCCAAAGAAACAAAATGCCATTGCAAGAGGCTTCCACTTTTTTCCTAGACCTTCGGTAATAAAATACATTGGGCCTCCCTGAACTTGGCCTGTTTGATCTGTTCCTCTATACATCACCGCAAGGCTACAAGTAAAAAACTTGGTTGCCATGCCGAGCAGTGCGCAAATCCACATCCAAAACAGGGCCCCTGGGCCACCCTGGACAATAGCAACTGCAACTCCAGTAATATTTCCCATTCCTACTGTTCCTGATAAGGCACTACATAACGCTTGGAAGTGATTGATCTCTCCCGGATCGTTCGCATTGTTGTATTTACCTCTTAGTATTTGAATACTGTGTCGAAGATAGAAAAAAGGAACGAATCGGGAATATATCGTAAAGTATAATCCTCCTCCAATTAATAAATATAGTAACGGAAAACCCCAAAGCCAATTTGATATATCTTCCAAACCCTTAAGGATAGAAACAATTAAATTTGAAGCATTAGATGATTCTTGAGCAATCGGCATGGTGTTACTTAATACTTAAGATCTTACGACATGCAGATTTAAGCTGCTTTAAATGTAGTGAGTTTTTTGCCTCTAAATAGCAGCGGATTACCGGTTCTGTGCCACTTGCTCTGAAACAAACCCATTCATCGTTCTTAAGAATAAACTTAAACCCATCAGTTTTTATAAATTTTTCTACTGAAAACTTACCGATTTTACTAAAACCTATCCTTAATTTTTGTAGGATAAGGTCTTTCTTTTTATTGGGTAAATCAATGTTAATGCGGTCTGTGTAAAAGCAGCCAATTTGCTTTTCTAAATTTTTTAGAATTTGACCAAGTGGTTTCTTTTCTGTCGCGACTAATTCAGCCATTAACAGGCATGCAAGGATGCCGTCTTTTTCTGGTATATGATTACCAATGCTAAGCCCTCCGGATTCTTCACCTCCAACGATAATTGGCTCTCTTTCCATTAGTTCTCCGATATGCTTAAATCCGACAGGTGTTTCATAAACTTTTACATTGAAAAGTTTCGCAACAGCATCAACTTGATGACTTGTAGGAACTGTTCGTACAACGGCTCCTTTTTTGCCTCGATTCCTTTTTAAATGATAGAGTGTAAGTGTTAAAATTTGATTTGGAGTAATCCAAGTTCCGTCCTTGTCAACGATCCCAAACCGGTCTGCATCCCCATCAAGACCAAGTGCCAAGTCGGCTTTTCCTTTTCGGATAAATAATGCAGCTTCAGACATGCCTGCTTCATTTGGTTCGGGAGATCCACCTCCAAAAAGTGGGTTTAATTTCTCGTGGAAGCGGGTTATTTTTGCTTTTGATTCTTCAAGTAATGTGTCCAGATAGCCTCTTCCAGTTCCGTGCATAAATTCAACTGCTATACGAAGTTTGGCTTGTTTTATTTTTTTTAAATCTACTAGTTTTCTGATGTGGTTTAAGTAGTTTTTTTTTGGATTGAATTCCCTGCACTTAAAAGTTCCTATTACGCTTGTGTTTGCTTGCCATCCTCTTGTTATTAATTTTTGAGTATGAACTTCTATTTTACGGGTGAATTCGATCGGGGCTCCTGCGCCATTATACATTGAGAACTTAAAACCTGAATAACCAAATGGGTTATGACTTGCAGTTATGTTAACCCCTCCAATTGCTTTTTTTTGCCTGATGGAAAATGCAATAACAGGTGTTGGTGTATCCCTGTTAGTCAGTAACGGTTCCAGTCCAGACTTCGATAGGATTTCAGCTGTAGCTAAAGCAAATTCTTTTCCGAGGAATCGAGTGTCATATCCAATAATTACAAGCGGCCTTTTTCCATATATATTTGATTTCTTGCGCTTTAATTCAGCCTTGAGAGTAATTGCCAGTCCTTGTGCTGCCAATCGAAGGTTTTGGAAAGTGAAGTCTCGTGCAATTAATCCTCGCCACCCAGAAGTTCCAAATTTGATTGGAGATTTCACATTGATAAGATGAGGATATAATTAGTTGATTGAAGATAACTATTTAAACTAACTCTTCCAGTCAAAAGCATTCTTTTTGATAGCATAGATGTATCCAATGAAAAGAATTCCAAGGAATGAAATCATCGTGCCGAAAATCAAATTTGTTGAAGATGGATCACTTAACATGTCTTTGAAAACAACAGCCCATGGGTAGAGGAATACCACCTCGATATCAAAAAGTATAAACAACATGGCAATAAGATAGAATTTCACTGACATTCGTGAATTTCCACTTCCTACAGCCTTCATTCCGCATTCATAGGGAGTGTCTTTGGTAATTGTGTGACGTCCCATAGCCTTTGATCGGCGAGTATTAAAAAACCAGCCAGCGAATTTTGAAGCAAACATAGTTCCAAAAGCGAACAGTCCCGCAATCACAGTAAGAAACATAACTCCTATGTATTGGTATAATTGCGGATCGTTACTGGCACTAGCCAAATTCATTCCCAGATTTTAAGGGCTATTATTATTAGCAGCAAGATCAAACCCTAATGTGACGCATCATAATTCTATTGTTTTGCGGGTATTTGTTTTTCTGAGTGATCAATTACTGCGCATACAGATGCGTCCCCTGTGACATTTGTTGTGGTTCGTAACATGTCTAAGATTCGATCCACACCTAAAATTAAAGCTATCCCTTCGCTTGGTATGTCTACTGATTCTAAAATGATGACTAGCATTATTATACCTGCACCTGGAACGGCAGCGGTGCCGATCGAAGCCATTACAGCTGTAAGGACGATTGTTATTTGAGCAGTCATAGTTAAGTCTATACTATATACTTGCGCGATAAATGCTGCTGCAACAGCTTGGTAAAGAGCAGTGCCATCCATGTTAATAGTAGCCCCAAGCGGTAAAACAAAAGAAGTTGTCTCTTTTGATGTGCCTAATTTTTCTCGACACTGTCTCATTGTAACCGGAAGTGTTGCTCCACTGGAGCTTGTTGAGAAAGCTAGTAATTGCGCCGGACCTATAGCTTTGAAAAAACGTGATATATTAATTGATGTGAAGAATTTTAGAATACCAATGTAAACAATAGTGATATGTAATAATAAACCAATAATTACTGCGATACAGTAGTAACCTAATGCTCCTAGAATTGATCCAATTTGACTAAGATCAGCTTGGCCATCATCTCCAACAGTTAAGGTTGTAATTGTTTTAGTTATAAGAGCAAAAACCCCAATTGGAGCTATTATCATAATCATATTTACAAGTTTGATTACAACTGATTGGAGCCCTTCAAACAATGATAGAACATGCTTTCGTTGTTCTTTTTCGACTTGAACGAGCGCTATGCCGATGAGTAATGAAACAAATACTAATTGAAGCATATTGCTATTGCTTGAAGCTGATCCAAAAAAGTTCTCAGGAACCATGTCTATTAGTGGCTGTAATGGTCCTCTTTTATCAACGACTTTTGCTGTTTCTTCTTTAGACTCAACAGTGGTCTTGTATTGAGCTTTTAATTCGTCTCTTGTCTTGTCTGGGAATTTTTCACCGGGTTTTATAACGTTAACTACAAGTAATCCAATTGTTACAGCTATTGCAGTAGTAGCTATGTATATGGCTATAGTCTTACCTCCCATTCGGGACAGTTTTTTGAAATCTGATAAGGATGCTACACCGGCGACTAATGATGTTAGCACTAACGGTACAGCAATCAATTTGAGTAGATTCATAAATATATCGCCAAAAGGAATAACCCAGTTTGTGGCGAATTCGATCCATTGAAATTTTGCGGCACATATACCGAAAAGAAGTCCAAAAACCATTCCGATAATTATTTGCCAGTGAAGTTGTCTGTACCATTTCATTTTAAAGTATGGGTTTGTAAGTATGAATCTAGATTAAAAACAATAAGTTGTGAGAAAGATGGTGAAAATTAATTCATAAAAACCCATCAAGCTTGCGAATGGCATTTTCAATCTTTGTGACACGTTTACCTAATTTTGGGAGATTTTTAGTAGCAACTATTTGGCGTTTAGCTTCTTGTGATGGAACTGCGGGGAATCCCATATATTGATTGTTTCCTTCTAGGTCAGTGATAACGCCAGATTTTGCAGCAACAATACTTTTTGGTCCGATTTTTAAATGTCCAGCAACTCCTACTTGCCCAGCTAGTACTGAGAATGATCCAATATGACTACTTCCTCCAATTGCATTTTGAGCAACAATTATGCAGTGCTCGCCTATGATTACATTATGTCCTATCTGAACAAGGTTATCAATTTTGCTTCCGCGTCCAATAACTGTATCTTCCAGTGCTCCGCGATCAATTGTACAATTTGCACCTATCTCTACATCGTCTTCTATAATAACTCCGCCAATCTGAAGTATTTTCCGATGATGATCTTTGTCGAAAACATATCCGAATCCATCTGATCCAATCACAGTGCCAGAGTGAATTCTAACATTGTTATGAATATGACATGCAGAATAAATACTTACATTTGGGAAAAGTCTCACTTCATTTCCGACAATTGTGTTTTTGCCAATGTTACAATTTGCTTGGATGAAAGATTTGTTTCCAATTTTTGATCCTTCATCAATAATGCAATTTGCACCAACAAAAGCTGAGTCAGAAATTTCGGCGGAATCTGCAATAATTGCTGAAGGGTGAATGCCAGGTGTGAAAGGTTTCTCGTTGAAAAATAGTGGAAGGACTCGAGCGAAAGCAATTCGAGCATCTTTAACTTGTATTACTGTTTTGTTATTTGAATGAAATCCAGATTGAGCCAGAATGGCACTTGCTTGGCTTTTGTCTGCAAGAGAAAAAAAGTATTCGTTTTCAGCAAAAGTTAAGTCCCCGCAACTTGCCAAATCGGCCTTTGAAAAACCTGTAATAGTAATTGCCTTGTTACCTATAACTTCCCCATTAACTTTTTTGGCTATTTCGCCGGCGGTGAAACTCATAAATTATAGGGATTTGATGAACCCAGATCCTTTTTCTGCTGGTAAGTCACGCGTTGACTTGTTACTCGCAGGCCACTATAAACCCGCTTCATTTTTAGGCAATCAACTTTCCTGATTTACAGTTAGAATTTGGTATTTTTTTTAAGTAATGAAAAGAAAACTTCGTTTTGGAATGGTAGGTGGAGGCCGAGGTGCCTTTATTGGATCCGTGCATCGTAATGCTGCCAATTTAGACGGGCAGATCGAATTAGTGGCGGGGGCATTTTCTTCAGATGCAAAAAAATCTAAGCAATCTGGTAAAGATTTCCATCTTGATCCTTCTCGTGTTTATAAGAGTTATCAGGAGATGGCTGTTTCTGAAGCTGCTTTGCCGGCTGAGGAGAGGATAGATTTTGTTAGCATCGTAGTTCAGAACTATCTTCATTTTGATGTTGCCAAGACCTTTCTTCAGGCTGGGTTTAATGTGATTTGTGATAAGCCAGTTACATATGATTTAGCAGAGGCTAAAGAGTTGCGAAAAATAATTAAGAAATCAAAAAAGGTTTTTGCATTAACTCATAATTATACCGGATACCCGATGGTTAAGCTTGCTAAAGAAATGGTAAGTAAAGGTGACCTTGGGAAAATTATAAAGATTGTTTGTGAGTACCCTCAAGGTTATGCGATCACTTCCCTTACAGGTGAGGACAAATCAATTGCTAACTGGCGTGCAAATCCAAAAGTTTCAGGTATTTCTAATTGCATGGGTGATATTGGCACGCATGCCGAAAATTTGGTCCATTATATCACTGGTTTAGAAATTGAAAGTCTTTGTGCCGATCTTAGTGTGAATATTCCCGGCAGAGTGCTAGATGATGATGGCAATTTACTCGTAAAATTTAAAGGTGGTGCGCGTGGTATTATTTATGCATCTCAGGTCTCAAACGGTGATGAGAATAATTTGAATATCAGAGTATATGGGACAAAGAAGTCTCTTGAATGGTATCAGGAACATCCTAACGAATTAATTGTGAAGGATGCGCGTGCCCCTCGGCAGATTTATCGTCGCGGAAATTCTTATATAGGCGGTGCCGCTGCTGCTAATACTCGTATTCCTTTTGGGCACCCAGAAGGTTTTATTGAAGCATTTGCTAATGTTTATAATGCTGCAGCTGAGGCTATAAGGGATGAGGTGGCAGGAAAGTTTCCTCGAAAGAAAGGATATGATTTTCCAGATATCAGAGACGGCATTATTGGAATGGCGTTTATTGAAACAGTGGTAAAAAGTTCTAAGTCAAAAGAGAAATGGGTAAAATTCCCTCGTATATAAAATTATGTCTACCAAAGTAGGAATTATTGGAGCAGGCGGAATGTTGCAGTATCACGCTGCAGGATTTCGTGCGGCGGGTGCTGATATTGTTGCTATATGTGACGTTAATGAAGTAGCTGCAGGCAATGCGGCAGCTGGTCTCAATGTCGAAAATGTCTTTAGCGACGTTTCTGATATGCTTCAAAAGTTACCGGAATTAGATGCTGTAAGTGTGATTACTCCAAATCGTTTTCATAAGCCTTTGGCAATCCAATTACTTCAGGCTGGTAAACATGTGTTCTGTGAAAAACCTCCAGCTCTTAATGCTGCTGAAGTAGCTGAAATGAAAGATGTAGCAGAGAATCAAAGTAAGGTGCTAATGTTTGACTTTAATAATCGTGCTCGGCCAGAGTCTTATGCTTTGATGGATTATATTAATTCTGGTGATGTTGGAATGATTAATTCCGCTCAAGCCAAATGGATTCGTAGGACAGGTATTCCAGGTTTCGGTGGGTGGTTTACCAACAAGAAGCTTTCAGGAGGTGGTCCAGTTATTGATTTGCTTCATATGCTTGATTTGGCTCTTTTCTATATGGGTTATCCTGATCCTCAACATGTCCTCGCTCAAACATTTAATGACTTTATTGAAAATAAATCATTTAAAGGTCCTTGGGGTATTCCAGATGTAGCAGATGGTGTTACAGATGTGGAAAGTGCAGCTCACGGTTTTATTCGTTTTACTACTGGGCAAGTACTCTCTTACCAAGTTTCTTGGGCTGAGATGAATAAAAGAGAAGAGGTGTCTGTTACTTTTCAGGGTCAAAAAGCTGGTGGAATGATTCGTCGCCTTTTTAATGTTGATGGACTGGATGAGACTTCAATTGATGATTGTGAATTATATGTTCAAGAGAACGGGCGTTCAGTTAATCGTTCAATAATTACTGAGCCTAATGAAGACATGGGTAGGATTAGAGCTGCTCAAAATTTTGTGCTTACTATTGAAGGAGATGAGAAGCCTTTAAATACTCCTGATCAAGCTTTGAAGCTAATGAAAATCATTGATGCTACTTATGAATCGGCATCTTCAGGCCGTCCGGTGGTTATTTCCTAATGTTTTCCTTTTCTATTAATTTACAGTTTTTTAGTCTTTCTTAATTTATTGTGGCAAAAAAGAAATTAAATGTTGGCCTTATCGGTTATCTTTTTATGGGTAAGGCCCATAGTAATGGGTGGCGTCAGGCATCCCGTTTTTTTGATCTTAAGCGAGATATTTGTATGCATACGATTTGTGGTCGAAACTCGACTGCTGTTGAGAAGTCTCGTAAACAATACGGATGGGATCATATGGAAACCGATTGGCGAAAGGTTGTCGCCAATCCGGAAATAGATATTATAGATATCAATACTCCTAATGATTCTCATGCAGAAATAGCAATCGCAGCGGCTAAGGCAGGTAAACACATCCTCTGTGAAAAACCATTGGCCATGAACGTGAAGCAATGTCGTCAGATGTTGCAGGCTGTAAAAAAATCTAAGGTCACACACATGATCTGCCATAATTATCGTCGCATCCCTGCAATTGCCCAAGCTAAGAAAATGATTAAAGAAGGTGTTCTTGGTGAGATACGTCACTATCATGCGCGCTACTCGCAAAGTTGGCTTGTGGATCCAAAGGCACCGCGCCTTTGGCGAATGCAAAAGCAATATGCAGGTAGTGGGGCTCATGGTGATATCAATGCTCACATAATTGATCTGGCCCGTTTTCTAGTTGGCGAATTTGATGAAGTTAGTGGGCAGATGCATACCTTTATTAAACAGCGCCCACTCCCGGATAACCCAAAAAAAATGGGTCGCGTTTCTGTAGATGATGCCGCTCAGTTTATCGGTCGATTTAAAAATGGAGCTTTGGCTAATCTTGAAGCGACGCGTTTCGCTACCGGCCGCAAAAATCATATTCACATCGAGATTAACGGCGCTAAAGGCTCGCTCGAGTTTAATCTCGAAGACATGAACCGATTGAAATATTTCGATAATTCGGTTCCTTTGGATCGGCAAGGTTTTTCAGATATAATTGTTACCCAGCAGAATGGAGTCCACCCATATGTTGGTCAATGGTGGCCTCCCGGTCACATTATTGGGTATGAGCATACCTTTGTTCACACTATAGCTGACTTCATAAACGCTGTGGCTGAGGGGAAATCTGTACAGCCAACATTTGAGGACGGTTTAAAAAATCAACAGGTTCTCGAGTCGGTAGAGAAGTCAGCAAATACACGTCGTTGGGTTAAGGTTTAAGCGCTTGCAAGATTTGTATGCAGGCGTTCTTTTTTAATTTTTCTTCCATGGCCAAGGCTTTGCAAGTGATGATAATGCCCATGCCTCCCAGTCTTTGGCCATGCGTTTTAGGCGCTTTGGGTTTTTTTCTGAAAGATTATTTAGTTCAGTGCGGTCATCTTTAATGTTGTAAAGTTCCCAGGGGCCTGTTGATCCCTTTGCAACCAATTTCCACTTTCCATCTCGCATTGCACGGTTTCCCTCGTGTTCCCAGTAGATAGGTTTTTTGCGGTGAAGTTTCTTGCCGTTGAAAGCGCGAACGAGTGAAACACCTTGTAGTGGAACGATTTGTACATTATCGACTTTTTTTGGGTACTTAGATTTCGCTAAGTCGACGCAGGTTGCCATCAGGTCAATGAGGTGGCCGGGTTGGTTCTCAAGTTTTCCATTTCTTTTTTTGTTGATTCCTTTAGGCCAGTGAGCAATGAGAGGGGAACTAATTCCGCCTTCGTGTACCCAGTGTTTGTATTCACGAAAAGGTGTATTGCTGGCGTTCGCCCAAGCCAACCCGTAGCCGTGATATGTATCGTCTCCCGGCATAACTGAGGTTCCTTGGCGGACGACGCGGCCGTCTCTTGTTCGTTTAGGGATCATCTCTGTTTGTAGGTCACCTTTGGCCATCGGAATAATTTCCTCAGGATTGGTATCCTTATATCGTAATTCCTTCTGACGTCCCATGTTTTCGGCGCAACCCCCATTGTCAGCAAGAAAAAGAATTAAAGTGTTTTCAAGTTGGCCGGTTTCTTCGAGCGCTTTAACAATGTTCCCAATTCCTTGATCCATCCTGTCGACCATTGCTGCGTAAACTTCCATTAGAGCAATTTCCCATTCTTTGTTTTTTGCATCTTTCCAACTGGAAGCTTTCCGATCTCTTGGGGATATTTTCCATTTAGGCTCGATCAGGCCCATCTTAAGTTGTCGCTTGTAACGAGCATCGCGTATTGAATCCCATCCTTTATCGTATTTGCCCTTATACTTAGCGATATCCTCAGGAAGAGCGTGCATAGGCCAATGTGGGGCAGTGTGAGCGACGTAAATGAAAAAAGGTTGTTCTCTGTCTTTATGCTCTCGAATGTATCGGGAAGCGTGGTCGTTTATTGCGTCAGTATAATAGTATGGCCCGTTTTTAGGTTGGTAGCTTTTGTCTGTGATAGGGGAGATTTGAGTGTTTTCACGAGTTAGTGAATTTGGGTCAAAGAAACTTCCTGCTCCATGAATGGTTCCGTAGAACCGGTCGAAGCCACGTTGCCTTGGCCAATTATATTTAGGTCCTTCCGGCTTAATGTGAGGTGTAACGTGCCATTTGCCAGACATATATGTTGCGTATCCAGAGCTTTTAAGAACCTCAGCAATTGTTCGTACATTTTTGTTCAAGTCACCCTTGTAGCCAGGTAAATTGCGATTCCCCATCATGTGTCCGATTCCGGCTTGATGGGCATATGTACCAGTAAGAAGTGTTGCGCGCGTTGGGCAGCATCGGCCAGTGTTATAAAACTGAGAAAATCGAATTCCATTCGATGCGAGTTTATCGAGGTTTGGAGTATTAATTTCGCCTCCGTAGCATCCTATATCACTCCAGCCCATGTCGTCAGCCATGGCGATGATGATATTTGGGCGATTAGAAGGGAAAGCTGAAGAAAAAAGCGCCAATCCAAGAAAAACAGGTAGGATACGGCGGATCAAAGAGATGTATGTTTGTTCCATTATTCGATTTTGACATCAAGAGTTTTACCTAAGTCAGCTTCTGCTGTCGAGACGAGGAAAAGCCGTGCGGTACTAGTTCCCTTTAGCTATGTTTTTGCATGCACAAATTCACTGTGTTCATAGTACTTAGCTTTTTAGTCTCATTTTCGAGTTCTATTAGCCAAGTTCTTCCCACTGAGAAACCACTTGAAGCCAAAAGCTTGGCCAAGCAAATTCGGGATTCAATCGTTGTGCTTACCCAGTTTGGCCGGGACGAAAACGAGGAAGGTGTTGGAACTGGATTTGTGGTTTCTTCAGATGGGTTGATTGCTACGAGTCTACATGTCATCGGTGAAGGTCGACCGATCCGTGTTCGATTGGCAAATGGTGATGATCTGGAAGTGACATCGGTTTATGCATGGGATCGAACGCTAGATTTAGCAATTTTGCGGGTTAATAAAACCGGATTAACACCATTGCCAATTGGGGATTCTTCAAAGTTGAGTCAAGGTTCTGCCGTAGTGGCAATGGGGACCCCTCATGGTCTGGATTTTAGTTTTGTTCAAGGCGTTGTTTCAGCAAGACGTATCATAGAAAATGTCGAAATGCTGCAGGTAGCTCTTCCCATTGAGCCAGGAAACAGCGGTGGTCCTATGCTTGATTTATATGGACGAGTTCACGGAGTAATTACCTTAAAGTCGCTGGTTACAAATAACCTTGGTTTTGCAATTCCTTCAAACCTCCTTAAGCCACTACTTGAGAAACCTAACCCTGTGCCAATTAAGCGCTGGATGACAATCGGGCAATTAAACCCCATGGAGTGGACTACTGTTTTCGGAGGGCATTGGAAAAAGAAGGGCGGAGGGATTCGGGTTAGTAATGTCGGGGATAGTTTTGGAGGTCGCGCTCTTTGTCTTTCTACACAAAAATTGCCTGATATTCCATATGAGTTGGCTGTTGAAGTGAAACTCCAAGATGAGTCCGGAGCAGCCGGTTTAGTCTGGGCAGCTGATGGGGGAAACAAGCATTACGGTTTTTATCCAAGCGGAGGGCAGATGCGTCTTACTCGATTCGATGGCGCGAATGTTTTTTCTTGGACAATACTTGATCAGCGAATCACAAGACATTATCTTCCGAAAGATTGGAACACTCTTCGTGTTCGAAATGAAGGAGATCGTTTTTATTGCTTCGTCAATGGGCATCTTATTTTTGAGTCTAGCGATAATATTTTAAGTGCCGGAAGAGTTGGGCTAGCCAAGTTTCGAAATACAATTGCTAGTTTTAGAAATTTCCAGCTCGATAAAAAGGTTCTGGATAACTCAGAGCCAATTGATACAACGCTTGGCCAAGCTTTGGTTCTTGAGTCGACTCGCTCTGGCGGCTTTAAGGAAACGACTATCGCCAGTGCAGGGGCATCACCGATGAAGGCTTTGCGCCATTTGGATTCTGAAGCAAAGCGACTAGAACAGCAGGCGACGATGCTTCGTCAATCCTCAAAAGAACTTCACAGGTTGCTAATGCGCGACCAACTGGTGAAATTGTTTGAGAATGAGAATAATGGGGTTGATCTATTTAGAGCATCAATGTTAATCGCCAAGATTGACGATCCATCAATTGATATCAACTATTACGAAAAACAACTAAAACTCATGGCGGATGAGGTTTCTGAGAAGTTTGATCCTGTTGATGATTCCGATACCAAGTTGAATAAAATGCTGTCCTACATGTTTCAAGAAAACGGTTTTCATGGCAGTCGGCAGGATTACTATAATCAAGCTAACAGTTACATGAACAGGGTGCTAGACGATCGCGAGGGATTACCGATTACGCTTTCTATATTAGTAATGGAACTGGCACGGCAATGCGGTATCTCAAATATTGTCGGGGTTGGAGCGCCTGGGCATTTCTTAGTAAAACAAAAACAAGGAACAAGGGAACAGTATATTGACCCATTCGACGGCGGTAAATTATTGACGATCGAAGAGACTGAAAAGTTGGTGAAGGAAAATAGTGGTCGGAGTATTCCTGCGGATGAACTTCCGGTTTCGACAAAGCGAGAAATTGTTTTGCGAATGCTTCGAAATCTCATGGGGGTGGCGCAAAACAAGGATGCCCCGGCAGATTTGTTGAGGTATGTGGAGCCGATGGTTGCTCTACAACCTGATTCTGCCTTTGATCGTTGGACTCGTGCGGTTTTGCTTATTCAAAGTCGTAAGATTGATAGTGCTAAAAAAGATTTAGAATGGATACTACAGAATAAGCCAGTGGGTATAGATTTAAAGAGGGTTCTTGAAATTTATCACTCTTTACAGTAGTTATCTACTCTGAACTCCAGTCTACTTCTACCTTCAGAATTTTTCCAAAACGGTTGTTATAAAACACACAACCGTTCTCTGCTCCATATTCATGGACCATTTTTGTGATTTTTACATCGTAGCAGCAGTATTCTGCTATCTCTATGATTTTGCCTTGCTTGAACCACTTAAGAGCTTGTAGTCCATCAGCAATTTTTTCTGCTCCAAAGGTTGCATTTGCAATAGAGTCTAATTTTAGTCTATGAGAAAGTTTTTGTTGTAAGTCGACCATTAAGTCCAGTGAGGGCAATTGTTTTAAGTCTAATGGGGTGTAACCATGTAAAACTTCGTAATCAAATCGAATATGATTAAAGCCTACCACTAAATCAGCTTTCTGTAGTTCTTCAATGAGATCGTTAACTTCTGATTCTTGAAAAATCGAATATTGGCCACTTGCTGTACTATAAGTCACACCGATACTCATGCCCATTTTATCAATATGTTTCCAGCCACCGACTTCATCAGCAGACCGCATTGTCTCTAGGTCAAAATAAACAATATTTTTCACAGGGATGTGAGACTATATATAAAGCTTTGTATTAAAGAAACAAAACTCGACTCTAGTAATCGGAACGAGTTCAATTGCTTTAGGAAGAAGTGGATAATAATAAACAATCAAAAGATTCGGTGTTGCATGATACTTCGTTGCATATTGATGATACTGATGGTGATTTTCCTGTTTATTGGAAAAGCGGATCACTTAAATATGCGGATTTCAAACTTATGGCTGAAGGTGGGACAGCAAAATTGTTTACTTGTCGTGATATTAATTTACACAGGGACGTTGTGTACAAGACACTTCATTCGGAATTAAAGAAATCCGAAATTGAAATTCAGCGTTTCCTTCGTGAAGCTCGAGTTACAGCAAAATTAGCTCATCCCGGGACGGTGCCAGTATATGAAATGGGTCGAGATAGAAATGGTGATATATATTTTACGATGAAACGTGTTAGGGGGCGAAACCTCAGAGATATTATTCAAGGATTAAAGGATAAAGATAAAAAAACAACTCAACTTTTTCCTCTTGAAGTGATGGTCGATTCCTTAATTCAGATTTGCCAAACTGTTGCTTATGCCCATGATCATGGCGTGATACATCGTGATCTAAAGCCTGCGAATATTCTTATTGGAGGTTTTGGTGAAGTGCTAGTTCTCGACTGGGGGCTAGCTAAAGTATGGGGTGAGGTTGACCTGGATCACAATGCTATACCTGAGAATGCCGATCCTGCATTAACTCCAGTCGGGCGTAGTTATGGCACCCCTCTTTATATGGCTCCTGAGCTAGCTCGAGGAGATTCTCATATTGATGGGCGAGTAGATGTGTTTAGTCTTGGAAATATTCTATTTGAAATTCTAACACTCTCTCAATTGCTGCATGGTGAAACAGCCCAAGAAGTTGCAGATAACCTGCTTAATAAGGATTTGCCTAGTCCAAGAGATGTTTCTTCAAGCCGCTATGTACCTTCTGCTCTCGAGGGAATTTGCCTTCGTGCATTAAAAAAAGATTCTCGTGATCGTTACCCATCTGTTCAAGCAATGCTTGATGATTTAAAATCGTATCAGCTTTCAGGAACTGCACTTGGTTGAGGAAATGGTTTGTCTAATTTCTTAGTTAAATATTTTGCTGCAACAAGGTAGAATAAATTGAATATACCTAGTATTAAAATAATTGTTTCTTTACTTGGGGTGCTTTGTTTATAGCCAAGAGCAATTAGCGCTAATGCATAAGATATTGAGATTATTATTAGTAAAGGAATACCTTTATATCTTTCTTTAGCTAAAAGTGCAGCGATATAAACATTTGCTAAAGCTAGTGGGAGCATCGACCATATGAAATAAGGTATCAAAGTAGTTATTTTAATAATGATAATTTGTTTTTTTGCCAATGCGTCTATATGTAAAGTAATATAAGGAAGAGCCAATGCTGTTAAGGTACATATTGTACATATTGTGAAGCTTAGAATGGCAGTCCTTGAAACAGTATATTTAAGAATATCATGTTTAAGATGATCCTTGGAACTTGCAATTTTTGGAAACATTACAGCAGCAAGGGGAGCTGTGAAAATTACTAACCCACGTCCGATCATGCCTGCTGCTCCGTACGGGCCGGAATCTCCTTCTGGTAATATACTTCGGGCTGCTAACATGTCTGCACTCAGCATAAATTGTCCTGCTCCAAGACCAAGTGTTAAAGGGACAATACGTCGAATCCAGAGGTTAGGGTGGAAGTTCCCAGATTCTATTTTGCTTTTTGACCATATGTTACGGCTATGCCATATAGCTATAATGCATGATGCAATTAGGCCGATTAATACCCCGATTATCGCGCCAGTTGATTGCAATCCAAAAAATACGACTAATATTCCTATTAATAGAAAACGTATCAATCCATTTGTGATTGATGCCATTCCCAGCCAACGAAAATTCTGCTTTCCTTGTAATAACCCGAGAAGTATCGGAAGGAAAAGTTGAGGTAGTCCTATTATTAGAGTTAAGTAAAAAATTAATGGATTTTTTATTTTAAAGGCAGAGAGAATCGGGTCCTTATTTGCGGTTAATAATAATAAAACAATTCCCCATATTATTATGCAGTATAATGATATTTTTTGAATTGAAATTGAAAGGTTCGCTTGATCAATTGAATTCTTAGCTAAAGCAGCTTGTTGAGCAAAAACAGTTTGAAGGCCAAGTGCGGGAATCATTATTATGTTTAGAACTTGAAGTAGGGTAACAAATAGTCCGTATTCGTTAGTAGTCATCCATCCACCAAAAAAATGAACAGCAAACATTAGCAGTCCGCTAATCATTGTCGCTGTTAACATCCAGCTCCCTTGCAGAAAGAATGTTTTTCTAGACTGTTTGTCTAACAAGTGTGAATTTCCTCCAATTGATCTACAACTTTTTTGCAAATAATTTCCCAATTTAGATCGTTTGAAACTCTCTCTGATAGGCGCTTAGCTTCGATTCGTTGATAGTTTGTGTTGAGTGCTTGAATAGTATCTCTTGCAAATGTTTGGCTATCAAATTTTGAGAAGATAATAGTTGGTTCATTTAAGAAAAATGTTTTAGTTCCGAGAAGTGGGGTGCTCACAACGGGTAAACCAACTGCAGCATATTCAACCATTTTAGCAACAAATGCACAGTGAGCTCCGGAAGATTCTTCATATGGGATTATTCCAACATGCCCTTGGTAAAGTTTTTCAGATATTAGTTCATAATTAATAAAACCTGTGCAGGATATATTAGTTTTAGGTGATAGATTGGTTATTTTTTTTATTAAATTTTTTAATTCAATTGTTTCTTTTCCAATAAAGAGAAAGTGAACATCGGGTCTCGCTAGGGTGATTGAATATATAGATTCTGTTGCAATTTGACCAAGGTGATGTGTATCAAATGATCCGTGCATTACAATAGTTGTTGGTGATTGCGGCTTCAGTTTTCTAAGTTTAAACAGTCTTTCGTCATAGCCGTAATTAATTGAAGTAACTCTTGATGCACTAAACCCATTTTCAATAAAACGTTTACTCAGTTCCTGTGATACTGTGAATATAAAATCTGCCTTATATCGGGTTGGTAAATTGAGTTCAAATTGCTTTAAGTGTTTTAGGATGCAACGTGGCATTCGCCATTTTGGCCATGTTTCCATAAAGCCAGTGAGATGATCTAAAAAATTCATCACAACTGGAATTTTTAAATCAGATTTAAGTTTGCCAGCAGCTACGGAGGATATTGCATGCTGAGAGAAAATAATGTCGAATTGAATATTATTGGCTATTTTCTTAACCAGCTTTCGAAGGAATATTGGATATAATAAATATTTAATTGATCGGAAGCTTGTATATCGATTCATTTGCCAAGCTTTGAATGGATGGATTTCTATAGAGAACTGCTTTGCAACATTCTTAGAATTTGGGAATTCTGGACAAAATAGATGGACTTCGTGATCGCGCTGGGTGAGATCTTTTACCAGGTAAAGCAATTCAGCTGAACCTCCTCCAGAAGGAGGGAAGAATGGTTCATGTGTTAGTAGAGCTAGTTTCAAAAGTTATTTTTCAACATAAATAATCATGGAAGGGATAGTAGGAATCGAGACAATAAGTTTATTCCTCGTTCTACTTGGTCTATTGAAATCCATTCATTTGTTGTGTGTGCTTGCGATATGTCTCCTGGGCCCCAGACTATTGTAGGAATACCAGTAACAGAAATATTTGCAGCATCACAATAGTAGTCAACCCCGATTGGTTTTGATTGTTTTGCAAGGCGCATAAAATCATTTACCCAAGGTGAATGAGGATCGGTTTCCATAGCAGGGCAGTTGAAGTTTTTTAAATTTGAAATGCTTACATTTAGATTGTTTTTTTTAAGGAGTAATCTGATTTCATTTTGTATAGAAGAAAATGATTCTCCAGGAAGAGTACGCCTGTCAAAGCTGGCCTCGCAATTATTTGGAACTATGTTTGGCTGCCGACCGCCTCTTATTGTTCCTGTATTAATTGTTGGGTGCCCAAGGGTTGGGTGGATACGTTTACGTAAGTTATTTGCATACTTTGTTTCCAGAATATCAATACATTTTGCCATTGAGTGCACTGCATTATTTCCCAATTCAGGTCGAGCGCCGTGTGCTGATTTGCCTTTAGTTTGAATATTTAACCAAAAATCTCCCTTATGTGCAGTTACGATTCTACACCGAGTTGGTTCACCAACTATAGCAAGATCAGCTTTCATATGTAATTTAGAAAATGCACGTGAACCTGTTTGATCGCATTCTTCGTCAACAAATCCAATAAAGACAATTTCTGTATTTATTGGTCGATCTTTGTGTTTAGAAAGTTTTTCTATTGCATTAAACATTACGGCGACACTTCCTTTTGTGTCGCAGGCTCCTCTGCCATATATGCGGTTGCTTTTTCTCTTTGGATTTAGCTCGGCGTCAGTGGACACTCCTACAGTATCTAAATGGGGAGCTAAGATTATCCTGTTTTTAATTTTTCCTTTCGGTAAAAGCCTAACAATTAAATTGTCGCGACCGCAATCGGTTGATTGTTTTTGTATCTCTAGCTTAGCTTTTTTAGCGCGATCCTTTATATAATTAGAAATTCGATTTTCTCCAGTAAGATTTTTATTATTTTCTAGGAAATTGTTATTGATGCTCGGAATAGCAATAAGATCTAGCAACAGTTTAACTGCTGTGGTCATAGCTTACCTTTAATTAACTTTTGAGGAAGTTGTTCTAGTGTTAGTTTATATATATCTGCCATTGTATTCCCTCGTTCTATTGCCCAATAATTATTCTTAATTGATAAGATAACTCTACTTTGTGATAACAGATCAGGTTTCTTTGGGAAAGGAATCTGACGGTAATCAATCATAACGATTTTACCTCCTGCTAAAGAATCTCCTAATTTATAGCTTTTAGTTTCATTTTTAATCGTATTAAAAATCATTATTTCTTGTTGCCCTTTCCATTGGCTTAATGAGACGACTTTATACGTCTCTGGGCCAGGCGGAGGAACACGATTTGATTTTGGCTTCTTTTTTTGAGTTGGTGGGAGGGGAGCTTTCTTTTGATATGGTAAAAACAAGGCTCTTTTAGTTATTCCTGCATATAAATCACGAGATTTGCTTTTTATGATAGGTTTATCTGGAAGTGTATTTGTGCCTTTAAAGCTTCCGTATTTAGTTCCAATCACTAATGAAATAAATTGAAAATTCACGCGTACATTAGTAGTGCCACTAATAGGTGATAATGCAATGTTCTCTATTCTTTTAATATGTAGATCGTTTTGAAGTAAGAATAAAAGATCAGTGACTTTTTTAAGAGATCCTGCGCCGCTTACAATATAACCAATTGGCTTAGGACCGTTTTTAACAATCGCTTTGGGTTCAAAAGGGCGTCTTGAGAATTCAGTTTCATTTAATTTACATTGTTTAATGATTTTCGTGAGATGTTCGCCCATTAAGGCGATAGCTTCAGCGGTGTTATTTGCAAAGCTTTTTGTATTAAGTTTGGCTAAATATTTACGATTTTGATCTGCTTGTTTCTTTAATTTATTAAGATTGTTTATTTGTTTTTTTCGATTTGCTGTAGCTTGTTCTAGTTTTTTAACTGGATCAAAAATCCATGGAATTATGGCTTTGTCTACAAGAATTGCTATGGAAATCAGGCAAGTTATTACTATCAGAATTTTCTTTAAATTTAATTTAGCCATCTGTGCTGCCTTTCACCTGATCAATTATTGAGAGCCCGTTTGCATGTATGTCATCTTCGATCCTAGCTGGAGGGGTGTTAGTATTCAGATATTGTTTGATATCAAGTTTGAATGTTTCTGGAATTATTAGTTCAAACGAAGCACTGAATGAGTAACCGTGCCGATCACTTCCCGGAGTTTGGGGGACAGCATTAAATATATAACCTCTTTCTCTTAAGCGTTTTTCTACGATATGAAGGGTAGAACTATCTTGTGCCTGAAGCTGAAAAGAAACGACACCATTTGGTCCAGCGCGGCGAGAACCGAGTTTTTTTAAATAGACCTTGTCAGATGATGGTAAAATAGAGCTAAGAAAAGCGAAATGCCCGAGCCAATCCTTAGATTCTTTAGACCATGCATTCACAGCATTTCCAGTGCGAATTATAATCTTGTTCGTTCGTTCCTCTTTTTTAAGAGATGAGTATTGAGGTGATAATTTGGTTAATGTTAATTGAGCTGTTGATTTTAATCGGTTTTGAATTGAAAAAAGCATTAGTGATCCAGCAATGAATAAGGATATACCAAAAAGCCATTTGATTCGGCCTTCATTACGTTTAATCGCGGGACGTTTTGGGGAGAGAAAGTTTACCGCAAGCCCCCCTTGATCAACAAACCCTAATGCTAATCCAAGAGATGTGAGGGCGCGTGAAGTATTGTTACTATTATTTTTAGGTAGTTGTAAGCCTTCAGGTAATGGCATTAATTCCCATTTTTCATCTGATAGGGAATAGAGGTTTTTGCTGAGTTCTTCTTCCATTCCTGTGCCGCCAGCTATAAATTGGTGGGACAATTTTTGGTATGATCCTGATCCTTCATAACTATGAAGGCATCGAAAAATTTCTTTGGAAATTTCAGTTAGGTTTTTTTGTTTATCTGTCTCTAAATGATCATTAATATTTATATTAGCTGAAAGTTCACGACTAAAAACAAGTCTACCATCAATAAGTATATCAACATCTACTTCATGCCGTCTAACAGAAACAAGTGCCACTGCATCTTTAATTATATTTGGAGCACAGGTTTTAAGAACTCGAAATGATGCCATTGGCCGAAGTCCCAAACCGGCTAAATTGAATCCTGCAGATTCGACCATTTTTTTGTAGAAATTTAGCGTTTCATTCTTTATGGCAGAGACCACTATATTGGCTTTTGCATCAACATTAATATTATTAGTTGATGATTCTGCTTTTAAAGCTTTAATTTCCTTCTTTGTCGGTTTTTTTGTGACAGTGAAATCTATAGAAGCACTCGATTCTGGAAATGGAAGATCTCTGACCGTCCTTACTCTTACCATAGAAGCCATTTCACCAATGTCTTTTAATAATGGGAGTTGATACTCTTTAAGAATACATTCTCCTCTTCTAGCAGCCATTACAACTACACCTGGAGTAAGTCGTATTTCTTTAAGTTTTTTTCCTATCCACTTTCCTGTTGCAATCGGGTCTTTTAATTCTATTTCATCTTTTGGAAGCGGGATAAGCTCAATTCGTCTTACGCGGGATATACCGCGTGACATAGTTACGTGAACAATTCGAAGCATTCGCTGATCTATATCCAGCGCTGTCACTTCGCCGCGGCGCTTAAGCCTGTCAGATAGCTTTTTAAAGACTTTTGACAATATGTTGGACTTAATGAATTTTTGTTTACTCATTATTTGTTATGTCTGTTTCCAGCAGTGGGCTTAATTGATATGGAACACCCAATTTAGTTAAATCTCTGAGATAAATAATCTTTGGAGTTGTTCCAATTAAATCAATCACAGCCTCAATTATACGAAACCGTCTAGAAGGAAGTCCATAGCCAATTACTTGAACATGAAATTGAAAGCTTCGAGCTGTAAGGAATGGCTCAAGTTCTTTGAATTGTTCAATGTCCATAATATCAGAATCAAGAAGCCATGCCAGAGATGATTGCTTTTCTATGTTAATACTGTTTCTTGTAGATATAATTGTAGTTGCCAAGTTTTCATCAATACCTGAGATTTGAGCAAGAATGTTAGCAGGGGCCGTATTTATATTAACTAGTCCTGGTCTGATTTCACGAGAATCAGTCGTGAAAAGATCCATTAAATTAAATAAATCCTCCTCTGTAATTCCCGATTCATAATCCCGTTTAATATTACCAGCTTCTGTAATTGTTATGGTAGCGTTAACTAGATCTGAGATTGAGGTTATTTTTTCTTTAGACTTTTGTTTGGCTTCAATAAAGAGAGCCGTTTGTTCTGAAATGGAAATTGAACTTAAATCGATGTCAGAATTATTTATATTGATACGGAGTTGATTTAATCGATTAACATTCCAGTCTCTTGAGTTTAAAGTGAAGTAACGGTTTATTCCACCAGCTAGCGAGCCATCTTGATTATCTATTGGGAGAAAAAGATCTCCATCATTTTCGTTTGAATCAAGTTTGTAGTTACGGTTTAAATCTTCTCCATAAAGGTGGTGAGCTTTGATACCATTCACTAGAAGTAATTCATCTAAAAAGCTTACGGGCTGATTAGGAATGTTATATGGGGTAGGTAATAAATCGTAAATATCCTGTTCTGCTCCATTGTCACGTGTTATTGAGTCACTATCTGTAAAGTCTGCAAGGGACTCAGCTAATGGTAGTGTTATACCTGGTACATTAATTAATTGAATTATATTAGTGAGATTTAGTGGGAGTTTTGATGCTTCATCTGTAACTCCGAATATAACTTCACCAGTTTCTAAATTTCCTTGGCGAAAGACTGAAAAGTACCATTTATCGAGTCCGTCATCATAAATTAACTGCTGTTCAAAATCAGTGGGGTTATTGCCTAGTCCCTGTAATGACCTATTAGGATCACTTATTATATCAATAGATCTATCTAGACCGCTTAAAGCTGCTGCCCATGCCTGTTCACTTGCTAGTGTAGTAGCAGATGATGTTGCCCCTGCTTGTATTCGATACATTAAGCTTAAAGAGATCATTGAAAGCAGTCCGATTATGATTAGAACACCAACTAATGCTATGCCGGATTTAAATATTGATCTATTAAAGCATGTTTTAATCATAGACTTTCAATTGGCTCCTCTAAATCAACATTATTGGTCGAAACGTTTTGTGGTTGCTGGGATGTTGTTGGAATTCGAAGGATTCTTCTAAAGACATGATTAGTGTATTCTTCTAGTAAATTTGTTGCGTTTAAAGGTTCTATTCCTAGACTAATTTCTATTCCTTGTGGGGGATTTGGACCTGACCATTGATAAGACCATGAACCATTATTTAAATAGCGGAACTGCATGTATTTTAATTGGTCGGTAATTCGTACAGGATCGATATTAACTATAGCAGTTGTATTAGTGGATACTTTACTCGTAAGAAGTCGTCTCTCAATACGATCGATTGCATCACCTTGTTTTGCTAAGACAGAATTGTCTTCTTCATTAGCGGCTCCGTTTTTATTTAGATTAAGGTTTTCGAGCATTTCACGATTTGCCTCATTGTCTAGGCTGTCGCTTATTAAGCTTTTCATTGCTAATTGATATCGAATCAACCGATATCCTGTTTCTGGATAGCTAGGGGATTGTGTTTCTGTTGAGGACATCCAGCTGCCCTTTGAGGGAGTTGCTGTTTTGAGAAATTCTACCCAGTTAGATCCACCCTTAAGGCCAACCCTTAGTCTTGGGTGTGTTAAAGTGCTGCGCAATTCTGAACTCATCTTATTTAGAATAAGTCTAGCACTGGCAATTCTCTCGTTCTCAAGTATTAAGTCATTACGGAATTTACCTGACTGTTGATAAAAATACATTGCAGTTGACAGCAAACCTGTTGCTATAACTACGGCAAGCAAAGTCTCTAGCAATGTAAATGCATTATTTGTTTTTTTTGGTCTATTCGATCTGGATGCATTTGACTCTGACATGACTTAATCATTTAAGGATTGTATTTCAGCTGGTGGCCGGATCATTCGAGCAATTCTTGTTTCGCGTCCTAAATCTTCGTTGATGATTATGACTTCAACAAGAGTCAAGCCTCCCCCCATATCGAGATCTTCATTTGGCTTTGTTGTTTCGATTTGCCAAGTCCATTTTTCAAAAGGTTCTTCGAATTCTGTAGGGGCAGAGGTTTCGATAGGTTTAATTCCAAGTTCAATTTCAGATAGTGTGGAAATAGCAAGATTTGAAGCGTCTAAATCATTTCTCATGCGGTCCACGCTTCTGAGAGACGAGCTGAAACTATTAGCTATAATAATTGCCGCAAAAGAAAATAAAACTAATGCTAAAATAACTTCAAATAGGACGACTCCAGATTTAGGTGGGGTGTTTTTTTGAAGTTGAATAATCATGGAGTGATTATAGTTTTACTTGGTTGGTTAACTGTTTCGACAGATTCATAATCGTTAGTTTTATTTAGTTGGTTAGGTTGTATCTCTAGATAATTATGACTAACGGTTCCTGTGAGTCCGATTAATTCAACTATTGATTTATTAAGATTATTTAAATTTTTGCTGGCAAGTTGCACTTTGGCAGAATCGCATGAACCGTCTTGGTAGAAATAGATTGGGGGAATTAAGCCTTCAATTGATTCGCCGTCTTCCTGCTCTTGGACTGTCTGCATTAAGGAGTTTTCAGGATTGTTGGCTATCAAGGCTGTTTGAGCATCAAGCCCAGTTAGTGTAACTGATTCGATTGTTACTAATTCATCAATGTCATTAGAATAAGTTTTGCTATTAGGCAGTAATTTAAATTGCCCAGGTAACTTAAGGGGAGCCGGTTCCCATTCTGCTATTGGTAAATTGTTCTCGTTTAAGTCTACAGTTTGAATGGTATTAGTTGATGTATTCGCTCCGGATATCCCAAAGCGAATCCTAACTGATTTCCCGGTGCGTTGCGCTTCGTTACTTGCAAATAAAAACAAGGATTTGAGACGGTCTGTTCCTTCAGAAAGAGAAGCGCCGCGGTTTATAGAGTTAAACTCAAAAACTGCGGCGCCAAAAAGCAACATCACAATCACCAGCACTAAAAGAAGTTCCAACAGCGAAAAAGCCCTGATGGATTTGCCGGCGAAGTGCGGCCGGTTATTCATTCCCGGTCGTTAATCCTCCTCCAGCTTCACCTAGCTCTTCCAGGCTGTCGACTTCCTCTTCTTGTTCTTTGTCTCCAATGTCGTCCTCATCTCCTTCAAGACCGTTAGGCCCCTTTGAATAAAGGCGGTAGTCTGGATCTTCTGGTTGTTTGAATTCTGGGTCAGCCGGTTCGTAAACTAGAGGATTACCCCAAGGGTCATCAAAAGTTGTTCCTGATTTAACGTATGGGCCAGTCCATTTAGTGCCGAGCCTTTCATTTTCGAATGTTGGTTTCTGAACCAAAGCAAGAAGCCCTCCTTCATCTTCGGTAGGGTAATGCCCTATGTTTAGGCGATATGTATTAAGTGAGTTCTTAACTGATTTAACTAATAGATCTGCAGCATTTCTCTCTGCTCCTTCCTGTTGTGGCATTAAATTCACCACCAAGGCTGTTGCTACTAATCCAATAATTACAAGTACGAGCAGGATTTCTATCAGAGTAAAAGCACCTTTGTTTTTCTTAATAGAATTTAGCTTAATTTTCATTTAATATATTAATAATTAATTCTTTATACAAATTTGAGGCTAAAATGTTACATAAGTAATCAAAAAAACTCTATATTGTGTTTGAGAGGATTATTTTTTACTACATATGGCCAAAACCTTTAAAAATTTCCTCTTTTTGGATGCTTAAGTCAATCTTTGATCGATTATTTATATATCTTTTAATAAGAATTATGATTAAGTAATTTTTTATAAGATTAAAAATTCAAATTAGATATAAAAACACCCGGCGCAAGTAATTTGGCCGGGTGTTAGTCGAATTGAATTGGCTATTTATAAGGTATAACCATTTAGGTAATCCCTTTTCACATAATTAGCAGCCTCTGCAATATTAGGGGACTTCATGTTTGGCCCATCCCATTCCATTTTTCTATTCTTCCCAACCTGCATTGCAATACAGCCTAGAAGAATGATTTCGGTTAGGTATGCTGCATTATCAAAGTTAGAGTATGCGGGGCGTCCACCTTTCATCATATCAAACCATTCCTGAGTATGGCCTGGAGATTTCCAGAATTTTTCTGGAATAGCTTTGTCAGCCTCATGGTTTTTGCTTCCTTTGAATTTTTTCTCATCATTGAGAGCGACATAATACCTAGACCCGTAATCGTCTGGAGTGAAAATTTGCCCCTTTGTTCCAATTAAAAGGCAGCCGCTTCCTCTGATTTTGCCCATAGTGTTAGCAATTTTTGAGGTGACATCTGGATGAGGCTGGTTCTGATTGCCATCAATCTTGCCGTCATACCACCAGAATTTTAGAGGAACCATTCCGTCTCTTTCTGGGAATTCAAATCGAATCCTTGAATTAAGAGGGTAAGTTTCTTTGTTAATCCCTGAATGAGCTTCTGCTTCAACTAGAGTTGGATATCCAAGCTTAAGAGCTCTAAATGGCATATTCACTGTATGACATGCCATATCTCCCAAAGCCCCAGTTCCATAGTCTAACCATCCACGCCAATTGAATGTGTGATAAGCACCTTTTTTGTAGGGGCGATGCTTAACAGGACCTTGCCAAAGTCCCCAATCCAAATGATTTGGTACTGGATCGGAACCTTTTGGGCGGCCTATGCCTTGAGGCCAAACTGGGCGGTTTGACCAAACATGTAACTCAGTCACATCTCCGATCATTCCTGATTGAATTACTTGTACTGCCCTTCTTAGGCCGCTTCCAGCGCTACCTTGGTTGCCCATTTGTGTTGCCACTTTTTGTTCTTTGGCAACTTTAGCCATTAGTCTGGCTTCATAGACTGACTGGGTGAGGGGCTTTTGAACGTAAACATGTTTGCCCATTTTCATGGCTTGGACCCCAGCTATGGCATGCATATGGTCCGGTGTTGAAACAGTGCAGGCATCGATGGATTTACCCATCTTATCAAACATTTTTCGAAAATCCTGAAAAGTTGCAGCTCCAGGATATTTTTGCCCGCGAGATCGCAAGGTGTTAGTGTCCACATCACAAAGCGCTACGACATTGGCTCCACATCGGGCGGAATTATCAGTATCGCTAGAGCCTTTTCCCCCTGCACCAATAGCAGCAAGGTTTATCTTGCTGTTAAGATTTTGTCCTCGAAGCATGAACGGTCCAAAAGCGGCAGCGCTCAAAGTCGCAGCTGAGGAATTAGAGATGAACTTGCGTCGAGAAAGTGCACTCTTTGGTTTATTTGTCATAGTATTAATATTGAAAGTTTATATCAACCGACGACTCCAAGCTGAGTATTGTCGGAATGAAAAAATCCTCACCTATTTTAAAGGGTATTAACAGAAAAAAATTGATGTGAAAAATACTGTTCAAATGTTTTTTTATTAGGAACAATTGTTTATCCTATAATGCAGCGGTATTTTCATGTTTTATTGTTTCTGGCTACTTCTTTTAGCCAAATAACAGTGGTAAATGTTTTAGCTGAGCTTGAAATAGCTAAATTAAGTAGAAAGGAGGCAGTTGATTTTGCTTCAGAGATTTTGCCTATTTTTCGCAAAAACTGTTTGGCATGCCATAATTCTAAGGATGCTGATGCTGATCTAAATTTAGAAACACCATTGAGCATAGGAGTGGGTGGTGAAAGTGGTGCTATGGTTATTCCTGGTAGCGCTGAAAAAAGTCAATTGATGTTTCATATCCGTCAAAGCAAAAAGCCTTACATGCCTCCGCGACGTAATAAGGTAGGAGCAAATAGTCTAACACCTTATCAACTTGGACTTATAAGTCTGTGGATTAATCAAGGTGCAAAGGGAGAGGTGAAGAATGTTGTTGAGAAATTTAATTGGCAACCAGTTCCTTTGTCGATGGCTCCTATATACTCTACAACTATCTCAGACGATGGGCAATTCGCTGCTTGCAGCCGAGGAAATCAAATATTTATTTATCATCTTCCAACACAGCAGTTAGTTACTCGTTTGAGCGATCCAAGTCTTGGTGAAAATATTGCTCATAGAGATTTAGTTCAGTCTCTTTCTTTTAGTCCAGATGGGAAAACTTTGGCTTCAGGGGGATTTCGTGTTGTTAAGTTGTGGTCTAATCGGATTAATGAAAAAGTAAGAATAGTTAACATTATGAACGGCAATGAAAAAGTAGTTGGAATGGATGTTGATTATGAAAGCGATATTGCAGTTGTTGCCGGAAGTTCAGGCACCGTTCATGCGGTTAGTCTAAAAAATGGGATGCCAGTTTGGTCAGACCGTGTAAGTAGCTTGGGAGCTCAGCGTGTAATAAAATCGCCTGATGGTAAAAGTGTTGCAGTTCTATTTAGTGATGGTCGAGTAAGGATATGGAAATTAGACACGGGATCTCGTATAACTCGTGAATCATCTCCTCTTAAAATTAGTTTTTTTGTATGGCTCGATAGCAACAGAATAGTCTCAGCTCATGATGGAGGCACAGTAAAGTTATGGATGAAGAATAATCCTGATAGAACCTTGTTCGAGTGGAAGGTCCCCTCTGAAGTAAGTGCTTTATCGGCAAGGAAAAATAAAGAGTCAATATTTGTAGGGCAGGTAGACGGGGCTGTCCATGTTGTTAATGCTAATTTTGGAAAAGCCGTTAAAATTATTGACCACGGAGAACTAGTGTCAGGTTTAAAGTTTAATAGACGTGAAAATCAGTTAATAACTACTGGGGGTGTAATAGCAAAACTTTGGGATACGAAGAATTGGACTATGATGGGGCAACTTAAAGGTGATCCTATTGTTGATGAGAGAATGCATCTTGCCGAGCAAGATTTAGCCTTTGTAAAGGCAGAAGTATCGTATCACAAAACTACTGTTAAAAATAAACAAAAACAACTTAATCAGGATGAGGCTGCTTACAAAAAGGCTCAAGATACTTTTGTTGCTAATCAAAAAGCAGCCGTCAGTAAGGCTAAAGAAAAAACCGATTCTGAATCTGTTTTAGTGAAATTAAATAAGGAGATAGAGGAGCTGCCAAATAGGGTTGAGATAGCATTAAAAGATAAGTCGAATTTTGATAGTTTGTTAAATGGAGCTAAGAAGAGAATCGGTAAATATAAAAATAGCTTTTTAAAAGTAGAGAAAGACTTGGATTTAGCTATACTTGAGAAAGCTAAGCTTATTAATAATCTAATTAGGCTTGGGGCTATAGCTGACGGTGCAAATTCGTTAGCAGCAGCAGCAAAGTTAGAAGCTGGTAAATCTGAAGGAGATAAGGTTTTGGCTTCTCAAGCGAGAGCAACCAAAGCATTAGCTGATCGTAAAGTTGGTGAGTTTGAGGTTGGGATTAGTATGTTTTCCTCTATTGAAGAAAAAATAGCTTCATTGTCTTCTGGTAAGATTATTACTGGCAAATCACTTGAGGAGGCTCAGGCATATTTAAAAGAAGTTAATTTTAAATTAGATAAAGTCGTAAAAGAGATTGCTTCTGCAAAAGACAGGCAAAAAAAATCAGTTGAGGAAAAAAAGAATTTAGAGAAGAAGATCGAAGATTCAGGTAAGGCGGTTGAGAACTCTAACCGTGAGATTGAATTGTCTAAAGCTGAGGTTGGATTTACAGCAACCAATGTTAAAAATGCTGCATCTAGCTTAGCTGCTGCAATTAAAGCTCAAGAACTAGCGGGTAAACTGCCAGGTATATTTAAATCTAAGGTTGATATTGCAAAGGCTAGATCAGCTGCATTTTCTCAAGATTGGATTGATGTTGTTTATTCCCATGATCAATCATTGATTTATGCTTTGAGGGTTGATGGTAGAGTGCAAGCGTGGTCTGCAACTAATGGGCAACGCGCTCATTCCTTAAATTTTAATGGGCGACTGATTAAGAGTATTAAGTTGTTATCAGAAGGTCGTTTAGCAATAAATGGAAATGGTGCTGATATAGAAATTGTTGATGCATCCCCTTCATGGTCATTGGTAAGGAAAATAGGCACCGGCGATAAAGAATCACAGTTTGAGGATCGGATTATTGCTTTAGATTTTAGTTCGGACGGCAAAAAATTGGCTACTGGAGGAGGGTTTCCTTCGCGTGGAGGAGAGTTGTATATTTGGAATGTTGAAGATGGCTCAGAGGAGCTAAGGATACCACAAGCTCATAGTGATACAGTGAGTGCACTAAAATTTTCCCCTGATGGAAGCAAGATTGCATCAGGAGGAACAGACCGGTTCGCTCGTATATTTGAAACTGAAAGAGGTAAGGAACTTCAATCTTTAGAAGGGCATACAGGTCATGTTCTTGGTGTTAGCTGGCAACGAAACGGCCGGGTTTTGGCAAGTGTTGGAGCTGATAAGGCAGTTAAAATATGGAATCTTACCAATGGTGAGCAGAAGAAATCTTTTAGTGGATTTGGAAAAGAAGTAACTTCTGTGCACTTTCTTGGTATTGGAACACAACTCCTATTATCAGCAGGAGACAATGTAGTTAAGATTGTCAAAGAAGACGGAGCGGAAGTGAAAAAGCTTCCTCAAACATCTTCGTATATGCACTCCAGCTCTGTGACTCCGAATGGTAAGCTTGCGGTTGCGGGTGGATTTGATGGAGTTTTACGGGTGTGGGATTTGGAGAGTGGTAAACTTTTATATCAATTTGAAGCTCTGGGCGTAGAGGGTGATCTTGCAAATAAAAACTAGTCAAAAATAGAAGCGCTTAAATAAATTGCTCAGTAATTATTATGGTCAATTACTAATCATAAATTTTTAAACAGTTAATATTTCTTTTTCTTTATCTGTAAGGTGTGACTCTATTTTTTTAATGAAATCGTCAGTAAGCTTTTGAACTTCCTTCTCGGCAGTTTTAATTTCGTCCTCTGAAACTCCAGATTCTTTACTGCACTTTTTTAGCCCTTCCAGAGCGTCTCTTCGGACATGTCGGACAGCAACCCTACCATCTTCAGTAATTTTTTTTGCAACTTTGACCAATTCTTCACGACGCTCTTGGCTAAGTTCAGGAAGAGTTATTCTAATTACTTTCCCGTCAATTGAAGGGTTAAGTCCTAGGTTAGCTGATTGAATTGCTTTGTTGATAGGATCTACAGTTCCTGCATCCCAAGGCTGTATTAATATCGTTCTTGTTTCCGGAGCAGTTATGCCAGCCATGTCCCTTAGCCGCATAGTGGAGCCATATGCTTCTGCCATTATGTTTTCAACAAGTGCGGGGTTGGCTTTGCCTGTTCGCACTCCATCAAATTCATGCATCATAGCAGACTCAGACTTCGTCATTTTATCTTTGGCTTCTGTTAATACTTGATCAATTGGCATAGTCTCGGATTTTAACATTTTTCATTTTTTTTACTAGTTTTTCATGCCCTTTAATAAAAACTATAATTCCCATCCTTTGCTATATTGATGGTTTATGAATTCATCAGCCTGAGATTGTCCAGTTGCCTTCATTTTTTTATGGTCCCATACTATTGGGGTATTTGTTCGATGCGCGATGTTTCCTAGGAGAACTACTTCAGTAAGAGGTCCTGAATAGTCAAAATTGCAAGTAGTTTCACTTCCTGTTTTAATTGCCTCAATCCATTCTTGATGATGTCCAATTGATTTAGGGATGCTTGGTTCAGGTTTTTGGAAATCTTTAAAATCTTTTTCTGGCAATAATAAATGTTTGTTGTAATCGGCAAGCAGCATTCCTTTGTTTCCAATAAACAAACATCCATTACCCCAATTAGGTAATATTCCCTCTGAAAAGTGTGGGGGGCGAGATTTTCCATGATACCATCGAAGCTTAGTTTTAGGTTGTTTGCCAATTTCTTTATAATGAAAGTCAACAACTAGTGATTGTGGTGTATATTCGTTATCAGGTTTTGGACCATCGATTACCTTTATTTTACTTGGGTGGCGAAGGTTAAGTGCCCAGTGACTTAAGTCGATATAATGGCAGCCAATGTCGGCTAGTGTTCCTCCAGCAAAATCCCACCATTGTCTCCAGTGGAATGGATGATGTGTCGGATGATAAGGTGTATATTTTTTTTGAGGTCCTAGCCAGAGATTGTAGTTTAGGTTGTTTGGGGCATCGTAAGAGCCTTTTGTTCTTGGTTGACCGCCGAAAGTTGATGCTACCCACACATGAACTTCATTTACTTTTCCAATGGCGTTCGAGTTGAGTAGTTCAACAACTCTTCGGTAATTTTCTCCAGCATGAATCTGGGTGCCCATTTGGGTAACAAGATTTTTTTCTCTAGCCAAATTAGTAATGGTCCTACATTCAGATATTGTATGGGTTAATGGCTTTTCGCAATAGGTGTGCAAACCGTTATTAAGACCAAATGATGTGGCTACAGCGTGGGTATGGTCAGGGCTGCTGACTACCAATGCATCTAGATTTTCACTATCTATCATTCGACGAAAATCTGCATATTGATTGGCTTTTGGAAAATTCCGCGATTGGGCAGAGAGAAAATTGCTATCTACATCACAAAGAGCGGTAATATTTTCATTTTTGACTCCGTCTAAATTGGCTTTGCCGCGATTGAAGACGCCAATTATTCCAATATTAAGTTTTTCATTGGCTGCGTATGATCGAGCGCTACCAGCTGTTAAAATTGTGAATGTTGTTTGTTTTATGAAATGGCGGCGTGAATTTTTATTTTTCAGCATTATAAGGAAAATCTAAAGGTTTAGATAAAGCTTTCAAGCTCCGGTTGACCCAGCGAAGGGCAGGGCGTATGTTTTTTCACGTGATTGATGCGTCTGATGTACTACCGGTTACTACTGCCGGGTTTCGTGTTGAAAGCCGAACGCCACCGGATAGATTAGATAAATTGTCTCGAGAGATATTGAGGCTAAAAAAGGAGTTGAATGCAGTATTACTCGTTCATAACTATCAGCTTCCAGAGATTCAGGATTTAGGAGACTATGTAGGCGATTCACTGGGCCTTGCACGTCAGGCTGCTGAGACTGATGCTGATGTAATAGTATTTTGTGGTGTTCATTTTATGGCTGAAACAGCAAAAATATTATCCCCTGATAAGACAGTGTTGTTACCTGACAAGGATGCGGGGTGTTCTCTAGAAGAAAGTTGTCCGCCGGAGAAATTGCGTAAATTACAGGAGACAAACCCTAATTTTTATACTATTGCTTATGTAAATTGTAGCGCTGAAGTCAAAGCCCTTAGTGATGTGATTTGTACCAGTGGTAATGCTAAGAAAATTGTTGAGGCAGCTCCATCCGATCGAGATTTACTATTTGTTCCTGACGAAAATCTTGGTTCATGGGTAACTGATCAAACGGGTCGCCCAATGACCTACTGGCAAGGTAATTGTTATGTCCATGTTGAATGGACGCACGAAAGCATTACTCGAATAAGGCGGGAATTCCCAGGAGCTCCTCTTGTAGCACATCCTGAATGTACTAAAGCGGTTAGGATTTTAGCAGATGAGGTTTGCTCAACTGAGAAAATGGTTAATTACTGTCGCGAGGTCGAGTCTGATGCTATTATTATAGCTACAGAGGTTGGAATGCTGCACCGTCTTCAAAAGGAGTGTCCTGAAAAGAAATTTATTCCTGCTCCAACTGATAAATGTGCATGTAATGAGTGTCATTTCATGAAAATGAATACATTGGAAAAATTGTATAACTGTATGATAAATCGTTCTCCAGAACTGATTCTTCCTCCTGAGCTGATAGAAAGAGCTAGAATGCCAATCGAACGTATGCTTGAGATTTCAGCCCGCTAATTTTATCTGTTTAATTTGTTTGTTTATTATAAAAAAAGGACAAGCAAATTAGCTTGTCCTTTCTAATTTCATTTAAGAAAAACTCAATCGTCTCTTCCTGTAAATGCTAGTAAAATATGAATTATGGCAACAAATACATTAAAGAGTCCTGCGAAAAGCATTAAGGCTCCAGCAACAGGTTCGTTAAATTGAGGATTGTTCAATACTTGGCTGGTAGCGTTTACGAGTACAAATACCCCAAAAATCCCAATGGCTCCCGAAATAATAATTCCAAGGAATCCAATATTTAAAAACATATTCAAGATCATGACACCAATAATGGCGAAGAATAAGCCGACCATTAGTCCTCTGGGAGCAGAAAATTTAACTTTAGTGATCATGACGGAAATGGTTACTCCAGCAAAAACTATTCCTGTTAGAATCAAGGCTGCTGGCACTATATCCGGAGCAACTACACTTGCCATAAAAAGAACTGGGGCAAGAATTAAACCTGATATTAATCCATCACCAATGAGCGCAATAGTTCCTAATACAGGATTTGCTCTACATGACATAGCTACATAGGGAATAGCATTGAGTGCAATCATTGCGACTATCCATCCCATTGTAGATCCGAAAAACTTAACAAGTGCTTGAGATTGAGCACCTATAAATCCACCTGCAATTGCTGCTCCTACACTTAGTGAGAGAAGAAGATATGTTTTTTTAATTATTGCAGAACGAGTCTCGTCTATTTCCGTTGTACCAAACAATCCATGAGAGAGTGGGATATTATTCTGTAAACTATTCATACCGCTTTTCTTATCGCATGATGGGTTGCATTATGCAATTAAAATTAAAGTAAATGATTTAATTCTACTTATTGCAACAATCACTAATCCGTTATATTTTTTTCATATATTTAGTTATGCAACTTTCACTTTCAGTTCGAATTGCTGAGGAATTCTTGTCTAAGGAAAAAGCCTCGATGTCACTGGGCGAATTGGCTTCATTAGCCAACCGTTGTGGTTATCAAGCACTTTGTATGAGGGCATCTCAATTAGGAATACAATCTACTGCTGATCAAGTTGCAAGTGCTGTGGCTTGTATGGATGTAAATGGCCTTGCGGTGAGCATGATTACTGGAGATTTTGACACTGTTTATAATAATGACAAAGGACCGTCATCATTAACAAATATTACTCCATACCTTGATTTAGCTGAAAAAATCGGGGCTCCTCGAATTCGTGTTGCATTAAAAAAAGAATCAGATGTTACGAATGCTCAGCGGGCTGCAGATGAGGCATCCGAAAGAAAAATTCAGCTCGTTCATCAGTGCCATACGCTAAGCTTGTTTGAGACAGTTGAAAGTATCGAAAGTACTTTGAAAGCGATTAATCGCTCTAATTTTGGATTGGTCTATGAGCCAGCAAATCTTGAGATTTGTGCTCAAGATTATGGCCTTTCAACTTTAGAACGTTTATCCAGTTGGATTTTTAACGTATATTTACAAAATCAAATTCTTACGCCTAGAGGTGCAGTCACACTTCCTACTCGATGTAATGGAGACGTTTCTTTTGATTTGATTTCAATTCATACAAGTGGAGGAATTAATTATGATAATGTATTTTTTGGTTTAAAATCTATTGGTTATGATGGGCCGGTTACGGTACATCAATCTGCACAGTCAGGTGAGACGCCCGAAGAATCGGCTAAAAGGACAGCAGATTTTTTGCGTGGATTAATAAACTAATAATCTCGCATTTAATCACTATTAAAATGAACAAAATTAAATTTAACATTCTGCGTTGTCTGTTTTGCAAAATATTAATTTTAAATTTTGTTCAACTTATCTATGCAAATAAACCAATTTCATTAGGGGAGAATGGAACACAGCGTGAATTGTTTGTAGATAAGTATCTTATTAATAAAATATCTGATGAGCTAATACAGTATGTGCATAAGCCTGACCCTAAAGAGGTTGTGCTTACGACAGATGCACCTTGGGAGGGTAATACTAGTGCTTATTATACAATTTTTCGAGATAACGATTTATTTCGGATGTACTATCGTGGATCTCATTGGGATACGGATAATAAGAGGGAAGCACATCGTGAAGTAACGTGTTATGCAGAAAGTAAGGACGGTGTTAATTGGGTTAAACCTAAGCTAGGCATTTTTAAATTCAATGGTTCGGATCAAAACAATATTATATTAGACGGTTTGGGGACGCATTGCTTTACACCTTTTAAGGATTTGAATCCCAAAGTCTCCCCAGGGGTTCTCTACAAAGGGATTTCTCGAGGTTGGCCGATTGGGGAAAAGGGCCTCTATGTTTTCGGGTCACCTGATGGGCTCAATTGGAAATTGATGCATGACTCGCCAGTTATTTTCGATGGTTATTTTGACTCTCAAAATTTAGCTTTTTGGGATTCTTTTACTAACCAGTATCGAGAGTATCATCGTACCTTTGTTGACGGTGTTCGCGCTATAATGACTGCATCTTCTAAAGATTTTTTGAACTGGACCAAGCCTGAGCTTCTTGTCTATCAAAAAGAAGTTCCAAACCAGCATCTTTATACTAATGCTGTATTAAGGTACGATCGTGCTCCGCAGCTTTTTATTGGGTTCCCATCTCGTTATCTTCCAAGCCAAGGTCAGCGTGTTGAGCCTACCTTAATGAGTAGTCGAGATGGGGTGCGTTTTCATAGATGGCTTGATCCTGTTGTCCCTGAATCGGCTCCAAAGGATCGTCGGGGAAACCGTAGTAATTATATGGCTTGGGGGCTTGTCGAAATTCCTAATCGTCCTAAGCATATTTCTGTTTATGCATCTGAGGCATATTATACTGGTCCTGATAGTCGCTTAAGACGTTTTGAGTATCGAAAAGACGGCTTTGTTTCTTTGAGAGCAGGTTCTGAGATAGGTGAGATGATTACAAAGCCTATATCACTTGGTAGTTCAGCCGAACGATTAACTGTGAATTTTCAGACCAAGAAAAACGGGTATATTATGGTGTCTATTGAGAAACCTGATGGGAGTGAAATTATTGGCTATGAAATTTCTAGTTGTAATATTTTACGTGGCGATTCTTTAGAGGAGCAAGTGTCTTGGGGAGTAGGAAGTGATATTAGTCATTTGAAAAAAAGATACCCAGCTGTGAGATTACGCTTCAAGTTGAAAGATGCTGATTTGTATTCTCTTCAGTTTCAACCTCACTTTCAGTAATAGGGATGCATATAATCTATACTTTTAATTATAATTGACCTTGATCATCGTATTCTTCAATATCAATTGATAGACTATATTTTAATTTAATAATGACTACACTAATTACAATTTTTGGAATTTTATTTGCCGTAGTAGTTCTTGTCGGTTTTTGGATGATGAGCGTTTACAACGGCTTAGTTCGCAGTCGCAATTCTAAGGATAATAATTACTCCCAAATAGGTGTCCAGTTAACTCGTAAATATGAATTGATTCCAAATCTGGTAAAACTGGCAAAGGGATATATGAAGCACGAGCGAGCAACCTTGGAAGAGGTCATACAGGCGCGTAACATGGCCGCAAATGCAAATGCCGAGATTAGCGCCGACCCCGGGAATCCAGATGCAATGAAGAAAATGGTAGCTGCTGAAGGTTCTCTTGGCGGAGTTATGGGTAAGTTGTTTGCTCTTAGTGAGTCTTACCCAGATCTTAAGGCAAATCAGAATATGATGCAGTTAACTGAAGAACTTACATCTACTGAGAACAAAGTGACATTTGCACGCCAAGCATTTAACGATTCAGTCATGACATATAATAATGCGTTACAAGTGTTTCCAGCAAATACGGTTGCTGGAATGTTTGGTTTTAAGGAGGCTATATTTTTTGAAGTTGAGGGGTTGGGCGATGTTAGTAAAGCGGTAGTAACATCTGATCAAAAGAAGGATCTTGATATATCTTTTGATGATATGTGATTTAATATTTAACCGCCTGTATGGACTTTTTTGAACGTCAGCGTCAAGCTAAGAAAAAAACCAGCACTTTAGTTTTGCTGTTCATTATTGGGGTTCTTCTTATCTCTCTGTTAAATTTTTTATTATTATCTTTATTCGTAATCCCGATCGTCTCTGGAGGTTTTAGTGCTGAAGGTGAAGTAAATGTTTCTGAAATAGCATCTAATTCATTAAAGGATCCGATTCTCGCAGCATCGGTGATACTTGGCACTTTTTTGGTGATAACCATTGCTGGATTATTTAAGAAATTTCAACTTAAAGATGGGGGTTCAACCATTGCCTCCATGATGGGGGGGCGACTTGTAAATAGTTGTAGTAAAGATCCGGATGAAAAAAAATTACTAAATGTAGTAGAAGAGATGGCTATTGCCTCTAGTGTTCCAAAGCCGGATATATATGTTATGGATGGTGAAAAAGGTATAAATGCATTTGCTGCGGGGTATGCTCTTGACGATGCTGTTATTGGAGTCACAGATGGCTGTATAAGGCACCTTAATAGGGACGAGTTACAGGCGGTCATTGCACATGAGTTTAGTCATATTTTGAATCAGGATATGAAGTTGAATTTTAGATTGGTTTCAGTAGTTTTTGGATTGATAGTATTGTCTCAAATTGGTCGCTTGATGATGGAGGTTGCATTTAGCTCAACTAGATATAGGCGAAGAAGTAGTAGAGATAATAATGGAGGAGGTTTGATAATTGCAATTGGCTGTACAGGTATTTGTATAATGGCTACTGGTTTTATTGGAGTATTAATGGGGAATCTTATTAAGAGTGCTATATCTCGGCAGCGTGAGTATCTCGCCGATTCGTCTGCTGTGCAATTTACTAGAAATCCAGAAGGGCTTTCAGGTGCACTTAAAAAAATAGGAGCACTTAGTAATGGTTCTCGATTGTTATCTCCTAATACTAATGAGGCGAGTCATATGTTCTTTGGTAATGGCATGAAAGAGTCATGGTTTTCAATTTCATCTACTCATCCTCCACTTTTAGAGAGAATTAAATTATTAGATCCCAGTTTTAATGGCGATTTTTCGGCAGTGCAATTAATTGAAGAAAAGGTGATTTCAACAAAACTAAAAAAGTCAGAAAAGTTATCTCAATCGGCAATTCCATTGCCAGTGATCGATAATGCTATTGGCCAAACTGTTCCTCCTGTGATTATGGGCTTAGCCGGATCTGGGGATAATCAAATTAAGGTTAATTCTTCGAAAGAACTTTCGGACTCAATTGGTAATCCTTCTCAAGAGCATTTTGACTTCGCTGCAGAATTAATAAAGTCCCTTCCTAATTTAGTAATAGAAGCTACTCGAGATCCGCACGATTCTTGCGCGTTAGTGTTCGCTCTTTTGCTGGATAAGAAGAATGAATTGATTAGGAATAAACAAATTGAAGAAATCTATGACTTGTTTGGAGAGGGTATGAGCAAGGCTACGCTGAAGCTTAGTCTTGAGATTGATAATATCGACCCCCGAGCAAGTTTGCCTATTGTTGATCTTTCTATTGGAGCATTACGTCATATGTCACAGGATCAATACGGATACTTTAACCATATCGTTGAAAGTCTAGTTGCGGCTGATGGTCAGCTTGATTTGTTTGAGTATTCATTATCGAAGTTGGTTGTTTCTCACTTGGAACCTCATTATATTAAGAAACGAAAAAAGGTAGTACAGGTGTATTCACTAAAACGCCTAGGTCATGATTGTAGTGTTCTGATTTCCGCATTGGCCCACGCCGCAGGTAGAGAGGAACAAACTATAATGGCTGCTTATAAGGCTGGGGCAGGTCGTCTTTCCTCATTAACTGAATTGAATTTCTTATCAACTACAGAATGTGGGTTAAAAGATTTGGATGCCTCTCTAGCTGTTCTTGAAGGTGTTGTGCCTAATTTAAAGCGTGCATTAATTCAGGCGGCATCTGCGACTGTTTCTGTTGATGGTTATTTACAAATTCAAGAAGCTGAACTCTTGCGTGCAATATGTGATGTTCTTGGATGCCCGATGCCTCCATTATCTATCTCTATGGAGGAAGCAGCTTGATTGAGGAACAAATTTTCTTGCCCGCAATCAATCAAGTGCCACTTGTTCCTGGAACATTATATTTAGTGGCGACGCCTATTGGTAATATGGAAGATATTACACTAAGGGCCATTAGGACCTTGAGAGAATGTGACTTAGTTGCCGCAGAAGACACTCGTTATACTGGTATATTATTAAAAAGGTTAGGATTAGTTAAGAAGCAAATAAGTACTCATAAATTTAATGAAGCAAAGCGTTCATCTGAAATTGTTTCTCGATTAAAAGAAGGTGAGACGATTGCTCTTGTGAGTGATGCTGGTAGTCCTGGGATTAGTGATCCAGGACAGAGAATTGTTGAAGCAGCTTTGAGTGCTGATTTACGCGTTGAATCAGTGCCCGGAGCTTGTGCTTTGATTGCGGCTTTAACTTTAAGTGGATTGTCTGCAGATGAATTTCATTTTTGCGGTTTTCTTCCTGTCAAAAGCGGAAAGAGAGCAAGTCGCTTATCAGCTCTATTGAAGTTGCCAGGAACGCTGGTCTTGTATGAGTCTCCATATCGTATTTTAAAATTACTCAATGAATTGATCGAAACTGTACCCAATCGAATGCTAGTTATAGCTCGTGAGCTAACTAAGAAATTTGAACAAATACATCGAGGTACAGCCACAGAAATTTTAAGTTTATATTCAAACAAAAAACCTAAAGGTGAATTCGTTGTTCTTGTTGATTCAGCTAATGCTTTATCTCCTGAAAAGACCTCTGATGATGTGGGTTAATCCAGCTATATTACCAATAAGGATTAAAACATATATTCCGCGCCAAGCCCATTGAGTGGCTGCTGGTAAAGGCTCAAGAGTTGCTATTAGGCCATAGACACAAAATAGAATAGTTATTACGAAAAACGCTGAGAGTAGGATTCGAATAGCCACTTTGATACGCGTTATTTTTATCAAATAGTTGGCGCTTGGCAATTTTAGTCTAAAAGTTAATATTTCCACCCCGCAATGAGATCGATAATTTATACATGCCTTATTATTGGATCAGCTTTAGTTCATGCTGATACCCATTACCAAGTTCTAACGAGTACAAAGCGTGATGTTAATACGGAAAACTGGAATTTATCTAGCAGCGACTTCCCTGAGTACAAAGGTAAAGATCGTTGGTCCGTTAGCAAACGGACTCTGCATGGCGGTAAGCAAGAAGGAGTTGAGTTAATTGAAGTGAATAATGGCAAGCTCCAATTCCGAGTAATACCAACTCGGGGTATGAGCGTGCTGGACGTTGTTCACGGTGACGTGCGCCTAGGTTGGAATTCGCCAGTTAAAGAGGTTGTGCATCCCAGCTATATTAACTTACATGATCGTGGAGGCTTAGGGTGGTTAGATGGATTTAACGAGTGGATGGTTCGCTGTGGGTTGTCTTTTGCTGGTCACCCTGGAGAAGATAAATTTATAAATAACGTAGGTGCGGAAGCGACGATGAATCTTACTTTGCATGGTAAAATTGGAAATATACCTGCTTCGCAAGTAGTTGTTATAGTCGAAAAAAAGTCGCCCCATCGAATCCGAATTCGAGGGAGGATTAATGAAGTGTCTTTTTATGGCCCGAATTTAAGTATTTGGACTGAAATTAGTACAGTGCCAGGATCAAGTGCTTTTCGTATTAGTGATGTATTAACAAATCATGGTACATTTGAAGAAGAATTTCAGATTATTTACCATGCAAATTTTGGAAGACCTCTTCTTGGTGAAGGCGCAAAATTGTTAACGGCTTCATCCAAAATTGTTCCTTTCAATAAAAATGCAGCTGAAGCAATTAATGAACAAAGGGTTTATAATGCTCCAACAAAAGGTTTTACCGAGGAAGTTTTCAAGATTTATCCAAAAAGTGATGAAATGGGAAAAACTACTGCTCTGATGATAAACCCTAAGGGTGATAGAGGTGTTAGTATCAGTTGGCCTGTTCAACAATTGCCCTATTTAACTCAGTGGAAAAACACAGCAGCAGAAACAACTGGTTATGTTACTGGTATAGAACCAGGAACCGGTTTTCCTCATAATCGCAATTATGAAAGAAAGTATGGAAGAGTTCCGAAACTTGCACCGGGTGAATCTCGTTCATTTGAATTAGATTTTAAGATTCATCCAAGCCTAAAAGATGTTGAAAATGCTACAAAAAAGGTGAATGCATTACAGGGTGCAGAACCACCTAAAGTGCATAAGAACCCTGAAGAATAATTAAATACTTATTTATCGCATATAAAATTTTGTTTACACATAATCGCCTAAGTCAATTTGTCTTTATGAAATATTTATCAATCTATGCATGGAAACTTTTTCTCCTTTTGTTTTTAGTGCTTTCATCCTTAACAGCAAGAGCTGATTGGGAAATTCATAAAAAAAATAATCCATTAGGTCCTGGCCAGGCGATTGACGTGTTATCTTCTGGCAAGCTAATAGTGCGTTTGGTTTATGGTGAAGGCCAAATAAAGCCTTTCTTACATGTATTTGGGGCAGATGGTGAATTGGTTACGAATCCTGGTCTTGATAAATCTGGTAAAGGTGCGGGTTTGTTCAATCATCATCGAGGTATATTCATTGGTTGGAATCGTGTTTCTTCCGATTTGGGAAAATACGATATGTGGCATAAAGGCGGTTCTGGAAATGCCCGTTATGATATTGTTAAATTTGAAAATGTTACGGGTAAAACATCTGCAAAAATAGTCGCTCACATTAAATGGAGAGCGACCAAGAAGGATGATCAAGGTAACGATGTGATGATAAGAGAATTACGTACTTTTAATGTCTCGCGTCCTAAAAATGAATACACGCAAATAGATGCAAGTTTTGAAATGCTTGCCGAGCGCGATGTAAGTTTAGGTGGGGATTTGCAGCATGCGGGTGTTCACTTTAGGGCTCATACAGAAGTTGCTAACAGGAAAGGGGAAACTAGTTATTTATGGGAACCGAAATCCGCCAAAGGAAAGGGGAGGGTAATTGATGATAAACATGAATGGGTTCGTTTGTTGTTTCCGATCGGTAAACGGTGGTATACTGCCCAAGAGATGAATTCTCCAAATAATGGAGTTAAGGAGTTATCTTGGAGAGACTATGGTAGATTTGGATATTTTTTACCGAAGGATTTAAAAAAGGGGGATCCATTTAATCTTAATTTTCGTTTTGTGGTTCAGGAGGTGGAGCCTCCTTTAAACGGGAACAAACAATCAGAAGCGCAGATAAAGGACTCACAAAAAAAATGTGAGGAACGTTACAAGTCGTTTATTAAATATAAATAATCATATTTAAACGATTTGTTATTGCCTGTGAAAATGCAATATTTTTTGTAAATGGCGTCTATTCTCGACAATATAAACCCTACTATTAATGGGCTTCCTGTATATCAACCAGGTCGTCCGATCGAAGAGGTTGCGCGTGAGCTTGGTCTTGACCCAGCGGCAATTATTAAAGTGGCTTCTAATGAAAATCCATTGGGCCCAAGCCCATTAGCTGTTGAAGCTATGCGAGTTGCTGTTAATCAAAGTCACCTTTATCCAGATGGTAATTCTTTCCATCTTAAAAATAAGCTCTCAGAAAAATTAGATGTTAAATCCTCAAACTTGATACTTGGAAATGGTTCGAATGAAATAATCGAATTTGTTTCACATATATTGCTTAAGCCGGGCGATAATATTGTTGTATCGGAATACTGTTTTGCGATTTACCCTTTGGTTGCGATGATGATGGGAGCCGATGTAACAACTGTTCCATCAGTTGCTTACGGCCATGATTTAGATGCCATGTTGAAAGCTATAACGCCTTCAACCAGAATTGTTTGGGTAGCCAATCCCAATAACCCAACTGGCACATTAGCAAGCGCGGATGAGGTAAAGCGTTTGGTGCAAGGTGTTCCTAGTGATGTTTTACTTGTGATGGATGAGGCGTATTATGAATTCCTTGAGGAGCCATTTGATTTATTGCCATTAATCAAGTCAGGCGAGATGCCAAATCTTTTGATAATGCGAACATTCTCCAAGATTTACGGTTTGGCAGGTTTAAGAATTGGTTATGGTATTGGTCATCCTGATTTTATTTCTGCATTGGAAAAAGTTCGGCAGCCTTTCAATATTAACTCTATTGCTCAATCTGGAGCATTTGCTGCTATTGATGACGAGTCGCATTTGGCTGCAACTCGTAAAGTTAACGTAGATGGTTTGAGATTCTTTGAATCAGTATGTGTTGAGCTAGGAATCGAGTTTGTTCCTTCATTTGCTAATTTTATTTTAATTAAAGTAAATGACGGGCAGAGAGTTTTTGAGTCTTTGCAAGAGTCTGGTGTTATTTCAAGACCTATGGGTGGTTATGGTTTGCCAGAATGGATTCGGCTTTCCGTTGGAACTAAAGCTGAAAATCAGCTGGCCGTATCAGCTCTTAAAAAAGTATTAATTTAGTTTCTTCCGCTTGCTAATTGTTCTTCTTTTCTTTAGTCCTAATTTTACATGAGTAATTTGCTAACAGGTAAAACCGGCGTTGTATTTGGCGTTGCAAACAAAAATTCAATTGCATGGGGTATTGCCAAGGCCTGGCATAATGCAGGAGCCAGGCTAGTATTCACATATCAGGGGGAGAGGCTAAAGGAGAAGGTCCAAAAACTAGTATCTGAATTTGGTGAAGACACCTTAGTTATTGATTGCGATGTTAGTGATGATTCTGATTTAGACAAGGTATTCAATAAAGTAGATGCGCATTTTGAAGGTAAACTTGATATGGTTTTACATTCTGTTGCGTATGCCCCTCGCGAAGCTTTAGAAGGCCGATTTGTTGATACTGCGCGTGACGCTTTTTCAACTGCACATGATATTAGCGCTTATTCTCTTGTTGCAATAGCTAAACGCGCCGCGCCGTTGATGTCAGAAGGGGGAAGTATAATAGCAATGAGCTATTATGGTGCTGAGAAAGTTATTAAACATTATAATGTTATGGGAGTTGCTAAAGCAGCTCTTGAAGCTAGCACTCGCTATCTGGCTGCAGATCTTGGTTCTGAGAGTATTCGTGTTAACTGTATTAGTGCAGGGCCAGTAAATACGCTTGCTGCAAGAGGAATTGCTGGATTCTCAAATATGCTCAAGCATTATGATGAGCATGCACCTCTTGGTCGAAATGTAACTCACGAAGAGATTGGTCAAACAGGTGTTTTTCTTGCAAGTGATGGAGGTGCCGCAATTACTGGCCAAGTGATTTATGTGGATTGTGGGTATCAGATAATGGGTGGTATGTAATAAGTGAAAAAGTTAATTTCTTTTATTTAACTCTTCCATTAGTCCTTCTCGAAATGTTGGATATTTGTAGTTGAATTCAAATGTGTCTTTAAAAAGTTTATTGCTAACACGCTTATTTGTTATTCCTCTTTTGCGAGTTGAAGGATCTATTGGGGGAGTATTTGGGGGCATTGCTTGGCCGGTTATTGAACTAAGCCATTTAAAAAAATCAAATTGAGTAACTGGTTCGTTGTCAGTTATATTATATGTACCACCTGGATTAGGTAATGATTTTATAATCGCTTCAACAAGATCATTCCGGTGTACCATGTTTATATATCTGTCTCCTTTGCCATCAATTTTGGCTATTCCTTTCATATACTGATTAAATAGGTAGCCTCTCTGTGGCCCATAGATTCCTGATGAACGTAAAATTGTGACAGGATTATTTATATTAGCCACTAACTGTTCTGCCTTCAAAAGAGTTTTGCTAGTTAAATTATTTGGTGCATTTTTAATCTTCTCATTTACCCATTCTGCTTTGGTTTCTCTATAAACGCTAGTGCTACTTATGAATACTACTGCTTTTGTCGTTAAAGCGCTTAGCCAGTTGGATATATTTTTAATCCCTATTCCAAATATATTTTTATAAGCTTCAAGTCCTCCTCGAGATGATGACACTGCGATAATTACATTGTCGTAATTGATAGGAATAATCTTCATTTCAGATGCTTTTGTAACATCTATGTTGATAGGTTTGATGCCTTTTTTAACCAAGCTGCCATTGTTTTCTTTATCTCTTTTAATCCCTGAAACCTCATGGCCCATGGAAACCAAACGTTCGCCAAGAGTCTCACCTGTGTAGCCGCATCCTATAATCAAAGTCCGCACAAAATGATTATAACTCTTAATTAAGTGTTCGTGCGAACTATTTTGAGCTTTGCCCTTAGCGATCGTATACGTATTTTTTTTGGAGATTTTATATGAGCCGCCCAAAAAAATTAAAGGCTAAGCAGGTTTACCTTCTTGCAAATGGCGATCTTCGCCTCTCGGCAAATCGTGTTTGTTGGCAAGAACAAGCCAGAATGGAAAAAGTTTTATCTAAGGCTATAAAAAATGAAGGATGGGCTGTTGTTCGTGCTCATAACTTTGATCGCAAAAAGAAACATGGTTTTATTGACTCTCAAAAGAGGGGTATAGAGGTTTTTAGAGGGTTAGATCCTGAGGCCCCTTTAATTGTTGCTGAATGTGTTTGGCAATATAGTCAGCATATTTTGCCAGGTCTCTTAACGCATCAAGGGCCGATACTTACTTTAGCCAATTGGAGTGGTAAATGGCCAGGTTTGGTAGGAATGTTAAATCTTAATGGATCCTTAACCAAAATGGATATAGGATATAGCACTATTTGGAGCGAAAATTTTTCAGATAGTTACTTCAAAAAAGGATTAAGACAGTGGTTGGATGAAGGTGAAATTATTCATGATCAAAGCCATGTGAAATATTTTGAATTACTAAGCTTGCCAGTAAAAGAAATTAGGATCGGTCGAATAGAGGCAAGGAAGTTTCAAATAAGGAAGGCAATTATGGGTGTTTTTGATGAAGGGTGTATGGGGATGCATAATGCGATTATTCCAGATGAACTTCTTAATCGTACTGGTGTTTTTAAAGAAAGGCTAAGTCAATCAGCATTATATGCGGCGATGGGAGAGGTAGCGGATGAGGAAGCTGAAGCTGTTTTTAATTGGCTTAAAAAGAAAGGTGTAAGATTTGAACTAGGTGCTAATGAGGAGAAAGATCTTACTGAGTCTCAATTGATGTTGCAGTGCAAGATGTATATTGCCGCCTTGAGAATTGCTGATGATTTCGGTTGTGCAACTATAGGAATTCAATACCAACAAGGATTGAAAGATTTAGCTCCTGCAAGTGATCTAGCTGAAGGGATGTTGAATAATGTTGATAGGCCTCCAGTTTATTCTGTTGATGGTAGATTGCTCTTTCCTGGAGAAGCATTACCGCACTTTAATGAAGTGGACGAATGCGCTGGGTTAGATTCGTTGGTCACTTATTGGCTTTGGAAGGAGCTTGGATGGTCTCCAGAAAACACATTACATGACCTGCGGTGGGGTGAATCTTGCAAGATCAAGGGGAAAAGTAAGTATGTCTGGGTTTTTCTGATTTCTGGAGCAGCGCCGCCTTCGCATTTTATTGATGGTTGGAAAGGTGCCTCAAGTGAACGGCAACCACCAATGTATTTCCGTTTAGGTGGAGGGACTCTTAAAGGGATTTCAAAACCGGGTTGGATTGTCTGGAGCCGAGTATTTGTCATGAATGGAGTTCTGCAATGTGACATTGGAGTAGCGGAAGTTGTTAAACTATCAAATAAAGAAACTGAAAGGCGTTGGAAAGAGACGACACCTCAGTGGCCTATTATGCATGCTGTAATCAAAGGGGTTACTCGCGACCAGATGATGGCCCGACATAAGTCAAACCACATTCAAGTTGTTTATGTTCCAAATGAAAAGTCAGCCCATATGGGCGCGCGCATTAAGGCTTCAATGCTTAATGAATTGGGTTTGCAAGTTCAGTTATGTGGTGATGTAAATTTAAAATAAGAATGAGTAAAGAACAACAGCCTGTAAAAAGTGATTCTTCGATTTATTTGTGGCGATGGCCAATTGTGATTGTTTTAATTTGTTTATTTGTTCTTGCTGCATTGATTAATATTTTAAGAATTCCAACCGAAATTATTGAGAGTACTGGTAAAGGTGCTACCGATGTTGTTGATTCGCTAAGTGTAGCTGCAGAAAAATTTCAGCGTGGTACTATTACGAAAACTTTTACAGCCTCTATCCCGGAGTTTAAAAGTGAGAGAGGTGGCTTATTGGAACTTGCTAAAGTGACGGCAACCGAAACTTTCAAAAGTCAAGATGAGCTTAAGTATGATTTTAAATGGTTCGATGTGAGCGCGGGTACAACGACTACTGAGATTCGTGTTCCAGTAACATACAGGTACCATTTACGAATGCGTGATCCATGGCGATTAGATGTAGTGAATGGTGTTTGTATTGTTCATGCCCCAGATATTCGACCAAGCCAACCTCCTTCTATACATACAGATAAAATGGAAAAATCTTCTAATGAAGGTTGGGCTCGGTTTAATGCCGATGAGCAAATGGCTGTTCTTGAAAGAGCAATTACTCCAACAATTCGAAAATACGCTTTGGAGAATAATCGTATTTTATCTATTCGTGAGAATTGCCGAAAGACCGTTGAAGAGTTTGTTGAGGGTTGGTTGTTAAAGGAAGGGCAGTGGGGTGAAAGTGGATTTAATATAGTTAAGGTCTACTTTCCAGGTGAAGATGGGTATGTTAAGCCTTCTTTATCAAAAAAAGATAACTAAAAAGAAAATAGTGACTTAACTATTTGCAGCATGGTTGAGTACGGCTTACGGTTTCTTCTCATTTGGTTTTAAGGGGGATAGTAAATGTCCAAGGATTTAATAACAGAACATACTAATGCATTGTCCGTATTTGAGAATATCAAGCGTACAAAGTTAGTTTTTGGTGAAGGGGCAGCGTTACATACTGGTCAATTAGCTAAAGATTTAGGCTTATCACATGTGCTCTTAGTAACAGATGTGGGTTTAGTTAATGCTGGCCATGCGGAATTTGTAAGAGAGTCTTTAGTCAAAGCTGGTATTGAAGTTACAATTTTTGATCAGGTTATTGAAAACCCTACATCTGATTGTGTTGAAAAAGCTAAGCAACTTGCGTTTGATGCCAAGGTTGATTCGTTTATCGGTCTCGGGGGGGGGAGCTCGATGGACACAGCTAAAGGGGCTAACTTCCTTTTAACAAATGGGGGGCGGATTCATGATTACTGGGGTGTTAATAAGGCAACAAAAGACATGTTGCCTCTTATTGTAATTCCTACGACTGCAGGTACCGGTAGTGAATGTCAATCTTTTGCCCTTATTTCCGATTCAGAGACTCATCAAAAGATGGCATGTGGTGACACAAAGGCGATAGCTAAAACAGCTATTCTTGACCCATGCTTAACACTTTCATTGCCGGAAAATGTCACGATGTGTACGGGGATAGATGCTATTGCTCATGCTGTTGAAACTGCAGTTACTAATAAGAGAAATGATTTATCAAATCTTTTCTCTACAGAAGCATTCAAGTTGCTTCTCCCTAATTTTTCTAAGGTTATAAGCGATCCGAACAATTTAAATGCACGTGGCAGCATGCTGCTTGGTGCTGCGATGGCAGGATGCGCTATTGAAGCTAGTATGCTTGGCGCTGCCCATTCATTAGCTAACCCTCTTACTGCGCATTTTAATGTTATTCATGGTCAGGCTGTAGGAATGATGCTTCCTTATGTTATTAGATTTAACTCCAAGTTGGCTGAGTGTAGAGCAATATATGGTCAATTGAGTAGTGCTGTGCAAATTGATACTGCTAGTGGTCTTGGAAACGAGGGTGAGAACTTGGCTGCATATTTATTGAACTTGCTTAAAAAAGTTGGAATGCCAGTTCAATTGCGAGATATTATTGGCGGTAAACAAATGATTCCCTTGCTTGCTAAAGAAGCTGCTTCTCAGTGGACAGCAGGTTTTAATCCTCTTTTAGCTGGCGAAATTGAAATGGAAAACATCTATCTTGAAGCATATTGACCTCAAGGTTTTTCTAAACTTTTACTTTTTCTAAATGGCTGTTTGAATGAGCGACGTGACGAAAGAAGATATTCTTCAAATTTTTAAGAAATCAGGGGCTTTATTGGATGGCCACTTTATTTTGCGTAGCGGCTTGCGTAGTAGACAGTTTTTTCAATGCGCATTAGCTTTGCAGGATATGCCCAGTGTTGAACTGTTAGGAAAGGCATTGGCAAATAAATTATGCAACTATTCTCCAGTTACTGTTTTAGCTCCAGCAATGGGAGGTCTTGTAATTGGTCAAGAAGTAGCGAGGCAACTAGGTGTGCGTTTTATTTTTGCTGAAAAGGATAATGATTCACTTGTGTTAAGGCGTGGTTTTAAGATTTCTCCTAATGAGAAAATTGTTATTGTCGAAGATGTTGTAACTAAAGGAGGGCGTGTTGCTGAAGCAATTTCTATAGTCAAGAAGCATCAGGCTGAGGTTTGTGCTATAGGTGTTGTTGTAGATCGATCAAACGGAAGTGCTAACATAGGAGCGCCTATGGAATCATTATTGTCTATGACTGTTGAAACGTTTAATCCTGATAGCTTGCCTAATGATTTAAAAGATATTACTGCGATTAAACCAGGAAGTTAGTTCTGCTTAGTTAAATCTAGGCATATTAGATTTCCGTTTTTCTTTTTAATGCCATCCCTAACATAAAGCTTTCCATTAACATATGCAGGCATGCACCAATTAATTCCGCAAACTTGTGCCCTTCCAAGTTCTGTGAACTTTTTTTGAGTAGTAGAAAAAAGGCATAATTCGCCTCCACTAGTAAGAGATAGAATATTGTTTTTCATTACAATAAAAGCAGCCATGGCTCTTTTAGGATCCGGAAACGATAAGCTGTCATTGCTCCATATTGTTTTTCCAGTTGTAATGTCAACACATACTAATTTTGCAGGATCTCCTAAGCCATAATAATGCCCTTTTAGTAAAACGCCGTGACTAATATTTGGTTGAGCTTCAATATTCTTCCAGATTACTTCTGCATTAAGTTTTTTGTTGTTTTTATAGACTCTAATACCTTGCAAGCCAACTTGGTGTGATCCCGCAATAACTATGTTATTTTGAGCAAGTGGGGCAGCGACATGGCGCCCGTAGTCAGTCTTCATTGGAATATTCCAAAGTTCGCTCCCGTTTCTAACATCTACACCCACAACTCCATTTACAAAAAAACAGACGAATTGTTGTTTTCCCGAAAGCATAGCAGGTATTGGAGGTGCATATCCTGGTTCGTAATCTAAGGCGTTCCAAATTATTTCTCCGGTTTTGCGGTTGAAGCATACGATGCTATAGTTTTTGCCCCCGACTAATGCATAAACCATGTTTCCTATAACTAGTGGTGTATTAGTAAAACCATGGCGCCTAGCACCTGGAGTGGTCCCTTTTTCGCCTATAAATTTCATCCCAAGTTTGGCGTAATCTATTTCCCATTGAATTTTTCCTGATTCAAAATTTAGGCAATGGAGTGTGCCTCGGCTGCATTGGGCAAACACTTGATTTTGATCTACAACAGGTGTGCATCTTGGTCCACGCGGGCCCTGTCCATCTTCAAAAACAGGTGATAGCTCAGTTGCCCATTTTTCCGAACCATCAATTGTAGAAATAGCTACCATTGTTTCATTGTTGTTTCGATTTTCAAAAAGAAATACGAATCCATTTGCAACAACCGGTGAAGCAAGGCCTTCACCTGACTTTATTTTCCAGAGAACTTTTGGATGCTCTGGTAAGTTTTTTAAAGCTAATCCATTATTAGGTATTGTCCCGTCACGAGATGGCCCTCTCCATTGAGGCCAATCTAATGCAAGTACTGAATAAATAGATTGCCCATTGAAAAAGAATAGTATCAAAAAGAATGTATATGCAAATCGGTAAAATATTAATGGAAATACGGACATCGCAGTGAGTAAAAACAACCCAAGCTTAACCGGCAAGCATTCTGATTAGGTGAAACCTATGTAATTAATAAGACATAATTTAGTTTTGATTTTATTCTTGGATGCTAAAATTATTTATTTTTAAAAAAGATAGTCTGTTTTTATTTTTTTGATCTATTATATATGTTTTTTTTGCTAAATTGTTCTTCTATTTGAATTCATAAAAATTATCATAAGAATAGTCCCTTTTAGCTCTATTAATTTATTATTTAGAATTATTTAAGTAGAATGAATAAGCATAAACTCAATAGTAATTTTCTTCTGCTTTTCACTAGTATTATTTGGGGGTTTGGTTTTGTTGCACAGGAAAAAGGAGCGCAATTTCTTGGGCCTAACATGTTTAATGGCGCTAGATATTCAATCGGTGCGATCTGTTTATTCGCTATACTAATTATTTATCATAGATGCCGGTTTCTTGATGGCTTTCGGTCAAGAGATTGGGTTAAGTCTAGTTTAAGCGCTGGCGGTTTTCTTTTTTTGGGTTCGTTATTACAGCAAGCAGGAATTACCGATGAAGAAACGGGGGCTGGTAAAGCTGGGTTTATAACAGGCTTATATGTCGTGATTGTTCCTTTATTTGGACTGTTTGTTGGGCGTCGTGCAAGTTTTCAGACATGGGGAGGAGTTGGGCTTGCAACTGTTGGTTTATGGTTATTGAGTTTTAAACAAGCAGGTACCAAATGGTCAATTGGTGAAGGTGATTTGCTTGTTTTTTTTGGTGCGTTTTGTTGGGCAGGTCATGTGCTTGTTATAGATAGGTATACTAACCGAGTGTCATCATTACATTTGGCTATAGGTCAAGTTGTTGTATGCGCCTTGTTGAGTTGGTTAGTTGCCTTTTTCAAGGAGCCAATTAATATGGTTGCTTTTAAAGGAGCCTTTTTTCCAGCTCTGTATCTCGGAGTAATGTCAATTGCATTAGCTTTTACTCTTCAAATAATTGGACAAAAGGGGGCAGACCCGACGCACGCTTCAATTATATTTGCTATGGAAGCTGTTGTTGGAGTTTTTGCTGGTTGGTTGATTTTAAGTGAGCAGTTATCTGTGAGAGAATTAATCGGCTGTTTAATGATGTTTTGCGGAATGTTGGTTTCTCAAGTTCCAATTAGGTATATTAGATTGGGGTTAACCAGTGAAAACAATGTTTCAAAAAAATAATCCTACATGTTTTTATTAACTAGTTTGTCCAAGCAAATTTATATAGGTGTTTTTTTCTTACTACAGTAAATTTAAAAATTTCTATCTGATTATATTCTTATCAATATTTTCATGTCTTTGTATTGGATTCGATTGGGAGGAAAAATCAGGGTATCGAAAATTGAAACTTTCCGTTCCTGCAAAGGGCAAAGCAGGATTTACTTCTATGCCTATAACTCAAATAGGTGTTCGATTTACTAATCAAGTTTCAAGTGTGGCATTGCAAAACCGCTCTAACCTTATGAACGGGTCAGGTGTTGCTTTAGGAGATGTTAATGGCGATGGATTATGTGACGTTTATTTTTGTCGCTTAGAAGGAGCTAATGAATTGTATCTTAATCAAGGAGGCTTTCGCTTTGCTTTAGCTTCAAATGATAGAGGTGTTTCAGTGATAGATTTCTTTAGTCGAGGAGCATCATTTGTTGATATAGACGGAGATGAAGATCTTGATTTACTATTAACTACATTCAGAAATGGAACTCGATGTTTAGTGAATGATGGTAATGGTTATTTTAAGGACATCACTAATCAATCAGGTCTAAAGTCTAATAGATCAGGGACTTCTTTGGCCCTTGGAGACGTAGATGGTGATAACGATCTTGATTTATACGTTTCGAATTATGGTGAGATTGCATTATTAAGAGACGGGGGAGATTTCGATGTTCAAAAACTTGGAGACAGGTCATTTCTAAAAGGTTCTCACGCAAGTCGTTTAAAGATTGTTAATGAAAAACTAGTTGAACTCGGTGAAGCTGATGATTTTTACCAAAATAATGGACAAGGGTTATTTCGTAGAGTCCCTTGGGAAGAAAATAAATTTCTAGATCATAACGGTAACCGGATTGTCGAGCCAATGGACTTTGGTTTGACTGTACAAATTAGAGATATTAATTCTGATGGTCTTGCAGATATTTATGTTTGTAACGATTTTCAAACTCCAGACCGTCTATGGTTAAATAATGGGATAGGAACTTTTCGAGAGGCTGGCCCAATATCAATTAGATCTGTTTCTTATGCTTCAAGGGGTGTTGATTTTTCTGATATTGATAATAATGGAGAAATTGACTTCTTCGTGACTGGTAATCTTGCCAGGAATTCAATGACTCGATTACTTAAAATCAGTCCAAATTCATTTAGTTCCTCTAATTTAAAAGAAAATGATATCGTTAATAGACTTCAAGTAGAACGAAATACCATGTTTTGGAATCGGGGGGATAAGACTTTTTCTGAAGTAGGGAGGTTCGCCGGAGTCGAAGCTACAGATTGGTCATGGCAGCCAGTTTTTATAGACATAGATTTGGATGGTTATGAGGATTTATTTATTACGAATGGACAACTTCATGACATTAATGATCGTGACGCTATTGCTAATTATTCGCGTCTTTCAAAAGTGAAAAAGAAACAGGCTGGAGTTCTTGTGTTTCCGGCATTTCAAACTTCAAATTTTGCATACCGAAATTTGGGGAATTTTCGGTTTTCAGAAAGCACTCAAGAATGGGGAATTAATTCATTACAAACGTCTCATGGAATTGCAGTTGGAGATCTTGATAATGATGGCGATATGGATTTAGTGATAAATTGTTTAAACCAGCCGGCTTTGATTTATAGAAATAATGTAATAGCTCCACGAATAGCTGTTCGTTTAAAAGGGCTTGCCCCAAACACCGCAGGCATTGGGGCCCGAATCACTGTTGCTGTCGGTAATGTTCTTCAGACACAAGAAGTGACTGCTGGCGGTCGTTATTTGTCAGGCGATCAAGAAGTACGAACATTTGCAATTGGAGGGAATCAGGTGAACAGATCCATTAAGGTAACTTGGCCAAATGGTCAGTTTTCATTTATTAACAATCCTGAGCCTAACTGTCTTTATGAGGTTATTGAGCCAGTTAGTATAAGTTCTAATGAAAATAAATTTGAAGATATTGAAGAATCTCCATTTTTTGAAGATGCGAGTGGATTATTAAATTATACTCATTCTGAAAATCTTTATGATGATACTCTACTTCAACCATTATTGACTCGTTGCCTTGACCGTTCTGGTCCAGGGCTTGGATGGTTTGACTATGATGGAGACGGGGATGAAGACTTATTTATTGGAGCATCTTCAGGTGCTTCTGTTTCAATTTATCAAAATTTTGGAGAAGGTAAATTTGGCAAATTGACCAGTGAATCTGGCTTTAAGGTTCCCGGTGATGTTGTGAGCGTATGTGGATGGGTTAATAGAGCTGGCTCTCGTCAATGGTTGGCAGCGATAAGTAATTATGAATCCCCTCAATTGTCAGCCCAGATGCGTTCTTATCGTAAAAGCATTGGGATTAGCGTAAGCGGTAAATTATTAGGCGATACAATGCCTGGACCAATTGCGGTTGCTGATATAGATGCTGATGGAGATCTAGATGTGTTTGTTGGCGGGAGAACAGTAACAGGTCACTATCCTCAAGCATCGGTTTCAGCACTATTGGTTAATAACGAAGATGGGCTTGATTTCACTTCCGGTGTACTAAGCGGATCTCTTGGGATTGTGAATGGGGCTGTTTTTAGTGATCTCGATATGGATGGATTTCCTGATTTAATAATTACTACAGAGTGGGGTCCTATCCGAGTATTTAAAAATCAAAAGGGAAAATTTGTTGAGATTACAGATGCTCTGGGATTGTCTGGGCTTACCGGCCTTTGGCAGGGTGTTGCAACTGGTGATTTCGATGGGAATGGTAAGATTGATATAGTTGCTACTAACTGGGGATTGAATACTTCATTTAAACCTAATGTCATCAATCCGCCTCGTCTGTATTATCATTTTGCAGAATCTTCAATTCCAACCTCTCTTATTTTAGGTGTATGGAATGATTCAGCTTCTGCATATCTTCCGACAAGAAATTTACCCTATTTGTTTAAAGGTTATTCTGGTTTGCGTGGAGTTTTTACGTCATATCGAGATTTTGCGAGTGCCGGAGTGCTAAAGATTTCAGACTATCATGTTGCTTCTCAGAAATCTGTGACCGCTGCGATTTTACAATCGATGGTTTTCCTGAATAATAATGAGCGTTTTGAAGCTAAGCCATTGCATCCCGAGGCTCAATTGGCTCCTGCATTTGGTGTTTCGGTCGGAGATCTTGATGGGGATGGACTTGATGACCTATTTCTTGCACAGAATTTTTCTGCATTTCCAACAAATAAGGACCGAAATGATGCAGGTCGTGGTTTGTGGCTTCGTGGTGCCGGAAATGCTAATTTCACACCAGTAAGAGGCGAGGAAGCTGGTATTGCTATTTATGGTGATCAAAGAGGAAGCGCGTTGGCTGATTATGATGAGGATGGAAAACTTGATCTTATTGTTGCTCAGAATAACGGTCTAACTAAACTTTTTCGTAACAATAAAGCTAAGCCAGGCTTGAGGGTCAGATTAACTAGTTCTAAGCAGAATCCGGATGCTATTGGTTCTGCAGCTCGTTTGCTTTTTGGAAGTCCGCCATCTTTTGTTAGAGGTACATGGAGAGAATGGCAACTTGGGAGTGGTTATGGATCGCAGGATGGCTTGGTGAAGGTTTTTCCTTTGCCTGAAACACCTATAGCAATTGAGGTGAAATGGCCAGGAGGGAAGGTTTCTGTAACTTCACTTCCTGCTGGATTAAAAGAAGTAACCATCGGTCAAGATGGTAGAATTATTAATCAGAAAACAAAATAATCAATGCTGCTTTTTAAGATTGAGAACACAGTTTTAGCTGGCGAGTAGTTTGTTGCTAGTTAAAATAGGTTTGCTTACTATTTAAAAAACAAATGAAATTATCGAACTTGTTTAAACGTGTCGCATCTTTAATAGCGACTTTTATTTTATTCATCGGCATTAATTTATCCTTAATCGCGGGTGATGCGCCTAAAGGATTTAAATCGCTTTTTAATGGGGAGGATCTATCAGGTTGGTGGGGTTTGGGTACTGAGGATCCCGCTAAATGGATGGCTTTAACTCCTGAAGCCTTACTAGACAAAGAAAGTCAAAGCCTAGAAGACATTGCAAAGCATTGGTCTATTGATGGTGATGAGCTTGTTAATGATGGAAAGGGTCTTTATTTAAGCACAAAGAAAAATTATGCAGATTTTGAATTACTTCTGGAATACAAAACAGTAGCAAAAGCTGATAGTGGTATTTACTTGCGTGGGATTCCTCAGGTTCAAATCTGGGATTATACTAAAGAAGGGGGGAAGTGGAATATAGGTGCTGATAAAGGATCTGGTGGATTGTGGAATAATAGTAAGGGAACAGCGGGAAAAGATCCTCTTGTATTAGCTGATAAACCTTTCGGTGAATGGAATAAGTTTAGAATTATTATGGTTGGTGAGCGCGTGACAATATGGTTGAACGAAAAAATGGTTGTTGATCATGCAAGATTAGAGAATTTTTTTAATAGAAAAGGCCCTGTCCCTATGGCTGGTCCTATTCAATTACAAACTCATGGTGGTGAAATTCGTTGGCGCAATATTTTCGTTCGAGAGATTGGTGTGACTGAAGGTAATAAATTTTTAGCCTCAAATGATAATGATGGATTTAAGAAAGTATTTAATGGTAATGATTTAGATGGGTGGGCAGGGGCAACAGATAATTATGAAGTCAAAAATGGTACTATTCAGTGCAAGAAAGGTAGTGGAGGAACGGTTTATGTTAATGAAGAGTTGTCGGATTTCTCAGTAAGGTTTGAATATAAACTACCTCCAGGTGGCAATAATGGATTAGCGATTCGTTATCCCGGAAAAGGGGATACGGCTTACGTTGGAATGTGCGAGCTGCAGGTGTTAGATGATACTGCTAAGAAATATGCGAAGTTGCATCCTGCTCAATATCACGGATCTGCATATGGTATGGCTGCCGCTGCTAGAGGCTATCAGCGAGCTGTTGGTGATTGGAATTTCCAACAAGTTACCGTTGTGGGATCTAGTATAATGGTAGAGATGAATGGCACGCAAATTCTCAATGCGGATTTGTCAAAAGTGGATAAGCCAATGTATGACATAGGTAAGTTCAAGGGTAGGTTACGTAAGATGGGATATTTTGGTTTTGCAGGCCATGGGGATGCTGTTTCATTTCGTAATGTTCAGATTAAATCTTTTAAATAATTTTGATTTTTAAAGAGTGAGTCTTTTTTCATCATTTCGCTTTACCAAAGTGATTTTCACTATTGGTCCATCTACTCTTGATGTAGATGTTCTTAGGAGATTATTACGATCTGGGGTTGATATATGTCGCGTCAACATGGCCCATGCTTCTCATGATTGGACATATAAAGCTATAAAGGCAATTCGAACTGCCTCTGTTGCAGAAGGCAAAGAAGTATCGATTTTGATGGATATTAAGGGGCCTGAGATAAGGACTGGATATCTTGATGGATACATTCAATTGGAAAAAGATCAGCAAATAGACCTCACACAGTCAGATGAAGCTTCTCCTGAAGCGGGTATACCTGCAGTAGATATAAATTATCCATCTCTAATTGATGAAGCGAAGATAGGAGATGTACTATTAGTTGATAGCGGATTGATGCGATTCCAGGTGGAAGAAGTTCTCATAGATCGGCTTCGTTGCCGTGTTATAATTCCTGGTAAAATGGGAAGTAGGAGACATATTAATATACCCGGAAAAAAAATTAATCTTCCTGCTATGACAGAAAAGGATATAGCAGATACTAAGATTGGTATTAGTGCTAATGTTGATTTCTTCGCTTTATCTTTTGTTAGAGAAGCGGCAGATATTAACCAATTGAAAAAGTTCTTGTTGGATAATAATTCTGCTGCTCAAGTTGTCGCTAAGGTTGAAGATCAAAGTGGTATTAAAAACTTAAAAGAGATTCTTGATGTTTCTGATGCCTTAATGGTTGCTAGAGGGGACCTTGGGATAGAAGTGCCTTATGAAGAATTGCCAATAATTCAAAAACAAGCAGTGAGTGATGCATTAATATCAGGGAAACCGGTCATAATGGCTACTCATCTTTTAGAGTCTATGATCGAGTCTCCTATGCCTACTCGTGCGGAGATTACAGATGTCTCAAATTCCGTATTTGAACGCGTAGATTGCGTAATGTTATCTGGTGAAACAAGTGTTGGTAAGTACCCTGTTGAGTGTGTTGATGTACTTAACAAAGTAACGCAAAATGTTGAGCGGTATGCAGGTGGCAGTGGTTTTAATGAATCTTTGCCATTATCTACTACTCGAGAAAAACTAATGAAATCTGCTGTTGTTCTTGCAAGAGAACTTGGGGGGGTAGGGATCGTTGTTTTTTCTTCTACAGGGCTTCATCTGCGAACATTAGCTGCTTTAAGGCCATTCGGTTGTCCAATATTTGTGTTTACCGAAAAAGAAAAGATTATAAAAGACTCGAAAATTCTTTGGGGCGTTAAAGCTTTCTTGGTTGAATTTAAGGACAGTCAAGAATCAACAATTAGTGATTCTATTTATCATTTACAATCTGCTGGTTATGCGGAAAAAGGTGATCAATTAATTGTTGTTCCAAATTTGTTATTTGGAGGAGTTGATATGGTTCAAGTTCGAGATGTTTAATGAGGCTTATTTATTCTTTTTTAAGTTATCAATTTGCTCACTATTGAGAATCTCAGGTTTAGCCCCTTTTTTTATTTCTTCACTTGAAGGAATGCGAACAATATTACTTGCTGGTATTTTGTTTTTATTTTCTGTCGCAACAGTTTTCTTTATTGATATTAATTCTATTTCAAAACGTAGAGTTGAATACGGAGGGATTTTTGTTCCTTTACCCCTACGTCCGTAAGCTAAACTTTGAGGAACAACTATTTCCCACTTTGCTCCTGGCTGCATTTTAGTAATAGCTTCTGTCCAACCTTTTATAACCCTATTAAGAACAAAATTACTTGGTTTATTTCTAGAGTAGGAACTGTCGAATTCTTTTCCGTCAATAGTCCACCCTCGATAATGGACTTCAACACTATCTTTTCTGGTTGGGGGATTGCCTTTACCGGATCTAATAATGCGATACTGAAGGCCACTTGAAGTAGTTTTAACACCAGTTTTTTCTTTGTTTTTTGCTAGGTATTCTGCTTCTTCTTTTTTGGATTTATTGATTTGAACTAACCTTTTCTCTTTTATTTTGTCTTGGTAGCTCTTCCAAGCATCGTCCAATATTACTTTAGCATCATTTTCACTGATTAAAGTCTTGTTTGAAAGATAAGAAGCTTTTACTCCTTCCATGAATATTTCAAAATCTATTTCCATTTCTTTAGATTTGAAATCGTTGCCAATTTGCATTCCTACAGAATAACTAAACTTTTCGGTTTGCGTTTTAGGGGCTTTAATTTCAGCTCCGATTAGGGAAATGCTTGAAGCAATAATTAGTATAATTATTTTGTTCATTGATATTATTTCTTTTTGGAAAGAAAACTTTTAAAGTTGAATCTTGCAATCTCTTTGGTGCTGCGTATGTAAAATTGTCCATTACTAAAAGCGCCATGAGTCCAGCATTTACCTTCAATTGCTTTAAATCTTCCTAGTTCTGAGTATTTATCAGATGAGGCGTCTGCGATGACTACCTCTCCTGAATCGCTGGTTGCGATTAGCTTTCCGTCTACAAGAATTACACCTCCAGGCCCGAAACCGGCTTTAGCCCATTTAATTTCTCCATTTTTTAAATCTACACATTTAAGAGGTCCATCCCCATATTCCTTGAACTGGAACATTCCATACAAATGTCCGTCAATGCAGACAGGCGTACTCCAATGATTCATTAATTTGTTTCGTTTTCTCCAAAGTTGACGAGCTGTATATCTTCCAGATTTATAATCAATTTCAAAAGCAGCTGCGCCGACACCGTAACCTGCCGAACAATAAACAATATTACCCTCAACAATAGGGGATGCTGCAGTTGATATTTTAAATGGGTGGGAGGCTCTCCAAAGGACTTTACCGTTTTTGACATTGCATGAAACCAATCCTTTTTGGGTTAAAAATATGACCTGTCTTTCGCCATGTATCTCTGTAACGATTGGGCTAGCATGGGTCATTGAGTCGCTTTCACTTTTCCATTCTGTTTCACCCGTAAATTTGTTTATTCCTAATAGAGATTGTTTTTCACCTCCTCCACATACAAAAATTAAATCACCATCTATGATTGGTGCAGCTGCGTTTTGCCATCTTATTGCTTTAGCATCATGTTTTTTAACTAGATTAACAGACCATATCTTATCACCGTTTTCAGCACCTAGACAATGAAGCACCATGCGTCCATCAAGTATAAACACTCGTTCTCCGTCGCTGGAAGGTGTAGTTCTTGGGCCATCACCACCTTTGTTATTTTTAGCTCCGCTATTACCCCCTCCATCGTATTTTGCAATATTGAGGATTTTACTCCATATCTTCTCTCCTGTTTTATAATTTATTGCAATGCATGCTTCACGTTCTACTTCTTCAATATTTTCCATTACAATGGTGAAAACACGAGAGTTGGCGACTGATAAAGATGAGAATCCAAGTCGGGTAGGTTTCTTCCAAGTGGGCTTTATTTTAGTTTTTGGCCAATCGTTTATTTTTAGTTTCTCTGATGATGAACCATCAAAATTTGGCCCTCTGTATTGTGTCCAATCGTCTGCATGTGAGCCATTAGATTTGGTTATTATAGCAACAATAAGTAGTGTGATTTTTAATTTTTTATTTCCCATGGTTCAAATGTTTTTTTAATCTATTTAATAGGAGTTCATTCCTTTAATCCTAAACGTTTGGAAAGCTCAACAGCTGCTGATTCATATGCAGCTGATCCAGCACTGTAAGGATCATATTGAATGATTGGTTTGCCGTGACTTGGAGCTTCAGCTATCCGTGTAGCACGAGGTATAATGGTTTTAAATACTTTGTCTTTAAAATGTTCACGAACTTCTCTCACTACCATTCTAGAGAGATTTGTTCTGCTATCAAACATTGTCATCAATACTCCTATTAATTCCAACTTTTTATTGACTCCGGATTCCTTGAGTTGGTTCATTAAGTCTGTAATAGAACTTATTCCTTCCAAAGGATAATATTCGCATTGTAGAGGTATAAGAAGCATTTGAGATGCTATTAAAACACTTAATGTGAGTTTTCCAAGAGAAGGAGGGCAATCAATTAATACAACATCGTACTTTTTTGTTTTGCTTATAGGTTTTAATGCTTCTTTAAGCCAAGTTAAATGATGGTCTGAATTTTTATTATCTTTTTCTTTAGTTGTTTCAAAAGACAATCTAGCCAATTCAACTTCGGCTGCACAGAGGTCAAATTCACTCGGGATAAGTGATACGTTTTCACACTCAGTTTTAATTATTTGATCTGTAAGTTTTCGTTCTCCAAGTAACACAGGGTAAAGGCTTGCATTCGGCTTTTTTTCAAATCCAAGCCCACTAGTACAATTAGCCTGTGCATCCATATCAATTAGAAGAACATTAATACCGATAGCGCCAAGGCAGGCCGATAAATTAACGGAAGTAGTCGTTTTCCCGACTCCTCCTTTTTGATTTGTAATTGCTATAACGCTTGGCACTTGGTGATTTAAAGGAACGATTAAAATGATTACAAGTTATTCGCTCGATTGATTATATTTTCTTTATCTGTAAATCCATTTTTTCTGAGTATATTTTGTAATAGTTAATTCTTCTATTTTTTTGTCATCGACTGGATTCGCAATGTCTTGTGCCTCCCATGTTTTTTTAATTAGTTTTTTTGTTGAACTAACTGAGATTGGTATGTTTCTGCAAAAATTATGATGTGACCTGCCTTTGCGGTACTTCGGCTCTAATGAAGGCATTTTAAGAGAAAGATCAAGCAGTTTGATTTCTAAATTTAGTAAAAATGTCCCATGGAAAACAAGTGCGTTTTTTGTTCTTTTTTGAGCGTTTCCTGAAAATTTTAACCCGTCCAAAGCGAGATCTGTGTGACCCTCAATTGTAACACCATTATTAAGTGCTTTATTGAATGCCATTTGATGGGTTTTCATAATATGACAGTTAGTTGAATTAATATTTTTTGTTCCAAATTCATCGTTAATGGGAAGTATTAGTGAATAATTCAGACATCCCCTTGCTTGTAATACTGTGCCTCCACCGCTAATTCTCCGTAATATCTGAATATTGTTTCTTCGGCATGATTCAATTAAGCATTCACTATGAATGTTATTTCCATATCCAATTACAACAAATGGTGATTGAGGCTCCCAGAATCTTAATGTGGCCTCTCTTTGATTTGAATCAACCTCATTAAGTAAAATTTCATCGCATGCAAGATTCATTGCTGGTTCTTCATAGCTTTGATCTAGGGTTTTCATTGGTTGATGTTGAAGCTTGGGTTAGGTTCTTGTCCTGCCTCGGTTATTGAACTCTATTTAATGATGTCTAAAAAGAATTTTACACAAAGACTCCCTCATTCGGAATTATTACAATTAAAACGATGGAATACCCCTACTATTTATAATGGTTGGGAACAAATCACAAAGAGCGATCCCACTTGCGCTGCTATTAATCATGAAGTGACAACAGATTTCATGCCTCAAATGGGGCCGATGGTAGGGTGGGCTGTTACAGTGAAGATAGAACCAAGTAATTCCGATTATAAAAAAGGCGCTGCTAATAGATGGTCTGAATATAGATCTTATGTCGCTAATTTACCTGGGCCAAAGATAGTCGTTATTCAAGATTTAGATAAACCAGCAACCATAGGGTCTTTTTGGGGTGAGGTGAATGCGAACATTCATAGATCAATTGGCTGTGTAGGAACAATAACTGACGGTGCTGTAAGGGATCTTGATGAAATGACTAATGCTGGATTTAAGGCCCTAGCTAAACGCCTTTGCGTTGGTCATGCTCATGTTGTTCCTGTTGAATGGGGGTGTGATATTAATGTGTTTGGTCAGTCAATAGCCCCAGGACAACTTATTCATGCTGATAAACATGGTTTCTTGGCTGTTCCTTTTGGAGAGGAAAAAGGTTTACTCGATGCATCGGTTTTTATGGATAAAAACGAATGTGAGACTTTAATTAAGTCAGCTCGAAACTCAGAGGGGCAATCTTTAAACGATTTACTTAGTGAAGTTGATCAGGCTGGAAAAGATTTTGGTTTAGCTGCGAGAGAACGTTTTGGTAGTTCAGGCGAATTCGGTGATTAGATAAACGACTGTCCAATTGGCTTTATTACGAGCTCTGGCACATGGGCAATTGCAGGAAGTTTTGCGATTGCAATAGTAATTTTAGCTATATCAATCGGCTTAAGGATTTTTGATCGATGTTCAGCGGAAGGCGGAACGGGGCGATCATCTAATATTGGAGTGTCAACCTCTCCGGGGAATATTGTTGTAACTCTAATTCCATTTTCACGTTCATCTTCAGTTGCGCTGGTTCCTAAGGCTGCCATAGCAAATTTACTAGCATTATAAGCTACTCCGCCAAGAGGAGCTGCACGTTTGCCTGATGTGGATGATATATTAATAACTAATCCGTTCTTGTGAGGCCTCATAAGTTTTAGGCCAAAGTGCATACAGTTGAATGCTCCAGTAGCATTAATTGTCATCAGCTTGTCCCAATCGTTAGGCGAGAGTTCGCTCATTGAGCGCTTTGGTACGTTTGCTCCTGCGCAATTTACCAATATATCTAAATTGTTAAATTTTTTGGTTGTCCAATCGAATAATGATTCAACACTGTTTCGGTCTGCCACGTCTACGGAATGAGTTAATACACGTGCGCCTCCTTTGGTAGCTACATCTTCGAGTTTAGATTTTCTGCGGCCTGCTACTATTACATTGGCGCCTTCATTAGCTAGCTCCAGAGCAATAGCTTCTCCCATTCCTGTCCCGCCTCCAACTACGACTGCATTTTGTCCGTTAAGACTCATAGGTGAATATGATACTCATTGGAGGCTACGATGGAAGTTTTCATTAAATTTTCTAAATTTATATTGAGCTCGATCTTATAGGGGAACTTATTTTTTAATCTGGAGCTTTGCAGAAGTCTTTGGCATCGAATTAATAGCTTTTTGAAGTAAGTCTCGCGTTTTGTCTGCAAGTTTACTTTCCCCAAGTTTAATATGCATTTTTTCGTGCCTGTCCTTTGTGGAATATAGTTTTCCGTTTCTGTAGAGTTTGAAAAATTGATTATGTGCCCAAATAATTTCCATTTTATTTCTTCCTTGCCCATGTAATTTTGCGGCTGGTCTAAATTTTGGGTAATAATATTGAAATATCCATTTCCTTGGATTGCCTTTTTTTCCAAGGCATTGGGGCCAAAAGCTTTTACCATCTAATTGAATGTCTGGAGGATTTGCTTTGCCGATTTCAGATATCGTTGGAACAAAATCTGAAAAATCGACTAGATCATTGCATTTGATTCCTCGAGGTATAGTGCCAGGGCAATTTAGGATAAGTGGCACATGTGTTCCTCCATCTGTAGCATATGCTTTCTCACCTTTGCGTGACTCACTTTTATATGGATAAGTGAGATTCCGATGTGTTCCATTATCAGTAGTATATATTAAAACCGTTTTTTCGCGTAAGCCGTTCCTTTCCAAGCAAGATACTATTTTCCCAACAATTTTATCTGCATAAAGAGTCATGTCTTTAAAATTTGATAAGTCCATTCCTTTAGCTTTAGCTGTTTTTTCTCCAGGAGATAGAGTGTCGGGAGTTTTAGGGAAAGGTGAATGAACCAATGCCATGGGGTAATATGCGAAAAATGGTTTTTCTTTATTTTTCTTGATGAATTCAACAATAAAATCGGAGAAAATATCAGGACCATAGTCTTTGCTTGTTGTCTCAAGCAACTGGCCATCTTGCATAATGCTTGGATTCCAGTATCTGGAACTTCCAGTTCCTGGATAGTTCCATAAACAGTAAGTATCAAAACCGGAAGCTGGTGCGAGAGTTCCACGATCGCCATTGTGTAATTGCCATTTACCAGCTATCGCAGTGGCATAACCGGCTTTCTTCATTATATTACCAAATGTTATCTCATCTTTATCAAGTGTACCAAATTGAACATAATTTCTAACCCCGCTTCTGCCGGTCATAATCTTTACTCGGCTAGGAGTGCAAACGGGTTCAGAGTAGCAGTGGTTAAATTTCGCACCTGTATTTGCAAGTCGATCTAATATGGGAGTTTTGAAAAAAGTGCTTCCGTAGCATCCATAATTATCAGCAGCTGAGTCATCAGCCATAATTAAAATTATATTATATTTAAGATCGCTTTGATTAGAGAAGATACTTTGAGAGTGTATTATCAATAATGACGAAAGAAGAAGGAATGTTCGGTTAATCATTTTAAATGAAAGCGGCTAGTTTATCCGTACTGAAGATTTGCTAGAAAGAAAAACCATGTCCATATTGTTAGGAGAAGGAACAACAAGGGGAATCGATTTATTGCTAACTTTCGGAGTAGTTCGAGCATCTAGCCACTTGCGGCTTTCTACATGTCCATCAGCAAATGAAATTGTGCCAGATCCATTATGGTTGCTTGCTGGATAGTCAATTATATGGATTCTATCCAAAGATATATTGTCATTCATTGCAACAGCAAGATCGCCGAAGTTAATGCTGTCCGGGTGTTCAGTTATAAAATTATATGCATTAGAATGGCCCATGACATTAATGTCAGATAGCTTCCTGAATACATGGTACTTTTTTTTTGTTAAAAAACTTAGCCAGTCGTTTCTTGAATTCATTGATTGACTGAGAGATACGCTTCGGACTCTAGGGGATATTTTTCCACGGCTTTTAACGGTACTTTTGTCTCCAGGGCAACGGTATATGCCAGGTGTTTGAGTATAAGGTGCTAATTTGGCATATTTAGGATCCATTAACCCGTCTATATTTGTGTTATGCGGATTGCTTGGATTGTAATCGATTATTCCTCGAACCCAGCCACTGCCGTTGGCTGTTAGATCATTCCAAACCAAGTTGTCATCATAGTCATTAGCATAGAGTATCCACGCTAAATCTAATTGTTTGAGATTAGATATACATACCGTGTGTTGTCCTTTATTTTTAGCCTTGGCTAATGCAGGTAAAAGTAATCCCGCTAGAATAGCAATTATCGCTATAACCACAAGTAGCTCTATAAGTGTGAATGCTTTTTTGCTGTTCATTTCTCTATATGAATTTTTTTGTTAAAGAAGTTGTTAAGTGGCTTCAAGAAAAAGCTTAAAAAAATAGAAGCCTTCATCCATAAAGCTCTCAATATCATCTGGCTTGATTCTCTTTTTATGACGATAAAATGCCAATTGATTACCGCCACCTTCTATACTTATTTTTTGTTGAGATTCTATATTTTTAAGTAAGTTTTTGTTAAATAACTGCCGGATAGATTCCTCGTTTTCACCTCTTAATAAATATTTTTTTGAAAATTCTGGATGTGATTTAAAATCAATATCCTGATAGCCAAATGCACCGCCTATTTTGTGAAAGATTCCTTCAGGTCTCATGCTAAAATAAGGCAAGCAAAGCTTGGGGGATCTAATGCAAAATACACTTTGACGGCAAGTATGAGAGTGCTGCCCTCCGCCTGTTGTGTACTGGTAATCGAAAATAGATAACTCGGCATTATTAGCATCTCCTTCAATTAAGTTTTTTATTCTTTTAGAGTGGCCAACGGAAAAAAGATGAAATTTATTCATCTTATCGAATAGTCCTTCGTTATCCTTATGCGAAAAATTGAGTTTTAGTGAGGCTGCTAATAAAGATAATTCTTTGGTCCTTTTTTTTTCTTTAATCCAGAAAATATATATTAATACACCTACAATTAATATAGGTCCTATTGCTGTTAAATAATAAAAAGAATTCATTTCGTTGAGACTCTATAAATTCGAATTTAATAAACGTTCCATTTGACTGCTTTAGTTATTTAAGCTCCTAGTTGCTCTTTCTTGCATCCAAACAATGTCAGAATTATTTGGTGAGGGCCTATCGTATCCTGTTACTACACCTTTTCTAAATGGGGCAACAGTTCGAGGGTCGGTCCATTTTTTTGTTTCTGAATGACCGTCTGCAAATGAAAAGCCGCCAGCTCCTCCGTGATAGCTCGCGGGTATATCGACTATGCGGTGCATTGTTGGATTATTTGGATAGCCTCCCATATCTACCACAAACATCCCATCATTTATACTGTCTTCTCTTTCATCAAGGAATATGAATGTTGAAGATGGGCCTGGGTTTGTCATGTCTCCAAATTTGCGATAGATCCTCCAAGGTCCTGAATTTGCAGACCAGCCCATTGGTCTGTTTTCTCCTCTTCCTCCTACCCAGTTAAGCATAGACATACTTCGAACTCTGGGAATTTTTTTTCCTTTAACATTAGTGTAACTTTTGTCGCCAGGGCATCTAAATATGGTGCGGTTTTCACCACAATATTTCCAAAGCAAACTTCGAGTAAGATTAGCTTCAGGGTCCCAGTTCATTTTATTATTACTGTAATCCAGCCAACCTCCAACCCATTCATAGGGGCCGTGCTTTACATGGGGAAGCCAACTGTCATTGTCTTCAACGTACATTCGCCATGCAACCATCAGCTGTCTGTGATTGTTTAAGCAGCTTATTCCTTGCGCCTTTGTTTTTGCTAGTGATAACGCAGGAAGAAGTAAAGCTGCGAGAATTGCTATAATAGCAATTACAACTAGAAGTTCTATAAGCGTAAAGGCGCTCCTATTAAGGCTCTTATTCATTTGTGTTTTTCTCGCTGTTTATCCGCTATTTAATTTCTGAAAATTCTATTGTTTGCTCGTCTCTGTTGTTAGTTATAATAGTGTTTTTGTTAAGAAGTGCTAGTCTATTCGTGTTATCTGAGCTGTTATTCCAGTCCAAGACATTGTTTGCCCAATTATTTCGTTGATCTCGAGTTTGATCTCGGCCGTGGTTGTTAGCATATTTTCCTTCATGATCGCTTGCGTAAAGCAGCCATCCTAATGCCAATTGCTTAACATTGCTAAGGCATTTAATAGAATGAGCTTTTCCTTTTGCTTTATTTAATACCGGTAGAAGTAATCCAGCTAAAATACCAATGATGGCTATTACTACAAGTAACTCGATTAAAGTGAATGCTTTATTGCCTTTGAGCTTCACCATAATTTTTAAATTTATCCTCCTATAGCCGGATTTAGCCAAGGAGTTTTAGGGTAGAACCAAAAAGGTTTCATTGTTTCAACGTGTCCATCGGATAAGGAGTTTACGCTGCGGCCGCCATGACGAAGATGCGGACCGCCCCACCAAGGGTTCCCTAGTCCCGTCATGCATGAAGGGCAGCCAGATCCATTGATCATTACAGCGGGGTCGCCTATCATAAAAGCTCCTAATTTTGTGGTTGAGTTAATATCAACGCTTGGGCTTTTACTTGCATCTGCTTGAACGCCTGAATCTACTAAATACACAACCTTAGCATGGTTTTTTATACTGGAGTCTTTTGTGTGAACATAGTTTACCCAGTGGCTTA
>SHAK01000049.1 GCA_004213515.1 Limisphaerales bacterium | reverse complement strand
ATGGAAGCATGGGCTCACTCGGTTTTCTATTTGAGCAATCAGGGACTCCGAAATTAGCATATTACAATGATTGTAAAAAGGTCTCATCGGATGCAATAAATGCTGCTACAGGTATTGATTTGGTTATTTTAGATGCACTTCGACCAACAGAACATCACTCTCATATGAATTTAGATGAGGCTCTAACCACAGCTCGTAGAATTGGAGCTAAAGAAACACTTTTAACACATCTTACAGATTTTTATGATCATGACCGTGACAGCAGTGATCTACCAAACAGTGTTCTATTTGCATATGACGGGCTTAAAAGATCAATCCCATGAAAAAAACTTTATTAATCATTTTTCTTACTAACCTGTTTGCCAACATTATCACTGGAAATGAAGGCTCAACTGTAGCTATTGTTTATAATAGCAAATTGCAAGAATCAAAATCAGTAGCTGATTATTATGCTAAATCACGAAGTGTCCCTGAAAAGAATCTAATCGGTTTACCTTTATCCGTAAACCACACTATTACTCGTAAAGAATTCAAAAAAACACTAGAACAGCCTTTAATCAAAGCCCTAGCAAAGAAAAAAATATTAAATGGAAATAAGGGAAAGATTCGATATTTATTACTATGCTGGGGAGTGCCATTTAGAGTCGATAAAGATAATTCAATCAAGCCACCTGCAGAAATCCCCACACTTCTTCAAAGGAATGAAGCCTCAGTAGATAGCGAACTATCATTATTACCTCAAAAAAATCAACCAATAGAGAGAACTGGGATAATAAACAATCCAGTTTTTAATACAAAAAACCCAAATTCAATTTCTCCTGAGAATGGGTTGCTTATGGTTACAAGACTAGATGGGCCATCACCTGCATTAGCAAAAAGCCTTGTCGATCGTGCTATATTAGCAGAAAGAAAAGGCCTATGGGGTCGCGCTTACATAGATTTGAGAGGAATTAATTCTGGCCCCTTCAAATCAGGAGAAGATCGACTAAGCCAAGTAGGTGAAATAATCAGTCGAAGTGGATTCACTACTGTTATAGACAATAAACCAACAACATTACCTGTAGGCTTCCCAGGTGATAAAATTGCTTTTTACGCAGGATGGTATGGAATTAATGTAGAAGGTCTATTTGCAGAAGAAACAGTTGATTTTTCCCCTGGTGCCATTGCCTATCACTTACATTCATACAATGGCTCTATGATTCGTGACGCTCATTCTCGTTGGATTGGTCCTTTTATTAATAAAGGAGCCACAGCAACATTTGGCAGTGTTTTTGAACCTTATCTAGAATTGACTCCAAATCAGCCTCTATTTTTTGCGCGTATAATTCAAAATGGTTTCACTTTTGCCGAGGCAGGTTACGCAGCAACCCGAGCACTATCTTGGCAAACGGTTTTTGTTGGTGACCCTCTCTATAGACCATTTGGAAAAACCCCTCAAGAAGTTGAATTAAGCCTTATAAAAACGCAAAGCAGTGACATTGAATGGTTCCGCTTACTTGCTATTAACCAAGGCCTAGTAAGTGGCGCACCTATTGAAGCAGCAATTTTACATATTGAGCAATTAAAAGAATCTTCCAAAAGTTCAGTGCTTCAAGAAAAACTAGGTGAACTCTATAGTGCAATTGGCAAAAAGGCCGAATCCGAAACCGCATTTAAAAAAGCGATTGACTTTAGTAAGTCAGCTAAACAGAAGCAGCGAATCCAGGATCTATTAAAAAATTAAAAAACTAATTTTTTATTAATTCTCTAAACCTAACCCGCTAGCGTATTTACGAAGATACTTCAAAGCTACGCACATATCCTTTGGCAATTCTGATTCAATTGTAACCTTTTCTTTGCTAAAAGGATGATCAAATTGTAGCTTTTTATAATGAAGAGATGTTCTATCTAGAAGCGGCTTCTCTCTACCATCTCTCCGGGGGCGATAATTCTTCTTAAGACGAGAAAGCATTAACAATTTACCACCGTAACTCGAATCTCCTACAGGAGATAACCTAACATAATTAAGGTGTGCTCGTATTTGATGCTTTCTATCTGTATCAGGAACACATCGCAACATTGTCATTCCCGCAAATCTTTCTAAGACCTCAAATTTTGTGCTCGCAAACTTACCGCGCTTTCCTGCTTTCATTATTTCTGGCTGTCCAGCTACCCAACCAATTTTAGAGTCAACATTAAACACATCATCTTTAGGTGAGCCATGAACCAAGCAGTCAAATTCTCTATATTCTTGATTTGATCCAAGTAAATCTCCTATTGCAACCCGAGCCTCGTTTGATTTGCAAAACAAAGAAATACCACTAGTCTCAAAATCCAACCTGTAAGCAAATCCTAAATAATTGATGTTTTTCTTAGTAATCCATCTGGCTTTATTTTCAATAGAATTGCGAATTAGCTCACTTAAACTAGGTCGCTCAGGGTGAAGCTGACTGTGAGAAACAGACATATGAGACATCTTATCTAGGGCAATATAGTGCTCGTCCTCAAAAAGAATTGGGAACAACCAAGAACAGGTTTCATCCTTTGAAAAGAGGCGTATTACATTTTTGCCGGACATAGTTATATCTAATATAAACCAAGACCGTAAATACTTCTTAAGAAACTACGGAGCAGGGATAAAAGTTGCCGTTACTGAGGAATTATTATTTATTACTACAGAATTAATAGCATTTGTCTTACCTTGACGAACACTACCGTTCCATTCCTTAAATTTATATCCAGGCTTTGGTTTAGCAACAACAGTTACTGCTTTATCTGATTCAAAATATTTATTGGCAATTTCTGAAGACTGGTCATCAACTAACACTTCTCCTTCTCCATCTGTATAAGCATTGAAAGAATATTTATACAGTTCATCTCGTTTCTGCTGAAGCCACGAATTATAACCTGAGGCTGCGGCACGAGCTCGCGATTGTTTTAAATATGTCGGGAAATCTTTATTAAATACTTCCTTTGATACAGGCAGCTTTTTATTGAGCTTAACAATAAAAACTATTTCATTATCTGTAATATCATTATCTGTACTGCTTTCAATAACCTCGCTCGTCTCTCCCACTTCTAAGCCTAAAGTTTGAGTACGAACATCTTCAGATATTCCAGATTTACTTAAACCCTCTATGGATCCTCCAGAAGAACTAAAAGGGCCAAGCTTGTATAATTTAAAATTATTCTCCTTTGCGATTTCAGCTAAAGTTTTTTCATTAGTAACAGATTGCCCCACTTTATCACCGGCTTCCTTTAAAAGCTTAATACTTTCGGCTTTTTTGTAATCAACAGATACAAGTGATTTAGCTTCTGCAAAAGATCTATCTCGTGATGGCATTATTTTTTTAAGAGAGGCAATAAAAAAAGGCTCTGCATTAGCTGCGCTGCTTAACGTCGAGGCGCCTATAATAAGAGCATTTGTTTTACTTAAAGTAAAAACGTCTAAAGGACTAACTCTGCTTTGTAAGCCTGGAACAAATGGGGTATCACGCTTAAGAGAAGGGGTCGTTTTAACTTCTAAATTTTGCAACAAAGCCATTTTATCTAAAGTATCTAAAGCTGGTTTAGCATTATAAGTAGCTTGAAGTGATTTTTGAAAATCGACCCCAGCACTATACGCCTCAACAATTGCTAGTCCGGCCTTAAACCCTACCGGAGTCGTCAAAAGCTTCTCACGAATTTTTCCCGCAGCATCTTCCTTTTTCATTCCTTCAAATTCATTAGTCTGAACACTTAAAACGTAATCCACTAATTTCGGAATAGTTAAGCTAGATTGATTAGTAATGCTTGTATCACTTGGCCAGCAATTACTCAGCAAAGCGTTCTTATCAGATGTCGAAAGATTTAGATATTTCGTTTCTGCCTCTTTGAGAAAGTTCGTTGGTTGGAAAGTAACGTATGATAATTGCCGGCTCTCACTGATTCGGTACTTGGATAGAGAATTGGTGTAGTATGATTTTAGTGCATTGTCATCGATTTGCACTAATGGAAGATAATTAGTATGAGAAATAATGATAGATTCAGCTTCAAACTTTTCATTTTCTTCACGAAATTGAATCTCAGCTTCCTTTTCAGAAACAAGTCCGTCAGCAATTCCAGCAAGTTGCCTTAGTTGTTCCGTTCCTATTAAATATTTTTGAAGACGAATCAAGCTAGCTTCAGTTTGCTTGGTCATGTTTTGAGCAACCTCACCGGTTGACAAACCTCTTCTCAATGCCTCTGCTTTAATTTGTTCAACTAACAAGTCCAAAGCATCACTAGTGGTTGGTCTTATAGTATATCTTTCAAGCATTTCCATTTCGACCAAAGTATCAATGATCATTCTATCGAGATAATCATCACCTAACTGATTAATCATTCTACTTAGTGTTTCCACACCAAATCGACTGATCACAATCCCTCTAGCATTAAGCCATTGATCTTTCGAAACAGGTTTTTTGTTAATCTCTCCAAAATTGACTTGCTGGCTTCTTTGGTTATTTCTACCCAGAAGTGTATCAGTAGCATCGGGTGTAAACATTACAACAAAACCAATAATCACTGGTATAGCGATAATGCCAAATAGCCATTTTTGTTTGTTTCTGATTTTTTGAAAATCGATCATAATCCCAAAAAAAGGACGGGCAAGCTACCCCTCTTGACCATGTGTGGCAAATGCAAAAATAACAATTTTAACCTTAAAAATGTATGTTGGGTTGCAGAGAACATTACAAAGAGCGACAATTCTCTTAAGTAAATATGCGAATCATTGGAGGATCTGCAGGTGGGACGACTCTAAAAGTCCCTAAAGGATTAGGAGTTCGACCGACTCCTGACAAAGTTAGATTGGCCATATTTAACAGCCTAGGTGAATCAATTGATAATTCTCGAGTACTTGAACTGTTCGCAGGTACTGGAGCTTTAGGCTTAGAGAGCATTAGCAGAGGAGCTTCTTCATGTGTTTTCGTTGAACTGTCAAAAAAGCATTCAAATGTGATGAAGCAAAATGCTAATTCCATCGGGATCTCATCAAAGGGCATGCACTTCAAAGTCGAAGATGCTTTTGTCGCTATTAAAAAATTGAATAATTATAATGATTGTTTTGATTATATTTTTGCCGATCCTCCTTACGGTGAAAAGAATATCGGCAGGCGTTCAGAGTCATTTGCTCAACAGCTGCTTGACGATGAAAACCTCCCTTCACTCCTAAAAGCTAATGGCAGCCTAATACTAGGCCATACTAAGAGAGATACCCTTGAAATATCGAATCCGTGGCAACTGAGAAAAACACTTAAACACGGTGACACTCTTATTGAGATGATTGATTTAATTAAGGCATAAACTAAATGTGACTGAATTTATAGAGAACTAGCTAAAAGAAATTACATTCTTGATACCCTTACTCTTACCAACAAGTAGTTCTTGATGATCAGAAACATCGTATCTTCCTGTTATTACCTTTTTAATAGTATCAGGCCAGCGCTTATTGAACTCAGCTAAATCAGTAATAGCATCCTCAAAAGCCTTACGATCTGCATTTACAGTTCCAACTATTGCAAGATTCTCTAAAACAATTCGACGCATAAGAATATCGGAATCGATTTCCAGTCGCCTTTCAGGTGCAGGAATACCTGTGAATACAAATATTCCATTTGTCCCTAAAACCTGAAGAACTTCAAACGCAAATTCAGAACCACCCACAGCTTCATAAATTAAATCAATATTCCCGACCTCTGCTGCAAGTTCTTGAGGTGTAGTATCATATTTCGAATAATATTTCGCACCAATCTGCTCAACTAATTCAGCTTTATGATTGGGAGCCTTACTCCTTGAATAGACATAAGTGTCAAAACCTTCAACAACACATTTCATCGCACCAAGTATACCTATTGGCCCAGCTCCTAAAACAACAGCCCTGAGACCTTTTCCCGAAGGACTTCCTGGCTCAGCACAAGCCCAAGGCAAACGCTTTTGCACGGCATATACCTGAGAAAGACCTTTTTCAGCTATAGTTAAAGGTTCTGCCATCACAGCCAAATCACGTAATTCCTCTGGTACATATGTGAAGAATTTTTCATCATCAACGTAGTACTCTGTCATAAATCCGTGTACTTGGTTGATTCCACGTTCCGTAAATTGACCATTTGTACAATAATCCTGCTTGTCATTTAGGCAAGGTTTACAATCATGAGCACTGCAAGGTCTTCGAACTGACGGCACAACAAGATCACCAACCTTAAAACGAGTTACCCCGCTGCCAACTTCTACAATACGACCAAGCGATTCATGGCCTAGAACTAAGTGATCATCACCACTAGGAGGCTCACCGTAAACAAAAGTACAGATCTCTCGATCAGTACCACAAATCCCAACATCAAGTGTTTTTACCTTTATTTGTTTCTCACTACTAATTTGCGGTAAAGGATGGTCAACCAAACGAAGTTCCTTTTTACCTGGAACCACTGCAACTGCTTTCATTGTAGAATTACCCATTTTTATAATTAACGAACACTACTTCGACTGCCTAAAAACTTTTTTAAAACCTCCGGATGCTCTTCAAAAAAAGAAACTAAATCCTCCAAAACTCGAACCGTGCCTCTGCTCAAATGATGTTCTATCCCTTCAATGTCTCGCCTCTGAGTTTCGTCATCTAACTCAAGCATTGAAAAAAAACTGGAAAGCGTTTCATGTCGCCTTTGTATTTCTAATGCGACTTGTTGCCCCTTCTTTGTGAGAACTAATCCTCTCTTGTATTTTTCGTGATCGACATAACCCAATTCACATAGCTTTTTTACCATGTTTGTAACAGAAGCCTGCCGCACGTTGAGAGAATTAGCTATATCAACCACCCTTGCTTGGCCAGTCTCTTGGACTAGCTCAAGAATGCGCTCCAAATAGTCTTCAGCACTTTGGCTAGGTACAGACGTCACGAAAAGGGAGAATTAAAAACTCAATTTAGGGCAAGCACAAGACTGAGCATACATAAAATGCTAAAAGTTATATTTAAGCTTTACGCCTAAACCAACTTTTACGAGGAGCAGGTTCAACTTCATTGGTTTCAACCGTTTCAGAAGCAGCTTTTGATGAAGATTTCCTTAATTGACCACGCAAAAATTCACTTCGAGCAGCAGTGAGGGCCATTATGAATTGATCATAGGATTCATATCTCCTTGCGGGATCCTTATCCATTGCCCGAGAAATCACTCCACTTGTGGACTCGCTAATTGACTGAACAACCTTATTTGGTGGGGTTAAGGGAGTGTTTAGATGAGCCAACACAACATCGTCAATCTGAGGAGCTTCAAAAGGAGTCCGGCCAGTCAAAGAGTGATATAAAGTTCCCGACAAACTATACATATCAGCTAAAAAAGTTTCAGGTTCTCTTCTAAGCTTTTCAGGCGCAATGTAATATGGGGTGCCCCAAATTTGCTCAGAATAATCGACCCCAGCTTCGGACTTACATGCTAAACCGAAATCTATCAACTTGGGCTCTCCTTCTGTATTAAATAGAATATTTCCAGGCTTAATATCTCGATGAAGCAAATCATGCTTCAGACCACTATTTAAAGCAGATGCAATTTTAACACCAACATCAAGAACCAGTAATTCGGAAAGGGTTTGTTGTTCATCAATCAATTTATCCAAGCTTCCCGAGCTCGCTAATTCCATGACGAGATATAATTGATCATTATATTTTCCAAATTGGTAAAGATTAATAATATTTGTGTGATTTAATTTAGCCACTGCTCTAGCTTCAGCATAAAACGATTCCAAACCTTCTTCATCATCAGCAAGTTCGGGCTGCATTAACTTAATAGCAACGTCTCGCTGAAGCACTGTGTCGGCAGCTTTATAAACTGTCCCCATACCGCCTGCCGCAATCTTAGACTTCAACTCAAAGTGCTCAAGCATCATAGGCATCATCAATTCGGCATCGCATTTAGGGCAATCAGTAGTATCCAAAGGCTGTAATTCACCAGGAATGAAAACGTTAGCCCCACATTTAGAGCATGCCACCATTTTTAACGGTTTACTCTTTGTTTCTTCTGATTCAAAACTCACTGCTCATTAACCTAGCACAACAGGCAATTGCCTTTCCAGTTTCACTTGTCGTTAATGAAAAAGTTTTAAAATTACAAATGGGATTGAATTGACTCAGTGCTTGCCTTTGATAATCTCCGGCCTCTTTTGCCGGTATCACGGCATTCCCAAGAATTAAAATAAGATTTATGGCAGCAAAGAAGGCTAACAAGTACGTCTACCACTTCGGCAAAAAAACCGACGGTAATGGTAAAATGAAGGAACTACTCGGCGGCAAGGGGGCAAACCTCGCCGAGATGACACGCATTGGCTTACCGGTGCCTCCTGGCTTTACGATAAGCACAGACGTCTGTACTCATTATTATGACAATAAAAGAACCTATCCAAAGGTTCTTCAGTCTCAAATGGAAGAAGGCGTAAAGCTAATGGAAAAACAGCTTAGCAAAAAATTTGGGGACAAAAAAAATCCACTGCTTCTGTCTGTTAGATCTGGAGCTCGTGAATCAATGCCAGGAATGATGGATACAATTCTTAATCTTGGGCTTAATGACGAAACAGTTGATGCTTTAGCTGAATCTAGCGGCAATCCTCGTTTTGCGTGGGACAGTTACAGACGTTTTATACAAATGTATGGTGACGTAGTAATGGGTGTTCAAAAGCTCCCAAGTGAAGACGAAGAACCTTTCGAAATCGTTATCGAGCAAGTTAAGAAGAAACTTCTAGGGAATGCACACGCTGATGATACTGATCTTTCAACGGATAACCTCAAAGTACTCGTTGATGCATTTAAAAAACTTGTTAAAAAGCGTACTGGCAAAGCATTCCCAAATAATCCTTGGGATCAATTACGAGGATCTGTAGGTGCTGTATTTAGCTCATGGATGAACGATCGAGCAATTGTGTACCGACGCAAATACAATATTCCAGCTGAATGGGGAACCGCAGTTAATGTTCAATCGATGGTATTTGGAAATAGTGGAGACACATCAGGTTCTGGAGTGGCTTTCACTAGAGACCCTGCCACAGGAGAAAATATATTCTGGGGTGAGTTCATGATGAATGCGCAAGGCGAGGATGTTGTTGCTGGTGTTAGAACACCAAACCCTGTTGCTGATTTAAAGAAAGTCCTACCAAGTGCTCATAAGGAATTACTACGAATCTGTAAGGTTCTTGAAAAACACTTTCGTGACGTTCAGGACTTCGAGTTCACAATTGAAGAAGAAAAAGTTTATATGCTTCAAACTCGTAACGGAAAACGTACCGGCTTAGCCGCAGTACGAACCGCCTGCGAAATGGTAAAAGAAAAACTTATTAGCTGGAAAGACGCAGTTAAAAGAATACCTGCTGATGACTTAGACCAACTTCTCGCACCGGTTTTTGATCAAAGCGCAGTTAAAAAGGTCCAAACTATTGCCAAAGGCCTCCCAGCAGGCCCTGGAGCCGCCACCGGAAAGGTTTACTTTAACGCAGACAGAGCTGAAGCCGCTAAAGCTAAGGGGGAAGAAGTATTATTAGTACGCCTTGAAACTTCACCAGAAGATCTTCGAGGAATGATTGCTGCTAATGGTATTCTGACAGCACGAGGAGGAGTAAGCTCACACGCTGCTCTTGTAGCTCGTCAAATGGGTAAAATCTGTGTTTGTGGTGCTGCTGGTGTTCAAATTAATTATGCCAAACGAACCATGAAAATTGGCAAAAAGAATTTCAAGGAAGGTGACTATCTTTCAATTGATGGAACTTCAGGTGAAATTTATCCAGGCGAAGTAAAAACTGCTCCTTCTGAGGTGATTCAAGGGCTTCTAGAGAACAAGGCAACCGCAAAACGTAGTCGCACATACAAAAACTTTACTCAAATCATGAGTTGGTGTGCAAAGGCTTCGAAGATGCAAGTTCGCACAAATGCAGATACTCCTGGTCAGGTTAAAAATGCAGTCGCATTTGGGGCAAGTGGAATTGGTTTATGCCGAACTGAACATATGTTCTTTGAGGGGAATCGAATCGATGCAGTTCGCCAAATGATACTTGCGGAGAACGAATCTGACAGGCGCAAAGCCCTAAAGAAATTATTACCATATCAACGAAAAGATTTTGAGGGGATTTTTAAATCATTAAACGGTCTTCCAGGTACAATTCGCTTATTAGATCCTCCTCTTCATGAATTCTTACCTCACGATAGTAAGCAAATCGGGGATTTAGCTAAAAAGCTTAAAGTAAAACCTGCTGAAATCAAAAAAAGGGTTGATGATCTTCATGAATTCAACCCAATGCTTGGTCATCGAGGTTGTCGTTTGGCAATCTCATACCCAGAAATTGCGGAAATGCAGGTCAGAGCAATTTTCGAAGCTGCAGCAAATGTGCAGAAGAAGAAAATTAAAGTGAACCCGGAGATAATGGTCCCGTTAGTTGGCTTTAAAAGAGAGCTCGAACTACAAGCTGAAATAATTCATAGAGTTGCTAAAGAAGTATCAAAAGAGAAAGGTGTGAAACTAAATTATCTAGTCGGCACAATGATCGAGGTTCCTCGAGGAGCGCTTACTGCTGATGAAATAGCTGAAACTGCTCAATTTTTCAGCTTCGGAACAAATGACTTAACTCAGACTGCACTTGGAATGAGTCGAGACGACTCAGGATCATTCCTTCCCAATTATCAGGAGCAAGAAATCATCACAAACAATCCATTTGCTGTAGTTGACCAAACTGGAGTGGGGCAATTAATGGAAATAGCTGCCGCAAAAGGGCGCAGTACGCGTAAAAACATTAAACTTGGAATATGCGGTGAACACGGAGGTGAACCTAGCAGTGTTAAATTCTGCCACAAATTAGGACTAAACTATGTAAGTTGTTCTCCTTTCAGAGTTCCGGTTGCTCGCCTTGCTGCAGCTCAAGCTGCACTGAGTTAAATTTTTTAAAAAAACTCTTTCAAAACGCCCGGTTTAATCCGGGCGTTTTTCTTTGCCCTTGACCAATAGCGAGTTGCAGCGAAAATTATGTACGTGAGATTGTTTATTACTTCTTTATTCTTCGCATCGATAGCTACTTTAACCCATTCAGCTGAAATGGGACGTTCTGTTGTTCAAGTTATGGTATATAGCCAAACTCCAATATGGGATGCCCCTTGGAGAAATAACTCGGTAGGAGGATCTAGCGGTTCAGGATTTGTTATAGAAGGAAATCGTGTAATGACTAATGCTCACGTCGTAGGGTGGGCAAAACAGATTGTCCTTCGGAGGTTTCAAGATCCCCGCCCATGGCTAGCTAAAGTTGAACATATTTCCCATGAATGCGATTTAGCTGTTCTTAAAGTAGAAACACCTGGTTTTTTTGATGGACTCGATTCTTTAACAATTGGGGAGCTCCCTAAGGTACAATCTCCCGTAATAACATGTGGATACCCTTCAGGAGGTGAACAGATTAGTTACACGCGAGGTGTAGTATCACGAATAGAAATGCAAAACTATGTTCATATTGGTAATAAGGCTTTTTTATCAGTTCAAACAGATGCCGCAATTAACCCCGGAAATAGCGGAGGACCAGTCTTTCAGGACGATAAGGTTGTTGGCGTTGCATTCATGGGGATTCCAGGACTAGAAAACACTGGGTTTTTTATACCTCCATCAGTTATTAGACATTTTCTCGAAGATATTGAAGACGGCAAATATCATGGGTTCCCTAAGGCCGGAGTTCGTATTGTCTCACTTCAAAATCCAGCATATAGAAAATTTCTAGGATTACCTCCAACAGGTGATGGAGCTCGAATTGACAGCCTTGCTGATTACACTGAAAAAGACGGAATATTAAAGACAGACGACGTCATTCTGGAAGTAGGCGGTCATCGAGTAGGAAGTGACGGTACAATTCTTCTAAAAGGAAATCGTGTTTACTGTACAGCAGCATTTCAAGAACCTCAAGATGGAGGAATGTTAAAACTGAAAATTTGGAGAGACCGTAAAGAAATTGATGTTTCTGTGCCAATGAAAGTTCGAAAGGAAGAGGAAAACACAGGGAATTTATACGACGCTCTACCAAGATATTACGTCTATGCCGGGCTAGTTTTCACACCGTTAACACTGGATTATGTTAAAACATTTGGACGCAATTGGCGAAGCGTTGCAAATTTAGAAATGATATACGAGTTGTATTATCGCAAAAATGAGAAGCCTGAAACAGCACGCAAGGAACCGGTAGTTCTTGCTGCTACGCTAGCTCATCCTGTTAATGCTGACATAAGATTAGCAAGCCGAGCTATGATAGATAAAATAAACGGTAAGCGAATAGAATCACTTGAAGATCTTATTGAAGCTCTTGAAAAAAATGAAAAAAAACAACATCTCATTAAATTCGGTTCAGGAACAATTGAATCTCTCAACGCCGAAGAAGCAAACAACGCTCATAAGGATATCCTAGAAACATACAGTATCCCATCAGACCGTAGATTATGAAAATTATTAAAAGTTTATTGACTGCATTTGCGATTGCCTTCACCAATCAAGTTTCTGGACAACAGACAGACAAGATTGAAACAGATTGGCAAAACAGTATTGTCTTATTAGATATTACTAGAAAAAATCATAACTTCCGTATTCCTTGGGATAAACGAGCTCAGTCCGTCTCAAAATTTGGAGTAGTAATTAAAGACAAAGAACTAATTACAACTGCAACCGGACTAGCAAATCACACCTTGATTCGAATACAAAAAGGCGGTCGAGGAAAGTGGACAAACGGAAAAGTTAACTGGATAGATTATCAAGCGAACCTTGCTGTACTAGGAGTTGAAAGCGATGACTTTTGGAAAGACTTAAAACCAGTCAAATTCGCAGAATCGAAAAAATTAAAAAAAAATCTGCAAGTCATTAGGTGGCGAGGTGGTAATATCGAAAAACGAGCTGCTGAATTTAGCAGATTCACTGTTGCTGACGCTAATTTCAATCAAGCACCTAGAATAGAACTTAAAGCCAGTTCCGAAATAGAGGGAGCTGGTCAAGCCGAGCTCATGGTATCCGGGGATAAGGTAATTGGATTAGTTGCTAGTAAAATTAGTGGCACTTGCTCTGTAATTCCTGCCCCTTTTATTACGGATGTAATTAGACTTAGAGAAAGTAATAATTATAATGGGTTAGGTTATTTTGATTTCATTTGGCAACCGGCATCAAACCCTGCAGTCACTGATTATTTTAAACTCGAAGGAGAACCTAGAGGAGTACTAGTTATTAAGCCTGGTGAAAAATCACCTCTTAAATTACACGATATAATTCTAGAAGTTGATGGGTTCCCTATTGATATTCAAGGTGACTACCTAGACCCTGACTTCGGACATGTAATAATGGAATACTTGGCTTGCAGGCATAAATGGGCTGGAGACATTGTGAATTTTAAAATCTGGAGGGATGGAAAAATCAAGGAAATTGAGTTCAAACTGCCAAAAGCCGATTTCTCTGACAATCTGGTTACAGATAGACCAAACGACGTTGAACCCACTTACCTAATAGTTGGGGGGCTTGTTTTTGTTCCATTATCTGCTGAATTTCTTAGTAGTTGGGGTGGTGACTGGCAACGAAGCGCACCATTCCGCCTAGTTTTTTACAATAATCAAAAAGCTAACAAAGATCAAAAATCATTAGTCGTTCTTTCTTTAGTATTACCAGATTTCTATAACATCGGCTATCAACAAAGATCCTCTCAGAATATTGTAATTGAAAAAGCCAATGGCAAGTTGATCGCTTCTCTTGATGACTTAGCACAAGCAATTAAATCTCCTAAAGATGGTTTTCATATTTTTGAATTTAAAAAAGGAAGCACACTTAAAAAAATTATCTTAAATGCTGAAAAACTTGATGAAGCAAACCAGCGCATAACTAAACGCTACGGAATTCCTAAATTACAAAAACTAAAATAATCTTCATCTGATTTGGCTAAGTTAATTTGAGTATTACAAATATAGTCAATTGTGAATGTCACTCAATTGACGCGTGATTTTCACGCGTTCAGGTTTGCGTTTTTCTTTAAAAAATAAGATCTATTCAAATTTAATGCTATTTTGACACTTGGCCTATTGAATGCTAACCATTCAGTTATGAATTGTTGGCTGAAAACATTAATCAAGACAGCTCTATCAATAGTAATATTTTCAAAGATCAGTTTTGCTCTAGCCGATAATGAGGAACCTTTCATTTTTACAACTAATGTAAAAGGAGACCGAGTAATTGTTAGCGCTCATGTCCCTGCAGGATATCAAAGTGCTGTTTTAGAGATAAGCAACGATGTCTCAAGAGGTTGGCAACCAATAGTTACAGGTCAAATGGTCGGCGAAGAAGGAGTAGTGACATTTAACTTTCCCGACATTCAATCTATTGGCTTCATGAGAGTTCGAGCTGGCTATTCAACTGATATCCCTAATGCCCCATATAATGGACCTGAATATTTTAAAGTTGATCCTGGGTTTTATATTTTTCCGGAATACGAAGATGCGGACGCCCCACCCTTTGGTTTAAATCCAGTCTGGAGTTTAAATCAGTCCAAAAAAATTGGCCACTTACTAAATCGTATTGGGTATGGCCCTCAACTCGATGATGTAACACAAATCGAAAAAATGGGGATCGAACCTTATATTGAATCACAACTAAGTTCGGATTCTCTTCCATGGCAAAACAATCAAAATCTTGAAGAAAAAGAATCCTCTCTATTTTATCAGTATGAACCCACTGAAGATAAACTATATGTTGAGGAGGGAGAAATCTGGAAATATTTTAAAGGCACTAAAGAACCCCCGGTAAATTGGATAAAGTCTGAATTCAACGACAGCGAATGGGAAGTCGGCCAATCAGGATTCGGTTATGGAGATAGTGATGATCGAACAAAGTTAAGCGATATGCGCTTTTACGAAAAGACACCTAACGACCCAGGCCAAACAGGATATCTTAGTTTATATATTCGTAGATCTTTTCAGATGAGAAATGTTGAAGACATAGAAAAACTTATATTACGAGTCGACTATGACGATGGCTTTGTAGCTTACCTAAATGGCCAAGAAGTCACACGTGCAAACATCGAAGGAATCCCCAAATACAATTCTAAAGCCAAAAAAGGTCACGAAGCAGGCAGCCCTAAAGATTTTGATATATCTGAAAAACTTAATCTTTTAAATAATGGAAATAATGTACTGGCTATACAGGTACACAACGACAAAATTACTAGTAACGATCTAACAATCATTCCAGAATTACTTCAACAAACTAAACTGGACATACCTCCTGTAAAACGAATTAAAGATATTAAGGCACTTCAACAATTAATCCATTTAAGAGGAATTTATTCACGTCGCCAATTACAGACAGTTCTTGGTGAGTTCTGGGAAAACCACTTCACAACTGACTACGATAAACTTGTAGAACATTTAGAAGACTTGGAAA
>SHAK01000048.1 GCA_004213515.1 Limisphaerales bacterium | reverse complement strand
TTTCAACTTCCTACGCCGAACAGAGCGATTTTTTTGGAGGGTAAAGAAGACAATTACTTTACGCCAACTGTGGGTCGAACCTGGGAGAGCGGAACCTTCGGTTGCGTTCGGTCTGATGGATGGCAAATGCACGAGGGGATAGATATTAAATGCATAAAAAGAGATAAAAAGGGGGAGCCCATAGATCCTATTAGCGCTGCGGCTGACGGCATAATATCATATATTAATTCAAAGCCTGGGCTGTCAAACTACGGCAATTATATAGTAATGCGGCATCAAATAGACGGGATGTCTATATATACACTTTATGCACATCTAAGAAGAATTGCGACTGGGCTTAGAGTTGGACAATTCAAAAAGACAGGAGAAATAATTGCGACGATGGGGAGGACGGCAAATACAAGACAGGGGATTTCAAAAGAAAGAGCGCACCTTCATTTTGAAATCAATGTATTAGCAAATAACTCCTTTACGACTTGGTATAAAAACCGTTTTCCGGGTCAAAGAAATGATCATGGAAACTGGAATGGCCAAAATTTGATAGGCCTCAATCCGTGGGATATTTTCCTGTCTCAAAAGAAAGCAGCAGCAGCTCGTCGACAGTTTAGTTTATTAGACTATATAAAAGATCAGCCTGTTTTATGCCGGATAAAGGTAATAAAACCCAAGAATTTTAATATACTAAATAGGTTCCCATTACTTGTGACAGGATCTAAAAACGTACAATTGGTTGGGTATGAGATTAGTCTAAACCCAAACGGAGTCCCGGTAAGAATAATGCCGATAGCTTCAGAAAAATTAGAATTAAAGGAATCCACGGAGCTTGTTGTTAATCCTCAAGTTTATAAAGCTGCGCCATGCCGAAAATTGGTATTTAAGAAAGGGCAAAAGTGGGTGTTTACAGCTAAAGGAATGGCATATCTAGACCTTATTACAAAGTAAATCATATTTTATAATATAAACATATTAATGTAATTATAATTCGCTATGATCGGGATGCTGGTTGATTTACTTTTTTGTTATGGAGAAGATAGGAATTATTGGCGGTAGCGGGCTCTACGATATTGAAGGGTTTGATGCGAAGGATTGGGTAAGCATTGATACTCCTTTCGGAAAGCCTTCTGACGATTTTCTGGCTGGCAAATTCTCAGGGAGAGATGTCGTGTTTTTGCCTAGGCACGCGAGGGGCCATCGTATTCTTCCCAGCGAACTTAACCACCGTGCAAATATCTGGGCTATGAAGCAATTAGGGGTTTCATGGATTATAAGTGTTAGCGCGGTAGGATCATTGCAGGAAAAGTATGCCCCTGGAGATTTCGTACTGATTGATCAGTTCATTGATAATACTAAGCAGTCATCGACGCATTCTTTTTTTGGTAGTGGGATTGTTGGCCATATTCCATTTGGAGAACCGATCTGTCATGAAATGAGGGGAATACTTCATCGAGCGGCTTCGGATTTAGGCGTTAAAAACCATAACAGAGGCACTTACGTAAATATGGAAGGGCCAGCTTTCAGTACTCGGGCAGAATCTTTGCGTAACCAGAAATTGGGTTTTGATGTGATTGGAATGACTAATTTGGGAGAGGCCAGATGTTCAAGAGAAGCTGAGATTTCATATGCTACTTTAGCTATGGTTACTGACTACGACTGCTGGAAAATTGAGACTAAACCGGTATCTGTGGAGGAGATTATTTTATGCCTCAATCTAAATGTAGCTAATGCTAAAAACATTATCGGCAAGGCAATTGAAATGATTCCAGAGAACTCCTGCTGGCCATGCCATAAAGTTTTGGACAATGCAATAATGACAGCCAAAGATGCGTGGCCAAGTGAAACTCAAGAGAGATTAAAGCCTATTATTGGCAGACTATTAAAATAGTTGTTCCACGTGGAACATTAAAGATCTCCGCAGCAAGAATTATGAGGGCCTGAGTTTTCGGTATCAACCTTCGGCTCTTGCTGTCCCCGCTTAATCCACACCATCAAAAGAGAAACATCGGTAGGATTTATGCCTGAAATTCGTGAAGCCAGCCCGATCGTAGCTGGCTGTATTTCTTTTAGCTTAAGTCTAGATTCGGTTCGGAGGCCTGAAATCTGATCATAATCTATCCAATCAGGAATAGAACGACCCTCCATTTTCTTGAATTGTTCGACTTCTATTTCCTGCCTTTCAATGTAGCCTGCATATTTGACGTTGATTTCAACTTGTTCAGCAACTTCCGGCGAAAGAGGGACATTTGGCTGCGGGAGATCTTTATGACTGAAGTCATTCCGTTTTAAAAGCTGTTCGAGAGAGTGTGCCCCCTGCCTTGTATTTTTAACTCGCTCCAGTTCATTTTGGTATTGAGTTTTTTTTCTAGAGAAAATTTCATATTGGTGATTAGAAAGGAGTCCTGCTTGCTTGCTAATTTCGCAAAGCCTCAAATCTGCGTTATCTTGCCTTAGCAAAAGCCGGTATTCAGCACGAGAAGTGAACATTCTGTAGGGCTCAGCTGTGCCTTTCGTAATGAGATCATCAATTAGTACTCCGATATATGCTTGGTCACGCCTTAAAACTAAGCCTTTTTTGTTCTGAACTTTGAGTGCGGCATTAATTCCTGCAATTAAGCCCTGAGCGCCAGCTTCTTCATATCCTGAGGTGCCATTAATTTGTCCTGCTAAAAATAGATTTTCGCACGGCTTGGTTTCGAGTGTGTTTTTCAACTGGGTTGGAAAGGCGAAATCATACTCCACGGCATAGGCGGGTCTAAGGATTTCTGCATTTTCGCAGCCTTTGATGGTCCTTACCATTTCATATTGTACTTCAAACGGAAGGCATGTGGAGAATCCGTTTACATAAATTTCATCGGTGCCGATTCCTTCTGGCTCCAAAAAGATTTGGTGGGATTCCTTATCCGCAAAACGCACAATTTTATCTTCAATTGAAGGGCAATATCTAGGCCCGATTCCTTCAATTTCTCCAGAATACATTGGAGATTTATGAAGATTATCTCTAATGATTTCAGCAGTTTTATCAGACGTGTAAGTAATATAGCAAGGCAACTGGCCGTTTAGTCGGTCCAAAATAGATCCGGGAGGATACTTCCCGCCGGAATGCCCTACATCCTTGGGATTTACTCCGGAATGTTCCACGTGGAACAAATCTTCTTTCCAAAAACTGAAACTAGGAACGGGATCGTCCCCTGGTTGCGTGGCAGTTTTGGAGAAATCGATGGAGCGCCTTAATAGCCGAGGAGGGGTTCCTGTTTTTAATCTGCCCAATTTTAAACCCACAGCTTTTAATGAATCCGAAAAGCCCCCAACAGCGCTTTCTCCAGCTCTTCCTCCTGTCTGTTTGTTGGCTCCTACATGCATCAACCCCTTGAGAAATGTACCTGTTGTAATAATTATAGATGCACCTTCGTAGCGGGTTTCCATTGTTGTATCAACGCCAATTACTTTACCTGCCTTGTGTACGAGTTTAGAAACTTGGCCTTGCCGAATATCTAGGTTTGGCTGCCGCTCGCATATCCATTTCATGCGGAATTGGTAAGCTTTTTTATCGCACTGCGCGCGGGGCGCTCGAACGGCTGGGCCTTTTTTCGTATTGAGCATCCTAAACTGAAGCCCGGTCATGTCGGTGCATTTTCCCATTTCTCCGCCAAGAGCGTCTATCTCTCTTGCTATATGCCCTTTTGCCAAGCCGCCGATTGCAGGATTGCAGGACATCTGACCAATAGTATCGGCATTCATTGTTAGCATTAATGTCTGGCATCCTATGCGGGCTGCAGCAAGCGCTGCCTCAACGCCGGCATGACCTCCGCCAACAACTATCACATCGTATTTTTTTGGGTATACGAACATTTATTATTTGGCAGAGAAGGTGGCAAGATCGATGGAATTCGCCTCATTTATTACTACACCTGAAGACGGATTTGAAGATAAGTGCTTGCAGATCTGATAGACCTCTTCTCGCTTATTGTTCACTTTCAGTGCATCAGCTATTTTATCAACGACATAAGCAGAATTTGCGTTTTTACTAAGGAAATTGATTATTTGGACTTGTAAATTGATTATTTCTTCAGCTGCTTTTTTCCCTGCTTCCACACCTGGCTGATGATATGCATTTATATTTATGAGTGTAGAATAGAAGCCAACGGCACGTTCGTATAATGCGATCAACACGCCAATATTAAAACTGTCAATTTTTGTAATATTTATAGTTATAGATTCGCGACCATTTTCATAAAGAGCCTTCCTTGTGCCTTGGTAAAAACCGTCTAGGTAGTCTCCAGAAGTTATAAGTTCTTCAACTTGAATGGAGTCTCCGCTTCTGTCTTTTAATACACGAATGAAGGTAACAAAAAAGTTGTGAACGCCTTCTCGGAGTTGTTGAACATATGCGTGTTGATCTGTTGACCCCTTATTGCCATATACAGCTATTCCTTGGTTCACTAAGTTCTCGTCTAAATCTAATTCCTTGCCAATTGATTCCATTACAAGCTGCTGGAGATACTTAGAAAATAATTCAAGGCGGTCTTTGTATGGAAGGATTACCATGTCTTTTTTGCCATGCCCATCGCCGGCGTAATGCCACATACAAGCCAGTTGCGCAGCTGGGTTTTCTTCGAATGATTTGCTCCTAGTAACCTGATCGCAGGCACTTGCCCCATCTAAAAGGCCTTTGATGTCGATCCCTTGCAGCGCGGCCGGAAGTAGTCCCACTGAGGATGTTTCACTTGTCCGTCCGCCCACCCAGTCCCACATGGGAAATCGCCTAAGCCATCCTTCGCTTTCAGCTATTTGGTCTAGTGTGCTGCCTTCTCCTGTTATGGCCACTGAGTGATTTGCAAAATCTAATCCTGCGGATTTATATGCCGCCTGCATTTCAAGCATGCCATTACGAGTTTCTTTGGTTCCTCCAGATTTAGAAATCACAATAACAAGCGTATTTCCTAGTAAATTCGCTAATTTGCATTTAATGTAATCTATCCCGTCGGGATCTGTGTTGTCGATGAACCAAGCCTGCAACTTGTCTTCCCTCGGTTGAGATAAGGCTTTTGAAACGAATTGTGGGCCAAGGGCTGAACCCCCGATTCCAACTACCAAAAGATGTTCGAAGCGGCCACTTTCACCTGTAATAATTCCTTTGTGAACTTCAGACGAAAAGGTCTCGATCATGGTTATGGCTTTATTTATGGAATCACGGATTTCAGTTGTAGGAGCTAATTGAGAATTTCGAAGCCAGTAGTGGCCGACCATTCTATTTTCGTCTGGATTTGCAATTCCTCCCGCTTCAAGTTCATCCATCTCTTTAAAAGCTTTTTCCAAACGAGGTCGAAATTCTTCAATGAATTCATCCCTAAACTTCATGCGGCTGATATCCAGACCCAGATTGATAGTGGGAAACTCAAAGTAATATTTTTTGAATCTATCCCATAGTTGATTGCTGTTAAGCTCAGGCATTTAAGTTTCGGTTTTTTGGCAGCCGAATTGGCAGAACAGACGAATCCAACATAATTGGAGGGCAAAGGCAATACGATGCTGAATTCCTTATTAAGTTGTTAGAATTCTTGAACCTCGCCGTTGGAAACTTTAGAAGCAGTGAAGCAATGCCTGTGAACGACCGTATCCGAAGTAAACTCAGTAAGATTCCGCATAAGCCCGGGGTATATCTGATGAGGGATCGGTTTGGTACCGTGATTTATGTTGGAAAAGCCAGAGCTTTAAGAAAACGGGTAAGCCAATACTTTCATCCATCCCGCAGACAAGGATGGGACCTTAAGCTGGCTGCTTTAATTGAAGCTATAGAGGACTTTGACGTTCATATAGTAAAGAGTGAGCCAGAGGCCCTGTTACTTGAGGGGAAATTGATCAAGGAATTCAAACCAAGATACAATGTCAGTTTCAGAGATGATAAAAATTTTCTTCTTATTAAAGTAAACCTTAAGGACGATATACCTAGGTTTACATTTACCCGAATGCGACAGCAGGACGGAGCAAAGTATTTTGGGCCATTTGTTAGCAGCGGGGCCTGCCGCCGGACAACAATCATGTTGAGAAAAAAATTTAACCTCCGGGGGTGTCGGCCACTTGTTCCAACAAAGCGAGATTTTAAGCACTGCTTATATGGTCATTTGCAGCACTGCTCTGCTCCTTGCGTGGGTAAAGTGACGCTAGATGAATATCGCAAACAAGTTGTTGCAGCTTGCGATTTCTTAGAAGGGCAAACCGAAGAGTGGGAAAAAGAGATCGAGGCAGAAATGCAAAAAGCCTCAGCAGATTTGAATTTTGAGAAGGCCGCCCGATGCCGAGATATCATTCAAGATTTGCGTGAAACAACGCGAAAAACACGAAAATTCTCTAGAATTCCAACAAATTTGCCTGGCGCAATCGATTTCAAGCGTGATCTTGCATCACTTGGCCAGTCGCTTGGTTTGCCTGAGCCGCCTAAGAGAATAGAGGGCTTTGATATATCAAACATTAGCGGCACATTTATGGTAGCGTCCATGGTCAGTTTTTTGAATGGAAAGCCAGATCGATCACAATATAGAAGGTTTCGAATAAAGAGCGTAAGGGAGCAGGATGATTTTGCCTGTATGGCAGAAACTGTTAAGCGGCGTTATACACGTTTAAGAGACGAGAGAAGGGCGATGCCTGATTTGATTCTTGTCGACGGAGGGAAAGGTCAACTCGGGATGGTGTGCCGCGAGTTGGCCAAGCTTGGTTTGGATCGTTTGCCAGCCATCGGCTTGGCCAAGGAGTTCGAGGAAATCTTCCAGCCGGGAGAAAGAAAGCCTTTGCGGCTTGGCCAGGACAGTGGTGCACTGAAGTTGCTGCAGCGGGTACGTGACGAGGCGCATCGGTTTGCAAATAAATATAATGCGGAGTTGCGATTGAAGAAAATTTCAGAAAGTGTGCTGGATGATTTGCCAGGTATTGGGGGCAGCCGGAAGGCAGCATTGCTGAAACAGTTTGGCTCGGTGAGCCGGCTTCGATCTGCCACGCTTGAGGAGATTCAGACGGTTCCCGGATTCGGCAAAAAATCGGCAACGGAACTCAAGGCGTTCCTACAGACGCGCCTGAAGTCCAGCAAGTGATCAGTCTTTAGGAGGCCCGGTGGTAGTCTGGAATCTGGGTACAGATTCAGAGATGAAGTTCGCCATCTTGGCATAGGTTTCGTCTTCTCCCCCCGGTTGGCATATGGCGAAATAGGATATATAGGCCCAGCGCTGAAGTTCGCCCTCAGTGAGAAGGCCTTTAGTCATCGTCCACATGCGGGCGAAGTGATCTGTGGCCAACTTGTCGTCTGCGACAAACCAGTAGACGTAAATGCCGCGCATTTGTACTTCGTTGCCATTGCTGTCCCGGAATGGACGAGATGTTGTAAGCTTCATGGCGGGGAGATTGTAGGAATGAGGCTTCTTGATTGAGATGTTGACGGTCTCGCGACGGTCGATGGTGAATCCTTGGCCGGGTAGGCAGTATTCTGGTTTGTGGATGGAAGTGCGGTCTTTTCCCATCAATACAACGTTATTTTCTATCCAAGTTTTATCAGGAAATGTATAGCGGCGCCGGCCGTAGGTGGTATCGTCCGGCAGCCAATCCAATTCCTTGGTGGTGATTGGCGTCGCTTCTGAGATACACTGCAGAAGGTCGACCGGCAGGTCTACTCCATTGGTTCGAACGACTTTGTTGGTCTCGTTAAGAATCTGCATTTCTGCAAGTCGCACTCCGGGTTCGCCTAGCGCAAAAGTCAGTCGGCTGAGGAAGGCGGAGGACGCTCCGATAAGTGCGAGGAAAACAATCAAAATGACTTTGCCCTTTTTATTCATCTGCTTTGTTCTTGGATAATTTTGGGCCGATTTCGGGTTCGCTTTGGTCATCCTCTTTGATGATTCGGCCAAGGATGAAGACTCCTATAAAAGCAGGAATGTAAGGGAGCAGGCTTAGGATGCCGTTGTCGTGCACGAAATTCCCGGCAGCTTGGCCGTCCCCCGGCTTGGCTGTTTCGACCATTTCTGCGGCTAAGATAATCAATGTCAATCGAAGAACATTTCCTGCAACGGCCAAAGGAAACGCGGACAAAATGATCAGTGAAGTTTTCCATTTTTTTGTGAATGCTACGAATCCGTAAATGGTGAAAAAGGCGAGTGTGACGATAAGGCTCCGCAATCCACTGCACGCCGCCGCGATCGCGTATGTGTACCGCCTTTGAGAGTCTGAGATTTGAACACCCTCTTGTATTATGTCGATGCCGAGCAGAGTCCCGCAGATCCAACCGGTGATATCGGAGGCGATGTGACTGAGTGGCACGGTCACTGTTTCTGCCATCGTTCCCACGGGGACCCCAAATGCAAAAAGCAGGCAGGGGAAGAAACTAGCCTTCAGCCATCCCGGCCCCCAGACCAGACCTGTTAGGGAGTATATGCCAAAGTAAAATCCCACGATCGAAACCCGGGCTTGTTGGATCACATACCCGGTCAGGTGGATTGCCAAAGCAAGGGTTACCAGTGCTAACGCCGGCCACCAAGTATGCTTGGGCACAGCCAAAAGCTCATCGCGTTTCCAATAGCACAACCCTAGTACGATCAGTGGGATGATATAGCCCAGTTCATCGTCTTTTGAGGTGCTGTAGGTCCAGTTCATCCATGCGTAAAGTGAGTGAGTGTCGATATAACCTAGGGTGGAGTTACCGAGTAAATGGAAGAAAACCAACCAAGTTACGAACAGTGCGAAAAACAATGGCTTGTCCGGAAGCCCGGCCCAGAGACGTGAGATTTCGTCCATCACGCTAGGTTGTGCCGTTTCGTTTTGTTTCTTTGGCTCGCTCATAACAAGTTGCTGCTGAGCTTAAACGGGCTAGGACAAAATCTCCAGCAAACCCTACTTCCAAGCACTTCGCAGTATATCAATAGCGTTTAATCCCATAACATTATTGATGTCGTCAGTAGAATAGCCGCGTTTGCCAAGAATGGACGGTAGTTTTTGGAGATCGGCTATCGATTCCATGTCTCCTGGCGATTGCTCAAGGCCAAAGCCTCCATCTAAATCTGTTCCAATGCATGCGTGTTTTGAGTTACCAGCAAGTTGACAAACATAGTCTATATGATTGACCACGTGGGATAGTTTAACTCCAGAAGATTGCGGGGTTGTTAATCCGCGCTGCCAATCCGGGATGAGCATCCATGCATCCAACGCCGCTCCGATAACTCCCCCTCTCTCTATAAGGCGTTTCAGTTGATGATCATTAAGTTGGCGCTCTCCTGGAACCAATGTGCGGCAGTTGCAGTGACTGGCCCAAACCGTTCCAGAAAAGGTGTCCAAAGCTTGATCCAGTGACGTATCGCTCAGGTGGGTTACATCTAAAATAATATTTAAGCGCTCCATCTCACGAAGAAGTTCAGTGGCTCCATTGCCTAAAGGCCCGCTTTCGCCTGTGCCAGGAGCATACGTTCCAGGGCCATAGTGTGCTGGGCCAATTGCTCGTAATCCTTTTTCGTAAGCCGATTCAAGATGTTGGAGTGTTATTATTGAGTCAGCCCCTTCCAGACTCAGGACATAACCAATAGGAAGTTGCTTGTTCTGGCCTGTTGACCATTTTTCCAGGTGGGATTCAAGTTGTTCTAAATTACAAATTTGAGTCAGCTCTCCTTGACGTTCTACCTCATTATACCAAGACAATTGTCCTTGTGACTGTGCCCAGGCTTGGGCTGGGGAATGCCATCCGGGTAAAGGGTTTTTTTGCTTGGTATAGCGTGCAATTTGGGTTGCGACACATAGGCCTACATTGCCTTTACGCATTTCAGGAAGGCATACTGTTCCCATACTTCGATCGGGCTTGTCGGTCTGGTTGGCTTCACAAATACGAATTTTTTCGAGTGGCTGCGTTAAATCTCGGTTCCATTCCATTGCGTTCATTGATAGATCTAAATGAACATCAAAAATAAAAGGCTGGGGTTCGGTCATAGATGATTAAATGTTAGGGCCTGAAACAGTCAAAAGCAGAAAGTCGAACCTGTGAAGCCTAGAGTCCTTGGGTTAAAGCGCTTGGCCAAGTATGAGCACTGATTTAGGGTCGCGGTCTGGTTGCCTATGGGCAGGCCAGAAATAAGATGGGGAACCAAGAAAATACTTTGGAAGAAGGTAATAACGACGCTAAGTCTGAGTCACTTGATTTTATTCGGGAGATTATTGCCAACGATTTGTCTAGCGGTAAGCATGAAGCGCCAGTCACGAGGTTTCCTCCCGAGCCTAATGGCTACATTCATATTGGTCATGCCAAGTCCATTTGCCTTAATTTTGGGCTTTCAAAGGAAAATAAAGGGGGGGCATGCCACCTTAGATTTGACGATACGAACCCTGTAAAGGAGGACAGCGAGTACGTTGATTCAATTAAGCAAGACGTGTCGTGGTTGGGCTTTGAATGGGGCGATAATCTTTTTTTTGCCTCAGACTATTTTGATAAATTATACGACTTTGCCCAGAAACTGATTAAAGAAGGGAAAGCTTATGTCTGCGATTTGTCTCTTGATGAGATTGCGGAACATCGAGGCAGCCCAAAAACCCCCGGTAAAAAAAGTCCTTATCGAGATCGTTCACCAGAGGAAAATATTGATTTGTTTAAGCGTATGCGGGATGGAGAATTTGACGATGGGACGAAGGTATTACGCGCTAAAATTGACATGACGTCTCCTAATTTGCATATGCGAGACCCTGTGCTATACCGCATTCGAAAAATTGCACATCATAGGACAGGTGATAAGTGGTGTATTTACCCGATGTACGACTTTACGCATTGCTTATCAGATTCTATAGAGGGGATTACACATTCACTTTGCACTCTGGAATTTGAAGTTCACCGACCATTGTACGATTGGGTGTTAGCTAAACTCTCTGTGGAGTGTCATCCTCGTCAGATAGAATTTGCTCGGTTGAATTTGACTTACACCGTTCTCAGTAAGCGCAAACTTCTGGTACTTGTTGAAGAGGCTTATGTTAGTGGATGGGATGATCCAAGAATGCCGACTGTTTCTGGCCTGCGCCGTCGAGGTTTTACACCGGCCAGTATTAAGGCGTTTTGTCATGCCATTGGGGTGACAAAGTTTAATGGCCTGACTGACGTGGCTCTGCTTGAACATAGCTTGCGACAGGATTTAAATGAAACGGTGGAGCGGCGCCTGGCGGTGCTTAACCCAATCAAGGTTGTGATCACAAATTTTCAGGAGGAACGTGTCGAGGATCTGGAAGCTGTTAACAATCCGAAAAACCCTGAGGCGGGAACTCGAATAATGCCATTTACCCGAGAAATTTACATCGAGAAAGATGATTTTATGGAAGATCCCCCAAATAAGTTCTTCCGGCTTGGTCCAGGCCGCGAGGTAAGGTTACGATTTGCCTATTTTATTACTTGCCAAGAGGTTATCAAAAATGATGCTGGAGAAATTGTAGAGCTGCATTGCACATACGATCCGGAAACTCGAGGAGGGAACGCTCCCGATGGGCGCAAGGTTAAGGGAACGATTCACTGGGTTTCCGCCGCTAAGGCATTTGAAACAAAAGTAAGACTATATGATCGACTTTTTACAACAGAAGACCCGAATAAGGAGGAGGATGGTAAGACATTTCTTGACTATATAAACGAATCGTCATTAGAGATCATCGCTGATGCGAAACTGGAGCCGAGTCTTTCCGAGGCGACCCCGGGCGAATCATTTCAGTTTGAGCGATTGGGGTATTTTTGTGCAGACTTAAAAGACTCCGAAAATGGCACGCCAGTATTCAACCGCACCACAACTTTGCGCGATACTTGGTCTAAGCAAAAAAACAAGAGCTGACCGTCAGGCAAGCGCGTTGCCTTTTGTGAACAAAACACTAGACTCTTTTTTGAAGGCTTGAAGCCACAATGGACGATCTTTGCCAAAAAGTTTGGAATGGAGAACGGATATCACAGTCGGAGGCTGTTGAATTGTCACGTTTGCCATTACAGCAGTTGGGAGCGTTGTCAGATCGTCGTCGCCAGTTGGCTAAAGCTGAGGACTATGACGGACAAGGAAACGACATTGTTACTTATATCCTTGATCGCAACATAAATTACACCAACGTCTGTAATGTTTACTGTAAGTTCTGCGCATTTTGGCGAACAGAAAAACAAGAGGGGTCTTATGTAATTTCTCATGAAGAAATTGACAAAAAAATTGAGGAAACAGTAGCTCTTGGAGGAACGCAAATTCTTATGCAGGGAGGTCACCATCCCAAGTTAAACAAGCAGTGGTATCTTGATTTACTAGGGCACATTCGTGATAAATTTCCTGAGATCAATATCCATGCATTTAGCCCGAGTGAATTCATTCATTTCCGTGATGTTTTCGATGAGCCACTCGAGAGTTTAGTTCGTGACTTTCGAGATGCAGGGCTAGGATCTATCCCCGGAGGCGGAGGAGAAATTCTGGTAGATGAAGTTCGCAATCGCATAGCCCCATTGAAGGCGATGACAGATGACTGGCTGCAGGTGATGGCGGTTGCACACAAGCTCAACATGGCTTCTACTGCGACAATGATGTTTGGGCACGTGGAAAGTATTGAACACCGTGTTGAGCACCTTGAAAGAGTCAGGCGGCAACAGGATGAGACAGGAGGGTTTACTGCTTTCATTGCATGGACCTTTCAGTCAGAAAATACTAAACTCAAGGCACCAACAGTTGGGGCAAACGAGTACTTGAGGATGCAAGCACTGAGTCGGATTTACTTGGACAACGTTCCAAATATTCAGAGCTCTTGGGTGACGCAAGGCCTAGAGATTGGGCAAGTGGCTTTGAATTATGGAGCAAATGATTTAGGCAGTATTATGATTGAAGAAAATGTTGTTTCAGAGGCTGGCACTACATTCTGTATGGATGAGGGAGATATGCAGCGACTAATTAAAGATATCGGATATAATCCCCGCCAGCGCGATAATTGGTATCGCTTGGTCAAAAGTAGAGCTGAAGCTGCATAATGAATTTTAAAATAAAAACTATTTCTGAAGGGATTCATAATTCATCTAAGTTTCTGATTATTATTTTAATTTTTGGTGCTTTAATTTTTGGTGCAGGTTGCCGTTCGCCAAAGAAAAGTAACAATACTTTTAGTCTTAACGATCGAGTTAAATACAATGCTTCCTATGATGAAGAACTCGACTCTATTTTTAATCTCTCAGAAAAAGGGAAGTGGGAAGAAGCTGAAGCTGAAATAAGTTTGCTGCTGCAAGAACATCCAGAGGATCCTGTTTTACAGCGTATAAGCGAGTGGGTAACAACTCAGAAAACGCTACTACGCCAACAGGCTATTGAGGACAGGATACGCAGCGTAAATGCCAGGCAAACAGGAATGAACCCTACCCTCAAAGAACTATGGAATGAAAGTAAGGATCGAGGGTTGCCGCCGCGTAAAGATTTACGTGACGCCTTGGAGATGATTGAGGCAACTCCCTATGTGCCTGAGACATTTGGTAAAAAGGTAACCAAAAAAGGATTTCTTTTTGATGCGCAGAGTGAAAAGGGGCGTATGTTTGAGCTGTTAAAAACCAAGGTTTCTATTGAAGTTGAAAATCTCTCTATTCAGCAAATACTTTTTGAACTTGGCAAAAAAGAAGACATTAATTTTGTCGCTGACCAGGAAATGAAGCCGTTACAGCAAAAGCTTACTCTTAAGCTTAATGATGTGCCGCTTAATGAATTACTGGAATATATTGCGAGAAATACAGGAGTAAAATTTCAAGTAGGAGATGAATTGATTTGGGTTATCGATGGTAAAGCCTCAAAGGAGTTGATCGAAGAAACTCGTTTTTACAGGTTGAGAAAAGGATTTATTGTGCCAGCGCAATTTGGGCCTGATGAGACTATTTCTGTAACTACAACGCCTGCGGAAGGGCCTTCAGTAACGAGGGAAACGACGACCTATCAAAAGTTTGTAAATGATAGTAAGTCGCAGAACCCTTCTATTTCGGAAGCGATAGAAAAGTTTTTTAAGGGTGAATTCATGATAGATTATGAGCGTAATTTAATTGTTGCTACAGGAACACCGTCTCAGTTCGAACTGCTTGAAAAAATTATTGACGAGTTTGATCGAGCAATTCAACAGGTGTTGATAGAAGCTCGTTTTATTACAATTTCAGAGGCAGCTTTTTTAGATTTGGGATTCAGGTGGGCATCTAGTATCGGAAAGGGGGCTGTAAAAGATCAAACGGGGATAAGTCAGGGGAATATTAGTAGTCAAGAGGGGATGATTACGCGAATTACTTTAAAAAATGTTTTTGATAATGACAGTATCCTAGAGAATGCTGATTTAACTGCGGTGCTTAGTGCGCTGGAGCAGAGTGGGGAAAGTCAATTATTGAGCTCCCCAAGGTTGACACTTTTAAACAATCGCCCAGGTAAAATAAATGATGGTGAAGTTAATTATTATTATGAACAATTTGCAATCGAGGAAAAATTTTTGGGTAATGAAAATAATTTTAGCACTTCAGCCCGCCTTGTTCCAACGGGTAAGCCAAGTAAAATTACTGCAGGGGTTTCACTAGATGTTGTAGCAAGTATCGGAGGGGATGGGCAAAGTATCTTGTTGGCTTTGCATCCTGTGGTAAACCAAAATGTAAGTTATGTTTCGCTCGACGGGCAAACTGTGGATCAGCTTGACGAGACCGATAATAATCAAATGCAAATCTTTCTTCCTAAATGGCGAACACAGGAGTTATCAACACGAGTAGTAGTGGGGTCAGGGCAAAGCATAATGATGGGTGGTGTTCTTCAGCGTGAGCAGCGAACTGTTGTGGAGTCAGTTCCAATCCTTGGAAATATACCTGGTCTTGGTGCATTTTTTCGAAAACGTGCAACATTAGACAAACCGAGATATCTACTCATTTTTGTTACGGCTACATTAATTGACGAGGATGGATCTTTTATTACTTACGAAAAACCAGAAGCCGGATTGCCAGTCCCAGTCAGAGTCCCAGCGGGACTAAAGTCATCAAGTTCTTCAGCATTTCCTGTATCTCCACAACCATCAATAGAGGCAAATTCACCCAAAACGAATCCGCCTTCCCCCCAGCAGTAAAATGCGGGTCAAAGATATCTTAAATTATTTTATTATCTGAGAGATAATTCATCTAAAGATTAAAAAAAGAATTATATAACTAATACTATGCCAAAAATCAAACGCGCACTTATTTCAGTTTCCGACAAGACAGGGCTTATACCATTTGCGGAAGTGCTTGTAAATGCAGGAGTCGAAATTCTTTCGACGGGAGGTACGGCCAAAGCGTTACGAGAGGCGGGGATAGAGGCCGTAGACATAAGTGATTACACCGGATTTCCAGAAATGCTCGATGGTCGAGTGAAGACGCTACACCCCATGGTTCACGGCGGGCTGCTTTACTTGCGTGAAAATGAAGATCATGTTGCCACTA
>SHAK01000047.1 GCA_004213515.1 Limisphaerales bacterium | reverse complement strand
GACTGCATGAGAAAGCGTATCTCCTACCAGTGCCATTTTTCGCACAACAATGAAGCATCCAAGGAGGCCACAAGAAATGCCAAGTAGTACCGCTCCAGCAACCGCATATCGAACAGATGGATCTCGAAATGAGAGGAAGCGAAGCACTTGTTCTCCTAGGGATGAATCAGCAGCAAGATCACTAATTTTGGCAGCCCAAACGCATTCTGGAAGTAATAAGCCAAGTGCCAACAAACCAAGCAGACCGTAACATTCATGACGCTTTGCAAAATTTGCCTGTCCCTTGTCCATTTTAATTTTCCCTTTGGCGAACGGCATCGGCTACTTCAGAAAGGATTGTTAGGCGTCCTCCATAGGTCTTCTGTAGAAGGTCATAGGTGAATACATCCTCTGTGTTGCCATATGCGACGACCCGCATATTAAGTAGTAATAATTGATCAAAGTAGTTGCGAGCTGTTGGAAGATCATGGTGCACAACTAAAAGTGTTTTACCTTTTTCACGAAGTTCATGCAGCAAAGTGATGATTGCAGACTCTGTTGCGGCATCAACACCAGCGAAAGGTTCGTCCATGAAATAAACATCGCTTTCTTGCGCCAGTGCTCGGGCTAAAAAAACGCGTTGCTGTTGCCCTCCACTTAGATTAGAAATTTGTCGATTGGCGAATGGCAACATTTTGACCTTATCTAGACAATCGCGAGCAATTTCTCTGTCGGCTTTTTTTGGGCGCTTAAACCAACCAACGTGGCCGTATCGTCCCATCATCACAACATCCATGACCGTTACTGGAAAATCCCAATCAACCGACTCTCGTTGAGGGACATATCCAACACGCCGTCGATTTTCGTTGTATGGTTTGCCGAAGATTTTCACCCACCCACTGCTTGGAGGTACCAGTCCCATGGCGGCCTTGATCAGAGTTGATTTACCCGCTCCATTAGGCCCTACAATTCCCACCAATTTACCTTTCGGCACTTGTAGATCAATTCCCCATAGAACCGGTTTTTTGTGATATCCGGCTGTTAGGTCATGGACTTCCAGAGGAAATTCTTGATTTTCTTCGACGGGATTTTCGCTCATTAAATACTAAGGTTAACCCGCAAACCAAATACCACAGCAGCATCCAGCTCACCTGATGCGCCTGGATCATGAACCCATTGCATATTAGGGTGAATGGAAAAGTCATCACTCATGAAGTAAGTGTAACAGGCTTCAACTACCGTTTCGGCTGTTCGACCGGGGAGGTTTTTACTAATTTTTGCATGTGAAACCCCTAAGGCAAGCTTGTCTATGTCTCGATTAGGGATTAGTCCAGTGTAACCAAAGCCGATTTGAAAGCTATTGGATATTTCACTGCAATCATCTGGGGCAAATCCGATGCGAGCGAATATATTTAATCCCTGATCACCGTATTCATAAAATACCATCTGTTCTGCTGAAGCATAAACACCCTGATTCCCATTGTGAGTGGAATTACTATTTAAACTTTGAAAATTTCCCGAATGATGCCAGACCCCAAGCTTGTATGTGCCTGGCAACCCTTCATCGTTGAATCCTTGATTAATTCGGTAGCCGATTTCACCCATTATTATTGAGCCTTGTCCGTTCCCAAGTTCCCAATGTAATCCGTGTCGATTTATTGTGTCATCACCATCTAGAGAATCAAAAGTATCTCCATCGAAAACCCCAATCTGTGTGTATAAATTATCGCTAGGACTCCAAAGTAGTCTTGCCCCAAGTGCAGGGATATAAAACGCCGGCCCAGTATTAGGGACGTTCAATGAGATAAATTCTGGCCACCCGAAGGTTGCATTAAGAAGCGGCCCGGCTGATTCAAGGGTTGAAAACTCCTCGTCTGCAAGAAGTAATCCCGCGCGAAGACTAACTCCGCTTTCAAGTAACTCTTTTTCAATCCAAGATTCATAAAGACGCACACTCCCGTAGCCTTCAATGTCACTAACGCCCATGATATCGCCTGTCCGACTTGCAATTCCGGAACCGTGCAGATCCATTCCACTCAAACGAAAAGATGTTCCTTTCCATCCTGCTGTTTGTTCTAGATCAACGTCTAATCCAAACGATGCTAGCCCGTTGTATCCGGTGCCAGTTCGTTCCCCGCCGGAAACGTTGCTCATAACTTCAGAACTGTAATCGAAAAATAAATCGATCCCTCGGTCATTTCCCCATGTGCTGAATTCGCCAGCCTGGGAAGCTGCAAAAGGCAAAGAGATAAACATTAATAGTGTGGCCCTTTTCATGTCGTTATAATTTGCCTATTTCAAGGCTTCAACAATCGTATTTATGTTATGCTTGACCATACCTACAAATGTCCCGACATCATATTCTTCACCCTGGTTCATGTGAATGTCCCCAGGTTTGCCACAAGCATCCGAGAATAATTCGCCACCAATCTTAACATTAGCATCTTTGCTGATCCGTTGTATTGCCGCTGGATTAACACTGCTTTCAACAAAGATAGCCTTCAGGTTTTTTTCTTTGATAAAATCTACCATTTTGGCGATGTCTGCCAAACCAGCTTCAGTCACTGTGGATAGCCCTTGTACAGCTACAACTTGAAATTCGAAAGCTTTGCCAAAGTAGTTAAATGCATCATGGCTTGTTACAAGAATACGTTGTTTTTTTGGTAGCTCTGCGATGCGCTTTCTCCCCCAGTTATGAACTCGTTTGTAAGCTTTTTCTACTTTAGCGCCTTGGTTGATATAATAGTTTTTGCCAGCAGGATCTGCTTCACTAAGGCCTTCGACTACAGTTTCAACACATTTACTCCAAAGCGAAGGGTTTCCCCAAACGTGCGGATCCCAATGCCCTTCAAATTCAGGCGGCTCGAGGCGGTTCTTTTCAGGTATGGACTCAGTTACAGCATAAACCTTTTTGCCAGCTCGTGACATTCTGAAAAATAGATCACTCATTCGACCTTCGAGCATAAGGCCAGAATAGAAGATAACTTTGGCCCGTTGTAATTTAACAACATCTCCTGAGGCCGGCTTGTATAGATGGGGGTCGACTCCTGGTCCCATTAGGCCGACTACACTGACGCGGCTTCCCCCAACTGACTTAACCATGTCGGTTACCATAGTTGAGGTGGTGACCACATTCATCTTATTAGCATGACCCTGAATAGGATCGGCTATGGCAACTATTACTAATATTAAAATAGCGATTCGCTTCATTTTGAAAATAAGCTTATTAACGTCGGCGCCGTTAAAAGTTAGCCTTGGCTATATTTCATTAGTTGGGCAAGGTCAATATAAAAGTTAGCCTTGGCTAACTTTTATAGGCTGAATCTTCTCTTTTTTGACGAGTGGTTTTTTGTGATTCGGGTTTGACTGAATTCTAAGGGTTGGTTACCCATCGTTTTCATTTTTTATATGAAGAATCTACTGTTCCCAAGTATTCGGATTTTACTTTTTTTGATAGGTACTGTTGTTTTTGCCGAAGCAGCTGACTGGCATAGGTGGAGAGGCCCAGATGTTAACGGCATTTCCAAAGAAACTAATTGGACCGCCAATTGGTCTGATGATGGACCTAAGCGTTTGTGGAAAGCCAAGATTGGAACGGGTTTCTCATCGATTACAGTTGCAGAGGGGCGCGCCTACTCAATGGGAAACTCGGGACGTGGTCGCGGTACAGAAAAAGACACAATTTTTTGTTTCGACTCTGTTACAGGAAAAGAAATATGGACTTATAGTTATGAGTCAAAATTGGATCCAAAATATTATGACGGCGGCACCAGTGCTACCCCAACCATTGATGGTAAACACCTATATACACTTAGTAAGGATGGCTTGCTAATTTGTTTTGAAGCTTCCAATGGAAAAATTGTTTGGGAAAAAAATGTTGGTAAAGCCATTAAATCTAAGCGCCCGCAGTGGGGTTATGCCAGTTCGCCAGTAGTCAGTGATAATTCTCTTTTTGTAAATGTTGGCACCTATGGGACCTGCCTAGATAAAAAAACTGGTGAAGTCATTTGGGAAACAGGAAAAGCCGCCTCTGGTTATTCCTCATTTGTTCCATACGTTAGAGGAGGTCAAAATGAATTAGTTTTATTTGCTGCGGATGAAGTGGTTGGAATTAATCCTAAAGATGGAAAAAAACTATGGGGATATCCATGGAAAACTAAATATGGTGTTAATTCAGCTGATCCTATTCTACTTGGAGATAAGGTGTTTATCTCATCTGGATATGATCGGGGGTGTGCACTTCTAAAAGTTGATGGAACCAAAGTAACTAAGATTTGGGAGAATAAAAACATGTGTAACCACTTTAACGCATGCGTTCTCATAGATGGTTATCTATATGGATTTAGCGGTAATACTGGCAGAGGGACATTACGTTGTTTAGAGATGGCTACTGGTGAAATGAAGTGGGAGGAAAAAAGTTTTGGAGGTTTTGGAGCTTTGCAGGCCATTGGTAAAAACCTATTGATAATAAGCAATCAGGGAGAATTGGTTGTAGCTGATTCTAATCCAGAAACTTTTACTGAAATTTCCCGTGCTCAAGTAACTGGCCCTAAGTGCTGGACAACCCCGGTGCTTTCCAATGGGCGAGTTTATTGTCGTAACTCGCGTGGAGATTTGGTTTGCTTGGATCTTCGAGCTAAGTAATCGCCTTTTACTCAACGGTTTCCCAGCGGCCTGACCGGGCAGATCGGGCAGCAGCATCAGTGAAAAGTTGTACGCGCCATCCGTCTTTTAAATTCGGATGAGTTGAGGCCTGTCCGCCGTAAGCTTTCCTTAAGCTTGGAAAGACGTATTTTTGAAAACGATTTCCAAAGCCATTGTCCGGTTTGCAGTCGATAATTTCTACAGGTTTATCCGGCTTAGCTAGGGTGATATTGCCACTTAATCGGTCAATCCCCAAAGATGCTTTCGTTCCATGTAATTCCAATTCTGGAGCAATTCCTTTACGAATAAAGGGCGCATGAGAAAGGATAAGCGTTCCAACTGAGTCATCATCGAATTCCCATGCAACACTTGCATAGTCAACCGTTGTCCCTTTTCGTTTGGTAGGATTTGTTTGGACTCCTGTTTGTCCAAGTTCAATTGCTTCTGTCAAATTGACTCCTCCTAAATCTGGTTTTGGTGGAGTTATCGTGTCGGCGTGTGCCTGGACACGCACAGCTTCCTTCCCAAGCATCCATCGGAGTGTGTCGTATGCATGTGACCCTACATCTGCGATGCTTCCCGCGGAGGAAAGAGATTCGTCATCCCGCCACGTCAAGGGCATGTCAATTGGACGCGGGTTGTGCCAACGATAAATCACCCCTCTTATGTCTCCAAGTTGCCCCGAGTCCAGCACTTCTTTACCTTTCACAAAAGGTTCAGAAAAGCGTGTCCAAAATGGGACGTAATGAAGTAATCCTGCATCTCGATAGGCAGCCCACATTTCATATGCTTCATCGGCATTAATTCCCACCGGTTTTTCGCAGAGCAAATGTTTTCCTGATTCTGCGCAAGCCATCACCGCGTCGTGATGTAGTGCGTCTGGCGTTGCAACGATTATAAAATTAACGTCTGGATGATTAACTATTTCCCTCCAATCGTTGGTAAGAAGAGTGGCTCCATCTTCCTCACCTGCACGTTCAAGTAGCTCGCGTCTTCGGGCGCATAAAGCGACGATATTAGCATCTTTTGATTCTCGAATTTCAGCTCGATAGGGAGCTCCAATATAACCGGTTGCTCCAATTATCCCTATATTAAATTTTAGTTCTTCCTCTATGGACTTTTTATCCGGACTCACGGGAAGGTTAATAGCCTTGAGGCTGGAGTGGATCAATCACAAATTATGCCGAAAGGCTTCAATTATTGCTGCGTTGTCTGATTCTCCGAATCCAAGAGACTCTGCTTTTTCAAGTAGGGACAGATGAGCATTAGTTAAAGGAGTGTGGGCTCCCACTTTGTCAGCTAATTGTCTTATAATTCGGACATCCTTAAGGTGTTGTGCCAGCTTTGCTTGCGGCGGTGTATATTTGCCCATAGCCATCTTATCTCCTTTAGCCTCCATTGCTAATGAAGCGGCTGGAGTTTTGTTAAGAATTACTAAAGCTTCAGAGGGATTGAACCCCAGTGTTTCAGCTAGAGCTAGGCCTTCGGCTAATCCAGCACGGTTTAGGCCGAGTATTAGATTGTGTACCAGTTTGAATTTCGATGCGGCTCCTACCGGCCCTAAATGAAACTGCTTTATTGTCAAAGCATTCAATAAGTCTTCTTGGCTGTTAATGACACCCTTTTCTCCTCCCAGAAATAAGGTAGCGTTTCCAGTTTTTGTTAATACGCTGGAGCCTGCAATATTTGCTTCAAGATAGTTGGCCCCAAGCCTATTAAGGGTTTCGCCAACTTCTATCATTTCTTCTGGTTTTCCTGTTGTTGTATCGATGAAGCAATGCTGATTTGTAATCGTACTTCCTAGAGAATTAATTACATTTGAAACGACATCACTTGTTGGCAATGAAAGTAGTACGGTTTGACATTGCATAACTAATTCAGTGGGAAGATCACACATAGTTAGCATTTCAGTGCTTGTTGCTTTGTGATCGTGCCCAATGACTTCCCACCCTTGATTAGAAAATCGGTGGGCAAGTGCTCCTCCAAGTAATCCTACCCCAATGATCCCAATTTTTTTTGCCATTACGTTTCTGCTTGATTTAGTCCTTTATTTTTCCTTCAACGCCTTTGGGCATAAGTAGAATTCCAATGGCGCCGCAAAGATAAATCAGACTTGTAATAAGTCCAATCTGACGGAAATCGTTGTCAAAGTAGGCGATTAATCCAGCTGTAATAAAAACAGTAATTGCTGTAATGATTCTGCCGAAATTAAAGCAAACTCCAGCTCCGACTGACCTTACTCGAGTAACAAAAAGCTCAGGAAGGAAAAGAGGGAGCCACCCGAAAAAGATACCACTGAAAAAGCCGAGTACTGCTGTCCATACTAAAAATATTGATGGTTCAGTTGGGCTAGAAAACCAAAACATGCATTGCGCACTCGCGAGACAAATTAGACTATTTAAAAAATAACTGCGACGCCTTCCAATAAGGCTAGCAATCCAGCCGCCAAGAAAACTTCCCACTATTCCAGGTAACGATCGCCACATGATAACTTGTGCCTTTAAGCCATCAGATCCAACATCTTCTGCCCATTTGACTGCCCAGTTTGAGCTGCCCCATGACCCAAAAAGTGGAACAGTTGCAAGTAAAATTCCTACTAATGTGACGGGAAGCATTCCGGAGAAGAAAATATCCGAAGTGCTAATTTGTTTGGTTTTGTTATCTGGATCTTTATTGTTTTTTTGAGACAGCCATCGCGGAGACTCTGGAACAATTAAAGGAACTATTAGGCCAAGGGCAATAGGGGCTCCACCCATCAACATAACCCATCGCCAGTCATCAATTGAAACTTCACGAACATATTTGCCAATACTTCCAACGACAAAAATACCGACATTGGCAGCAGCGCCAATTATACCGGCAAGCAATGGTCTAGAAACGTTCGCCCATGCTTCACTCATTAAAGCTACTCCGTTGGGCCACATGCCCCCCACGCCCATACAAACAACAAAGCGAGCCAGTAAAAGCTGCCATGGTGACTGGGTAAAATATGCCAATAAAGACATTCCAGAGTAGCAACATATTGCAGCGGTCATTCCTTTGACTCGACCATATCTGTCGCCAAGCCTTCCAAACACAAGTCCTCCAGCCGCTCCTCCAAACAGCAGAGCACAAACGTAATATCCAAACCATTTACTACTCGCTGAACTCAGTCGTTTGTCAGCGATACTTTTGGCTAATGATTCGACATCATTTTCTGTTGGTTGGTTCTGTTGTAATTTTAGTTTAGCCGCATCTCGGTCCATTGAAGTTATTTCGTAAAGGCCGGTGTTTTGTAGGAGGTCTTTTGCAGCCGATCCCATAGCCAAGGATGTGATGCCTAGGTGCATGCCAGCGAAGAACCAGCCAAGAAATGCAGTGACGACTATTAGGTACCGCCCTGCCTTTGAAAGGTTTTTGGCTGTATTTGACCTTGATTTTGACATGGCTTAATTAGTTATTGGTATCAGCAGATGATGCGCTCGGCTTTGAATCGTTGCAACAAATTGGTTTGGCCCAGTGCATATAGCATGAGACATTAGCCGCACATTACATATAGTCATTATGATTCGGCTCGCACTAATAGGTTCATCGGAAAAAGCGAAGATTTATGCAGGTCTTAGCACCCGACTGCATCGTGCAACTTGGACAGTGTTCGCGCCACTTGATTCAGGTGACTTGAGCAAAGCATTTGGTTCCCTGGCGAAAGTAACCACAATTGATGATTTATTTTCCCAGAAGCTTGATGATTTTGATGCGGTTGTTGTTGATGCAGATGCAGATGTTGCTGAGAGAATAGCTAAAGAGGCTATGAATCTTAGTAAACCGGCGCTCGTTGGTATGCTTGGCCAAGGGGCTGAAACAATTGGTGCGGGAAATGTGCTTTTGATGCCTGCGCATCCTTGGCGATTTATTCCATCGATTCAGGCGGTGAGGCGAAGTGTTGATACCGGAAAACTAGGAGCCCCAGGTTTACTTCGGATTCACCGATGGCTTCCTTTAAGTAAGATTAAAAGCACTATAATAGAACGTATTTTACCTGATATTGATCTTGCCTGTTGGTTCTTTAATGAGGTGCCGGATTCGGTTTGGTCATTACAATCTGCAGTAAATGATGACTATATTCAGTTTCATCTTGGTTTTACAAATGGCGGTATGGCTATGATAGATCTCGCGGCATCGCTTCCAAGTGGTGGAGATTATTATTCTTTAACGATGATTGGCGAAAAGGGGGCGGCTTATGCTGATGATCATCATAATATGAATTTATTATACAGTGGTGGCCAGCCAAGTGCGATTCGCTCTAATCAAGGCCACGCTGAATTAGTTCATCAATTGCAAGAGTTTGTTGATGTCATTGATGGAAAATATGAGCAGACTGTCTCTTTGGCAGATACTATTTGCGCTGTTCAAGTAGTTGATCAGGTTTTGGAATCTGCCAATACCCGAGAAGTAGTGAAAAAGGAGCAGAGAAAATAACTATGGAAGGGTTAAAAGTTTTAAGGTGTGGAGTGCTTAGTGTGGTAAAGCATGATTATTTACCGAGAGCCGTCGCTGCACATTCACGGTTTGAATTAGTTGTGGTTGCTGATGATGCTGATCAACCGGATTGGGTACATGAACGTAATCAATTATTTGCCGATGAGTTTAGTGTCCCCTACATAAAAAATGTTGCTAAGGCGATTGCTGAATATGACCTTGATCTAGTAGCGGTCAGCTCTCAAGCAGAACGTCACTGTGAACTTGCGGTTCGTGCAGCAGAGGAGGGGCTTCATGTAATAGCTGACAAGCCGATGTCCACTAGCCTTTCAGAATGCGATAGACTTGTTGATGCGGTTTATAAGAACGATATCAAATTCTTGCTTTGGAATCGCAATTATTTGCCATCAGTTATTCAGGCCAAAGAAGCCATTGATTCTGGTGTAATTGGGGAGTTGCAAGCGGTTCATGTAGATTTTTATTTTTCAAAGGATGCCGGCCCTCCCAAAGGAACGCGGAAGGTTAATGATCCTCCAATAGACTGGTTGGAGCGCCAGATTGAGGCGCACACTGATGGATCTGATGGGGGCGTAGGTGTTCAGCCTATGGGAGAGTTGCAAATTGAAGGGATTTACCCGCTTGGTTATATTCACCTTTTGACTGGTGAAAATGTTCATAGAGTTTTTGCCCGAACAACAAGTCATTTTCATCAGGCTAACGTTGACAATAATGTCGACGATTTAGCCTCTGTGTCATTGGAGATTGGCAAAGGGATTGTTGGCTCTTTATGCATAGGAAGGATAGGAGCTGCTAGTCACCCTGATATTGGGGAAATCAAGATTCATGCTATTGGTTCGAAAGGGGGGCTAGTTATTACAGAGGCTCGCCCGGAAGTAAGTATTTATTATCGCGATCAACCTTTGTCCGAGTTTAAAAATGAGAGGATTGCAAATGAGAATGATTTTCTATTGATGGATGATTTTGCGCGTTCAATTGATACGGATAGTGAGCCAATCCTAAATGCTCAAAATGGTAGGGACATAGCTGCCACAGTATTTGCTTCACTAGAGTCTTGTAAGATTGGTGCCCCCGTGGAAGTTTTTCACTAAAATGACATCGGTTGATCTAAAGAATGCGCTTCATAATGGAGGGCCAGTATTGGGAACTTTGATTGTTTCCCCTTCTCCTTTTTGGCTAAAAATTATTGGGGATTGCGGGCTCGATTTTGTTTTTATTGATACGGAGCACATAGCACTTGATCGCAGTCAGGTGTCTTGGATGTGTCGCGCTTATAGCGCAATGGGGTTACCTCCCCTTGTACGTATTGTTTCTCCATCACCTTATGAAGCCACAATGGTGCTTGACGATGGTGCTGCCGGAGTAGTGGCTCCTTACATAGAAGAGGTTGAACAAGCAAAGACTCTTAGAGGAGCCTCAAAGCTTCGGCCTTTGAAAGGCAAGCGTCTTAATGAAGCACTAGAAGGAAAACTGCCAGATCAACTTGCCGACTACATATTAGGCTTCAACGAAAACAATCTACTTATCGTAAATATTGAAAGTGCTCCGGCAGTTGAGAATCTCGATCGCATTCTAGATATACCCGGCATCGATTCTGTACTTATAGGGCCGCACGATTTGTCATCCAACTTAGGTTTGCCAGAAAAGTATGACGATCCGAAATTTTTAAAGGAGGTTGAGACAATTTTTACCAAGGCTCGGGCCATGGGTGTTGGTGCGGGGATACACGCTTGGGGGGATATTTCCAGTCAAACTCGGTTCGTGGAAATGGGAGCTAATCTGATTATTCACAAGGCTGATGTGATCTTTTTTAAGGAAGGAATTCGAACTGAACTGGCGGAAATCCGTGAATCACTTGGTATAAAATCTACTGATAGTACTGTCGGAGATGTTAATATATAAAATATGATTCGGCTTTTACAATTTGTTGTTTGCTCGCTGGTAATTATTTTATTTGGACAAGTGCGAGGCGTTGTCTGTAAGCCGTTGAATGTTCTTTTTATTGCAGTCGATGATCTTCGCCCGGATTTAGGTTGTTATGGGGTTAGCTACGCACCATCACCAAATATAGACCGCTTGGCTAGCCGCGGAATGGTTTTCCGAAATCATTTTGTTCAAGTGCCTACATGCGGGGCATCGCGTTATGCTATGCTTACAGGCCGAAGTCCAGCGGTGACAGGTTTTACTAGGGGCAATAGTGGATTTTACTCTGGCAGTAGCGCTCTATCTGCTGAGATATTACCGGGGGCTCAAAGTATTCCAGAGTTGTTTAAGCGCAGTGGTTATAGCACTATTTTGATTGGTAAAATTTCGCATACGGCGGACGGACGAGTTTATTCCTACAATGGTGCGGGAGATGGCCGAGATGAAGTTCCTAATGCTTGGACTGAGATGTCAACTCCCTACGGCTCTTGGAAAAGAGGCTGGGGTGTTTTTTTTGCTTATGCCAATGGTATACATCGCGAGGATGGAAATGGGGCTAAGGATCTTGTCGATTTTACTGTTGAGAATGATAATGAATTACCAGATGGTCAGATGGCTCAACATGCTGTTTCTCGTTTGCGTCATTTGGCTAATCAAGACAAGCCATTCTTTATGGGGCTGGGTTTTTTTAAGCCTCATCTGCCCTTTGTTGCGCCAAAGAAGGATTGGGATGCCTTAAATAAGGTTGAAATACCCCTGCCTCCTTATCCTAAAAAAATTAAATCTCACTTCTGGCATGAAAGTGGAGAGTTCTATAAATATAAATTTCCTTATCCAAAACGACCGCTTTCGACTAAAAGTGTCAATAGCGTTAGACGTTCTTATCTAGCTTGTGTTCGTTACACTGACCGACAAGTGGGCAAAGTGTTGGATGCTCTAGATGAGACAAACCTCCTTGAAAACACAATTATTGTCCTTTGGGGAGATCACGGCTGGAACCTTGGAGATTCAGACTTATGGGGAAAGCATACCCCGCTTGAGCGAGCAGTCCGCAGCCCGCTTATTATCAGCATTCCAGGAATGAAACATGCGGGAGCAACATGTGATTCACTTGTTGAGTCTCTGGATTTGTTTCCAACACTCATTGATTTAGCTAAACCAAGTTTCACTCGAATTCAGCACAGACTTGATGGACATAGTTTGGCCGGGATTCTTTCTAATCCAAAAGCGACTGTAAGAGATGCAGCATTAAGTTACTGGAAGGATGGGATTACAGTTAGAACCAAGACTCACAGACTGATCGTTACCAGAAAGGAAGGGCAATTTAAGAATCAGGAATTATATGATGAATCTACCAACTTCGATCCTGTAGAAAACAAGGCATCTAATGAGCCTGAGATTGTAAGCAGACTAAAAGCTTACCTTCCTAAGTAATTTAAAAGCACGCTAACTGTTTTGTTTTAAGAAACGAGAGTTCCTACAGCACCCCCTAAGATGACTTTGCGAAAATTGTGTTTTTTGAAAAGATCAAAAACAATGATCGGCATCCCATTATCCATACAGAGGGAGAATGCAGTTGAATCCATTACTTTTAGTTGTTTTTGAAGAGCGTCAAGATAGCTAATTTTAGAAAACCTCTTAGCTTTTGGATTTTTCATTGGGTCACTGTCATAAATACCATCTACCTTTGTGGCTTTGAGTATAACCTCGGCAGCTATCTCGTTTGCTCGTAGAGCGGCCGCCGTATCAGTAGAACAGTATGGATTGCCGGTTCCGCCTCCAAAAATCACAACGCGTTTTTTTTCTAGATGCCGCACTGCCCTCCGCCGAATAAAAGGTTCAGCTACCTGTGACATTGTTATGGCTGATTGTACACGTGTAGGAACATTTTGTTTCTCTAACGCATCCTGTAATGCCATTGAGTTAATGACGGTGGCAAGCATTCCCATATGATCTCCGGTTACTCGCTCGATACCCTTTTCGCTCCCCTGTAAGCCACGAAAAATATTTCCTCCCCCAACAACAACACCAATTTGAACACCTAGACTAGCAACTTCTCGAACCTGTGCGGCAACATCATGAACGGACTCTGGGCAAATACCTCCGGTTTTCCCGCCAAGTACTTCCCCGCTGATTTTCAACAGGACACGGCGGAACTTTGGTTTTCGACTGCTAGTCCTTGAAGGGCCTTTCTTTTTTGCTGGCATCTGTAGTTAGGATTACGGATTTGATAAAGTGTCCGTAAAACTGGTGTTGTTATGTATCAGGTCGCCCAGTATCTAGTCAATTGCAGGCTTTGTTTTTCTGACTTATTCCGACTCTTCTGGACTCTGAAAGGCATCACCGGTTTAATGAGGCCGTGCAATTGGGAAAACTCACCATAGTTGGGGCAGGCCTCATTGGTGGTTCACTGGGCTTGGCGGCTAGAGAACGTCAATTGGCCAAGCAAGTGACCGCCTTAGTTCGTCGTCCTGAAAGCGTTGAGCAATGCCAATCACTTAAAATAGCACAAGAAGTAACAATTGACGCTACAGATGCCATTGCTGATGCAGATTTAATCGTACTTTGTACTCCGGTGGCTAGTATGGTTGATTTAGTTAAGGGGTGGCTTTCAAACTTAAAAGTTGGTGCCGTAGTAACAGATGTGGGAAGCACAAAAAGAGATTTGGTGAATGAGTTAACGCCAATTATTGGAGAAGCGGGGGCTCACTTTGTCGGAAGCCATCCGATGGCTGGTAGTGCACAGACGGGGCCAAGCGCTGCGCGAGCAGATTTATTTGAAGGAGCCGTTTGTGTTGTAACGCCAGGGTCGGGAACGGATTCTTCTGCTCTTCAGATTGTTAATCAATTTTGGAAAAGCCTAGGCTCGCAGGCGATAGTGACGTCTGTGGATGAGCATGATCAGTTGGTTGCGCGTTGTAGTCAGCTACCTCATTTATTATCCTCAGTTTTAGCTAAGATTGTACTTTCTCCACGTCATGGTGAATTACAGCGCCAACTTTGTGCAACAGGCTTTAAAGATATGTCGCGTTTAGCCTCCGGTTCCCCAGTGATGTGGCGGGACATTGTTGTTTCAAACGGCGAGGCCATTCTAGGTGTTATAGATGAATTTTCTGAAGAGCTTGAACAATTGAAAGGAATGATAAAAGCCAATTCAAAAGAGGATATCAAAAGTTGGCTAAGTGAGTCTAAGCAATTGAGAGATGAGTGGCAAAATCCGGACACAGACTAAGATGTCGCTGCCAGAAGTAATTGAGATAGTTCCCTTAGTGTCTTCTCCTGAAATGGAAATAACTGTTCCAGGGTCAAAGAGTATTACTAATAGATCCCTTATACTTGCCGCTTTGTCTAATGGGGTAGTGACGCTAGAAAATGCTCTATGGAGCGAGGACACACAAGTCATGGTCGATGCTCTGCGGCTCTTAGGCTATAAAATTGAGGTGAATTTAGATCCTGCGGAACCAGGCAATCGTAATTTAATTATCGAAGGGCGTGGAGAATCGATCCCCAAAGGAGGGCTTACTGAGGCTCCTCTGGAACTTTTTGTTGGTAATGCAGGGACAGCAGCCCGTTTTCTGACAGCATTTCTATGTCTTGGAAAAGGAACTTACCGTCTTAGTGGAGTTTCAAGAATGCATGAACGTCCACAAGCCTCCCTATTGAAGTCGCTCCGTGAGCTGGGGTATCGTATTGATTCTGATAACGATAAATTGCCAGTAACGATTCATGCTAGAGGCCCAATTTCCGGGAGCTGCCGAGTAAGTATTAATGAGAGCTCTCAATTTGCATCCGCTTTACTTTTGTTAGCAAATATAGGTGGATGGAATATACAAATTGATGGAGAGCTTGGCGCAAAGTCACCATACGTAGCTATGACTTCCAGTTTAATCGAAAGGTTTCCAATTGAAGGTGGTCGATTGATAATTGAGCCGGATGCATCAAGTGGAAGCTATTTTTGGGCAGCAGGACATATTTTGTCTGTGGACGATGGTTTACCTATACGGGTTGCTCGGTGGCCCAAATCTGGATGGCAAATAGATGCTGAATTTCCGAATTTTCTTCCAGTGCCAAATGTTGTTTCTCGTCTTAATGACTTAGGTGATAGCATTATGACTTCCATTGTTATAGCTCCTTTAGCAAATCATCAAACTCAATTTATTAATCTCGAAAGGTTGCGTCTGCAGGAGTGTGAACGAGTTCAAGCCTTGCGCGTGGAATTGACAAAGTGCGGTGCAGAAATTAAGGAGACCGGTGATGCTCTTACGATTAGTCCAGGAGAGCTTAAAGGTGCTGAAATTGAGACTTACGATGATCATAGAATTGCAATGTGCTTTGCTACTCTTGGATTGAAAGTGCCAGGTATTCGAATTAAGAATCCATCATGTGTTCGGAAAACGTTTCCAACATTTTTTTATAAAATTGCAGCTCCAAGACCCG
>SHAK01000046.1 GCA_004213515.1 Limisphaerales bacterium | reverse complement strand
GTTGAGCCCAAGCAATGCAATTGCACTTATCGAACAGATTTGGATCTCATGGTACGAAAAAGATTTCACAGCCTGTAAGTTGCAAGCTGAAGCTGCGATTAAAGCGAATCCATACGAGCCTCTTGTGTTAGCTTCAGCTGGCAGTTTTTATCTAACAACAGGATTAGATTTAGATTTAGGAAAAAAGTATAGCGACTTAGCTTTAGCTTATAATGAAACTCCTCAGGGGTGGTATTATGTCGGACATGTTAATTATTACATTGAAAATAATAATTACGAAAAAGCCTTAGAATATGCTTTAAAATCTGGAACTGATAATAATGATGGGCATATGTCCAGGTCTATGACTTTATACTGGATAAATAATCAAAAAGATACAGCTGTAAAATATTACAAGGAACTTATTACGAAATACCCTGAATACACTATGGATACACTTCGAAGAAACCACGAAGTTTGGAACTACTCTAAGACCTCACAAAAATTAATCCAAAATGCCTTCTTCGAAGTTCAGAATGCAGCGAATAATTAATTAAATTTAGTATATTATTTTTAATAGGCGTTTAAACCACCTATTAAACTTTGCTAAAAAAAATGAAGACTACAGGCAAACCTGATTCTCGTTCTCGTTTAAAGATTGGCGAAGGTTATATTAGTGGATACATCTCAATTTTTCTTGCATTAATTTCATTCGGAGGAGTCTTGTGTTTCTTATTCCCCGAAATTTTCACAACACCAGCATATCGACAAAGTTACCCTGTTGAAGCGTTACGAAAAACCTTACTGATATGCATTTTATTTTCATTCTTATTCGCATTGACTAGTTTAATCTTATGTAAAACTAAGAAACCAGCTTTATTGGGGACAATTATTACTGGGATTTCTATTTTAATGGGTGGTGCTACTGTCGAAATTAAGCAATTTAATGAAATTGGTTTTTATATAAGTTTAGATTGGCTTCTATTAGACTTGTTAGTACTAGCTTTAATTTTTATTCCCATAGAACTTTTTTTTCCAAAGAAGTTAAGCCAATCAAAATTTCATGAAGAATGGAAAACCGATCTGATATATTTTGCTATCGGCCATATTTTTGTCCAATTAACGGCTGTCTCAATTCAATCCCCTGCAACCTACTTCTTTGGTAATTTAAATATGCAAAGTTTTCACGATTTTGTACAAAATACTCCTTTTGTTATACAGCTATTCGCAGCGCTAATTATTACCGATCTTTTCCAATATACAGCCCATAGGACATTTCATAAGATGCCTTTTTTATGGAGATTTCACGCAGTCCATCATTCAATTAAAGCTGTTGACTGGATGGCAGGTTCAAGGTTGCATATTGTTGATATACTTTTGACTAGATCTTTTTCATATCTACCTATGTATCTAATAGGCTTCTCTATCGAAGTTTTTTATATGTATGTAATAATCGTTTCTTTGCAAGCGGTTGGAGCGCACGCAAACACCCGAATTCCATTTGGGTTCCTGAAATATATAATCGTTACTCCTCAATATCACCACTGGCATCATTCTGATGACCCAGCAACATATGATAAAAATTTCGCCATACATTTTCCATTTATTGATTTAGTTTTTGGAACTTACCACCTTCCCGATAATCAATGGCCGAAATCAACAGGATTATCAGAGACTAAATTTCCAAAAGGATATTTAAAGCAGCTTTTTTTTCCCTTTAAGAAGGATCCTGCTGAGGATCAAGAAGTCAAAAACCCATCTGATAGATAAACAATCATCAATTACTTTTGGTAATTATTTTCTAATACAATATAATTTATTTGCCCCGCGCAATAATAAAGCCCCATTAGATACAGCAGGAGTCGACCAAAATAAGTCTTCAAGCTGATTTTCACCAACAACCTTAAACTTGGGCCCTGACTGTATAACGAATGCTTTACCGGATTCGTCCATCAGGAAAACATACTTATCATTTGCCCATAAACTAGCTGTGATTGATTTAGTACTTGGTAGTCGGGACTTATAGGAACGCTCCCCCGTCTTTGTATTATAACAAGATAGAAAGCCACGGCTACAAACAAATAAATGACCTCCACTAACAACAGGTGAAGCCATGCCTGGACCACCTCGTAAATGCCCCCAAGTTATGCCTTCAGAAAGGTTACTTATATCGAGACTTGATTCACCATTTATCTTTGAATTAATAGCAATGAGAGGCCCCTGCCCTCTGGGGCTACTATTACCAAGAAATATGTGGGATGAATTTGATGCGGGCGAAGCTGTAAATGCAGAACTAGCATTTGTAAGCCGCCAATGAGTTTTACCTGACACAGGATCATAACCAGTAACAGTACCAGATCCACAAACAACAAGATCTGTACGTTCACTATTCGTCCATATAAACGGTGAAGACCAACTAGTACTAGAAGAACGTTTTCTTTTCCAAGACTCATTACCTGTATTTGCATCGAGAGATAATACAAACGAATCCTTATCATTATCACATTGTAAAAATAATTTTCCTGATTTGTAAGCCAGAGAACTTCCCGTGCCAAAACCATTTCCACCAGGGAAAGCCCCTACATAAACAGACCAGTTTAACTTGCCGTCCATATCCAAGGCAACAACCCTCCCAATAGCTGCGAAATAGCAGTAAAGATATTTACCGTCAGTCACAGGTGATTCGGTTGCGTAAGTATTAGAGGCATGAATTGGGAACTTCGGTGTTTCAACAGCTATATCTTTCCGCCATTGAACAGAACCATCAATAAGGCTGATACATATAACTTTAAAAGCGAATGGCTCAGAAGCTTTCTTTCCTCGCATGTTACGAACACCACCAGCGTGATCAAGAGGCTTTGTATTATTAGAATCAACTGCTGTAGTTAAAAAAACACGATCACCGACCACTATAGGGGAAGACCAACCTCCGCCTGGAATCGACTCACTCCAAGAAAGATTCTTCTTTTTAGACCACTCAATTGGATGATTTAATTTACCGATGTAACCATTCCCATTCGGTCCTCTAAATTGAGGCCAATCTGCCAATGGTTTACCAGCAAGAAGACTAACACTTAATAGACAAAATATTATTATAACAAAAAAACGCATCAGTGAATTTACTTTAAAATTAAATTAATAAAAAGCGAGATAATCAGGAATCTTAACCCACATCAATAACAGAAGATTTAAAAATCATTACTTTTGCTGGTAAAAAAATAATTTTGAATCAAATATCAACACATACAATCTCAATGAGAAAATTCATTATAATATCGATAATTTCAGCTATATTTCTCCAGAATAATAATATTCAAGCAGCAAAGTCTCAGCCTAATATTCTGTTCTGTATTTCTGATGATCAGTCATATGCTCATACTGGAGCCAATGGCGATCCAGTAGTCAAAACTCCGGCTTTTGATAGAATTGCAAGAGAAGGGTTGAGATTTACCAATGCTTTTTGTGATGCTCCAACTTGCGGCCCTTCCCGCAGTGCTATTCTTACTGGCCAACCAATTTGGCGCCTTGAGGAAGCCGGTAACATCCACAGCACTTTACCATCTAAGTTTATCACTTACACCAAATTACTTAAGGATGCAGGTTATAATGTTGGCTATACAGGAAAAGGATGGAGCCCTGGCCGACTTGAGCCAGGAGGAAGAACTATCAATCCAGCTGGAACAGAATATAAAGATAAGAGATCATCAACTGCATTGAAAAATGTTTCACAAAATGATTATGCAGCAAACTTTGAATCTTTTCTTAAAACAACTTCAAACACTAAGCCCTTCTGTTTTTGGCTTGGAACATATGAACCGCATAGAGGTTTTGAAAAGGGGGCAGGATTGAAATCTGGAAAAGACCCCTCTAAAGTTATAGTCCCACCAATATTCCCTAATGACCCAATTGTAAGGAGCGATATTCTTGACTACTATATGGAGATCGAGCATTTCGATAAAATGGTACACAGTGCTATTACAACACTAGAAAAAAACGGGGAACTTGATAATACTATCATAGTCGTTACCAGTGATCATGGCATGCCATTTCCTCGTGCAAAGGCTACCTTATATGATGACGGAACAAGGGTGCCATTAGCAATACGTTGGCCCAAAGGTATTCAAAATCCAGGTCGGACTATTAAATCTTTTGTGAATCTAAGCGACCTTGCCCCTACATTTCTTGAAGCATCGAATATAAGCCCTCCAAAAATGATGACAGCAAAAAGTTTAATAAATATTTTCAAAAACAATCTTAAGAATAAACGCACTAGCGCCTTTATAGCTATGGAACGTCACGATGGATGCCGAAAAGGTGGTAAAGGATTTCCAAGCCGTGCGATTCGCACAGAAGACTTTTTATATATTAAAAACTACAAACCCAATCGTTGGCCAGCGGGCAATCCAGACCGAGAAAACTGTGCTCGGTACATACCATTTGGTGAAGTCGACACTTCCCCAACTAAAACATTAATTATGGATGGTAGAAACACCCAAGACTTAAAGCGTTTTTACGATTTAGCTTTCAGTAAAAAACCCGCTGAAGAGCTTTATTCAATCAAAACAGACCCAAACCAAATGGTAAACTTAGCTGGAAGCGCAGAATTTAGTAGCGCACAAAAGGAAATGAAAAAGCTTCTTGAAAACCATTTAGTTAAAACTGGGGATCCCAGAGAACTTGGCCTTGATACAAATTGGGACTATTACCCTTATTACGGGGTTCGTCATAATAAGAATTGGAAAGTTGACATTAAACCATCTATTAAAAAGTAATATTTCTTATTAAAAGTTAGTCAAATATGTATAGTTTATTTTTAACAATTAATAGATAATTAAAATCCTCTTTTAATCCCTTAAAGCCATTTATCAAGTTTTATATAAATATGAAATTCGCAACCCTGTTAAATTGTTTCTTTCTTATGTCCTCATTGGCTTTTTCACAGACAGAAGGCCAACTAAAACAATTATTACAGAGATATCCTAAGGCAGATAAAGATAGAAACGGAAAGCTTACACCTAATGAAGCCAAATCTTTTATGGCATCACAAAGACAAGGTGTACCTATGAAATTTCGTGTCAATCCTGGCTGGAGCAAGAATCGTTTTCCAGAGAATGCAGTCTGCTATATGCCCCCTTCCAAGATACAGAATTTATACAAGAGAGTTTTTCCTAAAGATTTTAAACCTATATTTAAAGTTCCGAAACCTAACATAGCTTTGAGAATTGTTGGAACAGGTCACAGCTTTATGGCTCCCGGCTACAAAACATTCCCTATAATTTGCAGGGCAGCTGGATTTGAACAACCCTTACGAACACATACTGGGGGAGGAATAACTGGAAGTGCTCGATATAAATGGGAAGAAGAAAATGGAATTTTTGATTTTACAAATAAACCAAAACCAAAACTTCTTTCGGCTATTTCTACAGGAAGCTGGGATGCAATGATGTGGGGGCCATATTATGAAGATCGTGCTGAATATTACTCCTGCTGGATTGATTTTTGCCTTAAGCACAATCCAGAAATGGAATTTTATCTTAGCGATGCTTGGCCATCTCTTAGACAACTTAATCCTCCCCCAAAAAGCGAAGATGATCTGAACCTAAATGTTTTTGTTAAACTTGATAAAGAAAAAGATAAAAATCTTAAGGATTTGGTGGAAGAGCTTGAACAAAAGTACCCAAACAAAGTTCATATAATACCAACATCTGACGCAATGGTTCTTGCAGTACAGGCTTATTATCAAGGAAAGCTTCCAGAGGTTAAAAGCATCAATCGTTGGCTATCAGGTGAAACCTATAGTATTTGGCGTGATAAGCTAGGGCATTTAGGACCGGGCTTTGAACGCCTTGAAGGCTATGTGTTTTATGCAACTGTTTACAAAAGGTCACCAGTTCACATAGAAGGTGAAATCCCATTTAAATCGATAATTGATAAGAAGCTCGGAAAGCTAAATGATCCAAGCAAAGAAATGGATCTGCTTTTTCGTCATATTGCATGGAAAGCTGTTATAAATAATCCTATGTCAGGCGTTCTTGATAAGAACAAAGACGGGATTGGAGATTAGATAATTATACAATACCAACTTGTAAAAAACTTAGTTTAAAAACAATTAGACTCAATATTTTAGCTAGTTATTTTCTATAATATAAATTAAATGTCTGGCACGTTTAGCTGCGCCATATGGCTTTACCTCTTTTTTATAAAAATTACTAAAAGAATTCTGCAAGACTTTTTCAAAATTCAAATCTGAAGCAGCAGACCAAACTGAAAGTCTCCCATTATTTTTTAATACTCTTTTAATATTTTTAATTCCAATATCAGAATACAAATTAGTATTACTTTTGTCGACCATCGCTACTGGTCCATTATCTAAATCTAATATTATCCCATCAAAACTCCGAGGATCCGATTTACTTATTAGATCAACGACATCAGCACATTGAGTATTAACTCTACTGTCATTAAGGGAATATCCATTCAAGTCATGCAAAAATGTTTTATTCCAATTGATTATTTCAGGAATTATCTCAACTAAATCGATTTTTACTAATTGAGATACGTTTTCCAAAACACTCCTTAGAGTAAAACCAAGGCCCAGTCCTCCAACGAGAACACGCGACTGCATACTCCCATCTAGATGCTCCACTCCAATTTTTCCAAGATAAGCTTCTGATGCAGAAACTTTAGAATGCATTAATTCTTTTCCACCTATACTAATACCAAATGCATCATCATGCTTATATAATAAAACGTCTAAACCATTTCTAGTTTTAGCAGCAGCAAGATTAATTCTAGGCTTCAAATATCTAGCAGTTAAATCATTAAAGACTCATTTCCATTCAACTGAAATATAAGCGTTTCTCATTTTATCGAACTGCTTTTCTAATCGTATCAAAATTGACAGCAGCTCATATATATCAGCTTCATTATATCTATAAATGCTATGAAGAGTCTTTTCAGGTTTATTATTAAAATGTTCCAGTACTTGAAAGCTCACACCGAAATTATTTTTTTTATCGCTTGATACAACACGACTGACGCCGAAGATGGTTATGTCAACTAACCTTGAAAGATCTAAATCGTCTCTTGATAATTCTGATAATCTAGATTTAATATTATTTTTATCCATAATTGAAAAAATTGAATGCCTGACGGAAAATAACCTAAAAGCTCTTCTTACGAATATGAAAATTGATTCTATTTTTATAACAACCCTATGTCTAGATACTTTGAGTAGAAATAGCTATTTTATAAATCAAACAGACAATCCAGCAGCATAACCAGAAGACCATGCCCATTGAAAATTATAACCTCCTAAATGACCGGTCACATCAACAACTTCGCCAATAAAAAACAAACCTGACTGCCGCTTGCACTCCATACTTTTTGAGCTTAATTCATCTGTATCTACGCCGCCAAGAGTGACTTCTGCTTTACGATAACCTTCACTCTCAGAAGGATAAATTATCCATTTATTTAGTTTCTCTCCAATAGCAGAGAGCTGTTTATTAGAAAACTCTGCCATAAGGTTATCCTCTGAATCCGGCCAAAATACTTTCTGCAACGCAAAAATTAGTGCCTTAGGAAAATATGACTTTAATGAATTATTTAGGTTCTTGGATGGATTCTTATCTTTAAATGATCGCAGAAGCTTAGCTGCATCATCTTTTGGCATTAAATTAATTTCAACAGCGACACCTTTTTTCCAATAATTTGAGATTTGAAGAACAGCTGGACCACTAATTCCTCGATGAGTAAAAAGTAGTTGTTCCTCAAACGTCTTCCCTTCACAGCTGATCTCGACTTTAATTGAAACCCCAGACAACGATTCGCAAAACTCTTTCATTGAACCATCAAACATTAATGGAACTAATCCTGCGCTTCTCGGACGTAACTTAACGCCAAACTGGTCGGCTATATCGTAGCCCCTTCCGCTACCTCCCAAAGTTGGTATTGAAAGTGCTCCAGTAGCAACAACAAGCGACTTACAAAAAAATTCGTCTTTTTTTATTTCCTGGCCAGTATGAGATAAAGACAATTTAAAAAAACTTTCAGAAGTTGATAAGTTCTCAACAATATCTAAGTCAACGTGGGTTTTAATTTGCACACCAGCATCATCACATTCACGTAGTAACATAGATAAAATATCCTTGGATGAATTAATGCAAAATAATTGTCCATGCTTTCGTTCTTCGTATTCAATATTATATTTTTCAACTAAATCAATGAAATCCCATTGGGTAAAACGGGCTAATGCAGATTTACAAAAATGCGAATTTGAAGAAATAAAATTTTCAGCACTTATGAAAAGATTAGTGAAATTACAACGCCCACCACCAGACATAAGTATTTTCTTACCAACCTTGTTGGACTTTTCTAGAACTAGAACACTCAAACCTCTCCTTGCTGCTGTTATTGCACAAAATAAACCAGCCGCACCAGCGCCAAGAATTATCACGTCATATTTATCCACTTTATTCATATAACCTTTAATTTAATAGCTCATAGTTATAAGTATAAAATTAAGATTATAAATGTGAATTATATTCATTTATTTGATTTTAAAAAAAAATTAAAGTGGTTTATGGTCCTTAAACCACCATAACTTCTTATCTATAAAATATTGTTTTTTGTATTCGTAGTGTAAATCAACAAAAGTAATATTACTTCCGCCCTTACTCTTTTCACCGGCTCGATTACTTTTCCCTGAATTATGGCGCGCATATAATTCGTTTGGAGGATTTGACGATGAACTTGGTTGATGAGGACCACTTGCATTATAAACTCGTTCATGATCCCAAGAAGGAACCACCATATATGTAGCACACCCAAAGAAGAAAATTTTATCCGGCTGAGGCACCTGGCTAATCTTTTTATAAATTTGATTTGATGGTCCAATCATTTGTTCATTTGCTCCATAAGAAAACACAACATCTCGGCTTTTCTTACCTAATAAAATTTTTCGTTTTCTTAACTTAATCATATTGTGAGGACTTTCAACATCAGCAGGGTCAGAAAACAAATCCATTGAGCTCATATACCCAACATCATGCATGCTAGTAAGCCATTTTGCATGATTCTGAACAGAGTGAGGGGTAATGGAAACTGGAAACTTATCATCATAATCTTCAGCATACATTGCAGTAGAGAGACCAAGTTGCTTTTGGTTGCTCATACAAACTGTCTGTCGCGCTTTGCTTTTAGATTTTGCTAAAGCAGGCAAAAGCATTCCTGCTAATATTGCAATTATAGCAATGACCACCAATAACTCTATTAAAGTAAACCCCTGATCTCTTTTCATTTTATAATTAGATTTTGATCTCTTATTATCATGATAAAAAAACTATTTCTGTTTTTTTGAACTCTTAAAAAAACTATACGAAAAAATATTAGTTAATACGAATGTATATAATACAAAATTTAACTTCGAATATTAATTTCAAATTGTTATTTAGCTTCACGCACAGCATTAAGTAGTTGTTCAATTTCTTCAAAGGTCCATCCATCATAAAATTTACCATATCGCTCCCAAGCGACCTTGTCCTTATTCAATAACAATACTAAATCCTCCTCTCTCTTTGAAAAAGGGTGCGAATTAATTTTAGCTAGCCAGCGAGCCATTCTTTCTTCAATTTTTTTTGAATTCATAAATACAAATTTTATAAATGAAAAGAAAGTCATTCAAGAATTGGATTTTTATATCTACTAGAATATTTAGTCTCTATTTTAATTTCCTTTAATGAAAAATCTACAAATAGTCATAATATTAACAAGCATGCTATCTACAGGCTGCGTAGGTAATAACAAAAATATTCATAACGAAACAAAGAACAAACCAATTATATTTGTTGCAGAGGGGCTTAATAATGATGGCTCACTTGTAAAAAATTATAAACGAGGTTTGGACTACGCCATAGACTATTTTGGTAACTATGGTCCATATTACGTTTACTTGATGGGGCCTAGCAACAAACAAAATATATTAGATATTTATCTTAGCAGAGCTAAAACCCGAGCAACCCCTATTCCATCAAGTTCCAGAAGAAAACAAATAGAGGAGTTTTTAAAGCGGCCTAATGTAACCTCAGAAATAGAAGCCGTATTAGAAGGTAAAGAAGAAGGGGGATTAACTTGGAGCGAGTCACCCGTACGAGTATATGAAGATGTCACAACTAACGCTACAGAACGTGAAAATAATCCTATCGAAAACACATGGGGAGCCCTACATGAATATCATCATGTCTTTCAAATAGCTCATTGCGATTCCTACGAAAAACGAACTTCAGATAAAAATCTTAATTCATGGATGACTGAAGGTGGCGCAACATATAGCTCAGCAAAGTTTATGGAGAATCTTAATTTGGTAGATTTTAGAAAATACATGCTAGAGCTTCTTAAAAATGGTGGAAATATTAGTCAGATTGGCATAAACGATTTTTTGTTGAGCGGTAAAGAATGGAATTTGGATAATGAAACCTACTGGGAAAAAGATTATTTTCCACAAGTTTATTATATGCTTGGAGCTTGGGCAACTGCATATCTTATTCACGTTGAAGGGGCAAAAGAAATCACAGTGTTAAAAAACTGGTATTTTGATGTCCCTCGCATTGGCAAATCTGCTGCCTTCGAAAAACACATGGGATTATCTTTGAATAAATTTTACTGCAAATTCGATTCTTTTATTAGGCAGCCGACTGAAGATTTAATGAATATATTCAAAGACAAAAAACAGAAATTAGATTAGACCAATAGTGTTTTAATATCGGCAATAACTATTACTGTCCCCTTCCCTTTTTCTGGTAAATTTATTTTTATTCTATAAAAGTTGACTTTACCCTTTCTATGAAATTACTAGGATCCATATTTTTATACTTTTCTTTTCATCTAAAAATATTTTTTGGTATTTATAAATAATTACAATGACGCATTAAATTCTAATAACATTTTAATTTCATGAACAACCGCTTAACCATATTACTTATTATAATTCAAATTACTTTTCCTGAATTAATATTTTGCCAAATAGAAAAAAATAAAATTAAAAAAACAAACCTTACCATTGAAGACTACCGTAAGCATGCAATGACTCATAATGGCAATCCAGCTCTGGGTGAAAAAATATTTACAGGTAAACGGGCGTTATGCTCTCAGTGCCATACCGTAGATGGTAGCAACAAACTAGCTGGACCTGATCTCTCAGCTGCTGGAGATAAATTTTCTCGCTCAGATTTGATTATTTCCGTACTCGACCCATCCTCTAATATTATGACTGGATATTCGCTTGTAACTATAACAACTAAGGATAATAAGATTTTAAGTGGAATAGTTAAGAAATCATCAAAAAAAGAACTAATTATTGCTGGAGCTGGAAATACTCTGCAAAAAATCAATAAGGAGAGAATTAAGGACCAATCAACAAGTAAGGTTTCAATGATGCCAACTAATCTACATTCTTTACTTAAGAAAAATGAATTTACTAACCTGATTGCTTATCTAGAGAAACTTAAAAATAAGGATACACAAAGCTTAAATGAAATAGGAAGCCCTTTAGAAATCCAACAAATTCCTAAGCCGATATCAATAAAACTTTTCTTTGGAAAAGACTTAGATTTAGAAAAACCAGTATGGTTTGGAGAACATCCATCTCGGCCTGGAATGTTTTTTATTCTTGAAAAAAGCAGAGCAAAAATTTCGTTAATTAGAAAAACTCCTAATGGTAGAGTAATTAAAAAAACTTTCGTTGAAATACCAAATGAAGTCTATGTAACAAATGATGAAGGTCTCCTCAGCTTAGCTTTTCATCCGGATTTTATAAATAACAGAAAATATTATTTTATGCATGAAGTGAAAAACGGTGTACGCCGAGGCATGGTAATTGGGGAACGTGAAGCAAATAAAAATCTACTAATTGACTCCGGAAAACCCACTCGTAAGGTCTTAGAGTTTGAAGTTGCCACACAATTTCATCATGGAGGAGGAATTGAATTTGGGCCAGATGGATACCTGTATATAGGAGTAGGTGATGGAGGACCGCAAGAGGACCCTCACGGTCACGCGCAGGATTTAACATCGTTCTCCGGAAAAATATTAAGAATTGACGTAAACAATTACAAAGATGGAAATTCATATAGAATACCAAATGATAATCCATTCATTAAGCACTCCCACTTAAAAGTACGTCATGAAATATTCGCTTACGGATTGCGGCAGCCATGGAGATTTAGTTTTGATAAAAAAAATGGTGATTTATGGGTAGGAGATGTTGGCCAGAATCGATTTGAAGAAATTTCTATAGTTCGCTCAGGGGAAAACCATGGTTGGAATGTATTTGAAGGATTTGAACTGTTCTCTACCAAATTCATGAAACCACAAGAAGAAGAACAATACATATCTCCTGTAGTTTCATTTCGCCGTAAACACGGGGTCTCAATTACAGGTGGTTATGTTTTGTATTCCAACCCAAATCAAAACAAATCATTTGATGGAGTTTATATTTGTGCAGACTTTCAATCAAAGCGTATATGGGGAATTAAACAAAAAAACCGCAAACTTGAGATGATAAGAGAGATCGGCAAATGCCCTGATCAAGTAGTAGCCTTTGGACGTGATCTAAGCGGTGGTATATATGCTGTAGGTTATGGAAAAGGTAATATCTTTAAGCTAAACTTCAACGAGTCAATTTTTGAATGAAATACACACTGATATCAATTTTTATTATACTTCTTAACAGCGCCTTCACTATTCAGGCTATTGAATCAAAACCTCAACCAAATGAACAATTTTCAATAAAGTTTGCAGCATATAATGTATTATTTGGCTTGTGGGCAGCTCCTGAATCCATTGGTGAAAAATTAAAAAAATACAATCTAGATATTATATGCTTTAACGAAGTGCCAAATGGGGACTGGACAAAACGTGTGGGCACAATATTAAACTTGAATCATACATATGTAGGTGAAATTTCTTCAGCGAACCATAAGAACAAATATAAATCTATTCTGAGCCGCTTCCCTTTATACAACAAAGGCGAAATTGAAATAAATGCTAATGGCTGGAAGCCTGCTTCATTAGTTTACGCAAATACTAAAGTTAAAAATGCGACTATTAAAATGCATTCAACTCATATTCCAGGTCAACAAAATCTAAATGATTCAGCAGCAGATTTTATTGCCGAAAATATAATTAAAACTTCAAATGATGAAAATTTAATTATACTTGGAGATCTAAACAATAAGCCTAAAAAAGGGGCTTTAAAAGCATTCTACGCTGCAGGGATGAAATCAATATGGAACGAATTAAAAATCAATATATCCATGAACAGCACCCATAAACATATAGAGTCCGGGAAAGAGTCTGGAATTATAGATCATATTTTTTTTAAAAGTAAAACCCATTCGATAAAAGTAAAAAGCGGCGGAATAATTTATGACGCTTTTAATAAAAATGAAAAGGAGATCAAAATGTCTCGATATAAAAAAGAATGGATCAAATATGGGAAGCCCCTTTCTGATCATCGCCCTATATGGGCTGAATTAATTTTCAGAAAAATAGAATAATTTTAGGATCATACTAAAACACAGTCCAATCATGATATACTTTGCACAACTCAAATAATCTGATTACTCCGCCTCTTCGAACTCAAGAAATTGACGTTTTTTATTGCCATAAAAAACTCTCAACTTATTCGCCTTAACATCATATCCCTGAGCTAATTTTAGTGATTCAAAAAATTTAAAGTCTAACGACTCTGACATACAAAACATTAATGTTGATCCGAATGGAGTATTAAAATTCAACAAATTCCCATTTACTATCGAACACTTTCCAAAGTACCGATTACAATCATTCCTCCCACTAACATTGCCATCTCTATCAAATTTAATTGAATGAATTCTACCTTCTTCAGGAAAGATTGTTTTATCTGGTTCATGCATAGCGACTAGCTTCCATTCACGTTCATATAAGCCATCTATAAAAGGTTTTGACTTAGTTATTATCCGATAAAAATAAAAATCTCCATATTCTTTTCTATAATCCTTAAAATTGACATTTTCTCCACTACCAAGAAAGTGTGCCACTATACTCCATTCCTCAAAATCTCGAGTTGATTGTACTAAATGATAATTTTTCACTTCAGTTTCAAGTTTGAACGAAAAACCTTTAGCACCAGATGGTTCAATTTCAGCTACATTCTGCGCATAAACATTTTTCAGAATAAATATAAATAATAGACATTGGACTATCGTTTTTTTCATTGGTTCTTTAGTAATGAAACCATGGATTTACCCATCGCTTCACCAACATTCATATAAGTTTCAGCATTCCTATTGTAGTGACCTCCTGAAGAGCCTCCTTTAGATAAAGGATATGTATAAACACTAGCTACATTTCCTCTAAACTCTTTGTACTTACCCGACACCCCATCGACTGCTGACATTGCATCTAACAATTTACCACCACCATCAGTTGAACCTTTTTTAGTTTGACCTAAAGATGCACATACAAACTTTGCATTAGGCGCATTAAAATCTTTTCTTAGTGTTTTTATCAGATGAACTAGGTTTTTCTCGTACCTACTGGAAAGAGCCGCACTACGACTATCCCTATCTCCCTGCCACCAAAAAAACCCAGCAATTTCATATTTTTCGGCTCCAGGATAATATTTGTCTAGATCCGAAAGGACTTTTTTCGCTCTTGCAATATCACCGTCGTATTGCATTCCCGCATACCAATTTATCTTTTTAGGCTCAGTCCCCTTAATCCACTTTTCTGGTGAACCTTTATACCCAGGGTGAACCCAGGTGACACCCTTAGAATCAGTGTACTCAAATCCTTCACCCCCAGGCGGCAATAAATCCCAACCTAAAGCACGATTCCCAATACAGCTCTTAAGAATCATAACTGGCTTGTTCATATAGTTTCCTATCTCATGACCAATTCCAAATTCCGGGCCAATTCTACCCCCTTTTACAGACATCCATTCATTATTGAATTGCCTCATTGCACCAGTCCCGCTTCCCATCACTCGCACATTGCGAACATCCTTACGCTCAGACCAGTTTCCATCTTTATCAATTAGATAGGAGTATAAATTCTTTTGTTTAACAGCATGTTCCAGAGAACCGTCACCTCCCTTAACTTTACCGGCTCCTAACATATTAGATTGCCCTAACAAAATAAATACTTGTACAGGATTATCTGTATCAACTGTTTGATTCCCTTCCCCATTTGTAGAAACAAGCGACGAAAAAATTCCCACTATTATAAACAGAAAAGAGGTTTTAAAAAGTTTTTGAATGATTATTGATAGTTTCATTTAAATTATAAGGATGGATAATATTATGGATTTGAATGCAACAATTGAGCAATAAAAAAATATCCGTTAATTATTTATTAATTTTAGCTCTAAAAAATTTGTCAGCATTTGAAATATTACCCAAACTAATTTTAATGCTTTCAGGCCATCTATATTCAGTAGGAAGCCCCTTTGACAAAACAACTTTATCCCAATTAATTAAATCCTCTGATTCTTCAATTTCTAAATCAGGCACTGGAAAAAATGGAATATAAGTTAAAGTATCAAAATTCATAAGATTATCTCTATTACTAAAATCACCTTTTATTTTAGATATATAACCTGATACCGAAGCAGTGATAGAAAACTCATCATAGCTAAAGTCTAAATCAAACCTATCTGCAAACTCCTTCAGTGTAAGAACCTCATAACTACCAGTAAATTCATTAAAAGACCTCATGCCTCCACTTTTGTTATCAATTGACCATGTCCTGATTCCAAAACCACCATGTTTTTCAATGTACTGAGTCAATAGCTCTTCTGCAGAAATTTGTTTAATTTGGTATGTCCCTATAAAAACAACATCGGTCTTCCTCCATCGTAAATTATTGCTATCATCAAAATTAATTGTGTGAGGCATTTTACCACCACCCCTCATATCAAATTTTTTTATTGAATCGTATTTAGTGTTTTCCCATCTAAAGGATTCATTAAAATTTATTGAAATCTCCAACTGATTATCTGTAATCATTACATCTACACCCAGTTCTGAAGGTTCATTATTTTGTTGAGCAACAATATTAAGATTTTGAGTTGCTACCAATAAAGCAGATAGAAGAAGTTTTTTATTCAATTTATATTAGATTGTTTATTAAATTCTTTAATTAAAATGACTGAAACAACCTCATTTTAGTCATTAATTACTTTAACTCTGAAAAAAACGTCACTTTCAAATTCCATATCAAAATGCATACTCACACTTAATGGCCACTGATATTCCTTAGGCAGGGGCTTGGTTAATTTAACTTCAC
>SHAK01000045.1 GCA_004213515.1 Limisphaerales bacterium | reverse complement strand
TATATTTAATTAGGAAATATGTCTGGATTTTTTTTAGGTCTATGTTCTCACCTGGATAAAATGATCTTCAGCGCCGTGCAATTACGATTGTCGGTGCGAAAGAGGGAAACCCAAGAAAAAAACATTTTTAAAAGATAACATAAACATATGTTATGTTTTGTTAAATTTATGATTTCTAAACATTGTTAATTCCATAGCATAAGAGAGCGTAACCTTTGAGCATGACTAAAGAGGTATACAATCTTATACATACAATCATTTGATTAGAAATTAAGACAAAAGCTTATAAAATTCATTTAAATGTTTTTTTAAACTTTAATCGTTTATACTCCTCCCAAGTTGGTTTTGGATTAGTCAATTGTTCCCATTCCATTTTTAACTTTCTACGTTCTGATTCTAAAAAGGCACTCGAGCTCATATTAAAAAATTACCAAATCAAACACATAAGACAAAAATTTCGCTAGTCGATTATTACTTAGACATCTTTAATCCAATTAGTGTTCCTAAAACTAAACTAAGCGCCAAGCAACCAAACTCTGCAATCGGGGATTCTACAACTCGTCTTACAAACATAGCTGTAAGAAGAAAACTGATAGCTTGGCATGACATAATTGGGATTAACTTTTTCATATCTAAATTGTTCTTTTTTAGTGCCCTATTGTTGAGGTAGAACGAGTAGGATTGACCCTCCACACCCAATGCAGTGATCTTACCTAGTCAGTAAAGTGGATATTAGGGTACTTAGGGTTCTGTGGCTTTAACAACAGTTATTTTCTCGCTGATATTTTGCTATCTCAGCCATTTCCATAATCCAATCTTTTACATCGAAGCCTTCCCTCTTTTTTTTGTCGGGATGGTTGTTCATTAAGTTGTCAATCCACTTAGCAATTTCAACTTCAATTCCTGAGCCCGAAAAAAGCTTGGATTCTAACAAACGCTCAATCTCTGGTGTGCGCTTTATCAGGTATTCGTCATATACTTCCAAAGTCGGTTCTTTAAAATCGTTTCCAACTTCCCAGTATTCATTTAGGACTTCATCGGCAATTATCTCTAAAAGCTTTTCGTATTCCATTACTGATCGTTTTAAAGTGCGCAAAAAAAAATTAAAAAATCTAATATTTAAAAGGTCTGGAGCTAGAGCTGATCTTTTGCGGACTTGATCATTTTGGACAAATTTTCCGCGTCTGCCTTGTCTTTAAACACCATCACCTTGTTATTATTAATTACCAACCAGCATTTCCCTGAAAATGATTCCACAAATAATCCGAAACTCAAGATAAGCCCCAATACCCCGAGATTCAAGCTCCCCATCATTGCTTTTTCATTTACCAAAATCGCAATCATAAAAGTTAGAAAAAATGGAATCCAAACAATGAATATTAACCATAATATCTGAAAACCAATTATTTTTCTGTGGATACCCTTTTCGATTAAACATTCTATAAAATTAATGTCGTTCAATTGGTAGGAATTCTTTCCAATAACAACTCTTTCCTGAGTTATTAAGATATTGTGTCCCTCATGAATTATTAACTCATTATCCATAAATAGTAAATTGTATTAATAAGTCATTTTAATCAAGAAATCCAAGTTTTCTACAGTAACCTGTAAAGCCATCGGCATGTTTCTCTAAACGTGATTTCAAGTCCTCATCTGTAATTCCATCGGCTTGGCTAATTGACTCATGGACCCTTGGAATGAAAACTCTTTCTGGAAAAATGTATGCATTTCTGTAACCGAAAATCTGTTGTAGATGCTCAACAGGTCTTAAAGCCCCAAATTGTCCAGCCGATAAGCCTACAAAACTTACTGGACGCTTCTCAAAACTCTCTGGAAATGGCAAAAGATCAATGAATAACTTAAGAGCTCCCGGCATGCTTCCATTGTACTCAGGGGTTACAACTACTAATCCTGAAGACTTGATAATCTCATTTGTCATTTCAACAACACATTGAGGCTTTTCAGCATAAGCCTGTGGAGAAAAAGTTTCATGAGAAAGATCTGAAAGTAAAAGCAGCTGATTTTCTATTCCCAAATCAGTGTAAATTGCTGAAATTTCTTGTGAGACAACAAGTGATAAGCTCCCTTCCCGATTTGTTCCTACTACTATGTTAATCATAATTAATAAATATCAAACTAAGAACGAAAATATTGTCATAAAACTTTATTAAATCAAAAGAGAATTTGTTTTTTCGTTTTGCCAAGGGGTAAAGATAGCAAGGTGGCTAATTGAAGTTTGACGGTTATGTGTGGATTGGTATTTTTTATATATGTTAGTAGGTACTTACTTAATTCTCGCAATTGCTTATTGCATTATTGGAGACAGTAAATAAATGACTATTAAGACGAAAAATAATAGTGATACTAGTAAAGATTGGAGCGAATGGATTGGGAATCCATCCTAATTTAAAATGAAGAAAATTTTACTTGGGATATTGTTAATAAACACAATTTGCCTTATGGGATGCTACGAAGGCGACGGCAGTTGTGGCGGTGGTATAAATAATTCTTCTCAAGATGAAATCACTTAATTACTTAAATTAGTACATTTTTCACTCTAAATCTAAATAATGTAATAACAGCTTCCTTAGTTATTATTAACATTCCTATTATTTTCTTATGATTAATTGATTCTGCTAATTATTATTTGTCCCGATGTATACTCGATAAAAGCTGCATGACAGCTTTTTTATAACATTAGCTCATGCTCTAACTGAATTAGAAATTTCCCCAAAAAAATACTGCTAGATTGTCTGCAGGAGAGACCGAGTCATGCACTTAATTAATTACTATTGTTGGAACGGTAAATTTTTCGGTTTTCATTTGTGTCCATTGACTTAATTTATTTCAGTCTGCTTGGTTTATATTAATCAATTCTCATCTGGTATCTTTATCTGCTATTGATAGAATTTTGATCAAGGGGCAGCATGAAACATACACGATCAATTATACTAATTCTGCTTTGTGTTGCTTTTGTTCCTTCAATTGTTAATGCAGATCAGTTGACTTACGATATTGAGGGAAAAACTGTTACTGTTATTGATTGTGATGAAAGTGCTTCTGGAGAATTGGTGATTCCATCGAGTTACAATGGGATGCCTGTCATTTCCATTGATAGCTATGCCTTTAGCTCTTGTATCAGCCTGACGAGTGTGACAATACCAGACAGCGTCACAAGAATTGGGAGTTTTGCCTTCGGTTACTGTAGTAGTCTGAAAAGTGTGATGATACCAGATAGCGTCTCGAGTATTGAGCAATATGCATTCTGGGATTGTAGTAATCTGATGAGCGTGACGATTCCCGACAGTGTCACGAGCATTGAGAATATGACTTTCAGGAACTGTAGTAATCTGAAAAGCGTGTTAATTGGCAATAAAGTTACAAGCATTGGCCGCTGGGCCTTTAAGGACTGCCTTAATCTGACGAACATAAAGATACCAGATAGCGTCACAAGTATTGGGAGTATGGCTTTCTCAGGTTGCATTAGTCTTAAGGATATTACTTTTTTAGGAAATGCGCCTTTTTCTATTGTTTCCGATGTTTTCAAAAACTTACCCATTGGGGCGACAATTACAGTGACAGCTGGTGCAACCGGCTTTGGCGAGACTTACGGTGGGCTTCCTGTTCAGATTCTTAAAAAGAAATTATTAATTAAATCCTTCAACAACCACGCCGCTCCATTCTCCCTTACCTTCGAAACTCAATTAGATTCAACTTACAAAATCGAAGCCTCACATGATCTAAAAGAATGGGGAGAGATAAGCGAAGTCCAAGGCACCGGAAGCTCTTTTAAGTTCATAGAGCGCCGTAAGGCACTATTCCCGAAGCAATACTACAGGGTGAAAATGAAGGAGTAATTTTAGATCTGAGAGTGCAAAAATGAATAATCATAAAAATTATATTTATGATTTTTTGAAGTGAGACAAAGAAAAAGCCCCGTTTTCCGGGGCTAAAAGAATGGAGCCAGAGATCAGAATCGAACTGACGACCCGCTGTTTACGAAACAGCTGCTCTACCACTGAGCTACACTGGCTTCAAAGCTAAATTAATTAAGATCTTGTCAATTGTATCACCAAGGAAAACAGTATACTAGAATATCTGACTGATACTCAATTTTTTTGGTCATTACTTTCTATATTTAAGATTTTTTTTACTAAATTAATTTCCGTGCCCTCTATTTTGCCATTCATATTTATAAGATTGTTATTAATTGTAAATACATGCCTGACTTCATTCCAATTTCTTGGGGTTGTAGCATAGCTGGAAACTTTTTTTTCATCTAATAAGTTGTATTGAACAGTTACTATGTTTGATTCCTGATGCCATAATCCTTTAAACTCATTTCTTGTTTCCAGTCCGTCGATATCCCATATGTTTTTAACAAATATAGTGCAATATCCGTCTTGATACAGAGTGTATTGATAATTACTAGTCTTTTGCATTTTAACTCCTTGATAATCAATTGTTGTTTCAATCTCTCCATTCCATGAGCCAACTGGGGAATTTATTGTTTTTATACAACCGATAATTATAAATGCTGAAAATATTGGAAATAATAGCCTTTTTATTTGATGCATTAATATTTTTTTTTTGTGTAGTTAACTATTTTGTACGGATATCACCCTGCTTTATTCAATCGACTGCAGAATTACTAATTATTTCACTAATTAATTAAAGCCTCTATTAGGTGCCTATAAATGCTTTCGACTTTGAACTCTGTTATGGCTTGTTTAGTGTGTCTTCAACTAACCTACTTTTTTATGAATAAAAATCGACGATCTTTTTTGGGTGAGTGTGGTCTTTTTACTGGAGCAATGGCTTTAAAGCCAATGGGTGTATTAGGTCAAGATGTGACTAAGCGAAAGCGAATTGCTTTTCTAGGAACGGAGGTGCGCACTCATTCTCATTCACAGCATTTTCTTGATAGGCTTGCATTAGGATATGGTTGGCGTGGTGGTTGGCAAAATCCGAGAGTAGATATTGCGTCAGTATACATAGATCAGTTTCCAAAGGATGTTGATCTTGGACGTGATAGGGTGAAGCGTTATGGCTTGAAGCTTTATCCTAATATCAAGCAAGCATTGACGCTCGGCACTGGTGAATTAGCTGTTGACGGAGTGGTGATTATTGCTGAACACGGAAAATATCCAGCTAATGAAAAAGGGCAACGTCTTTACCCTCGTTATGAATGGTTTAAAGAATGCGTGAATATATTTGAGAAGAGTGGTCGTAGCGTTCCAGTGTTTAATGATAAGCATCTATCTACAACCTGGGCACGTTGCAAGGAAATGGTTGATGACTCTAAGCGCCTTAATTTTCCTTTTTTTGCAGGCTCTTCATTGCCGGTTACTCGAAGGATGCCTTCTATTGACATGCCTCATAATGTTCCGTTGAAAGAAAGTGTATGTGTAGCATATGGTGGTATTGATAGTTATGACATTCATGCGCTTGAAACAGCACAGTGCATGTCGGAACGCCGCCTTGGAGGCGAAGTTGGCATTAGCCAGGTACATGCAATGCGAGGGGGAAAAGTTTGGGCGCGTTTAGCAGAAGCGCGTCATTCTGATACGAGACGACTTGTTGTGTCGGCTTTAACACGTAGTCACAATCTGCCGGTTGAAGGGGGGTATTATTCAGGAAAGATTACATTTGATTGGGCGCAAAAAACATTTCCCAATCCGACAGCCTATTTTATTAAGCACAATGATGGATTTCGCACGACAATGATATTAACAAGTATCCGTGATTTTAATTATGCTGGATTACGATCTGATAACGGGGAGATTGTTTCTACGCAGATGTACTTGCCAATGCCGACGCATGGATCGACAACAGCTGACTTTTTTCATCCACTTTGCCGCCATATTGAAGATGCTGTGATTACCGGTAAAGTTCCGTATCCCATTGAGCGAACCTTGTTAACTTCCGGTATGACTTTAGCTGGTGTAGAATCCTTGCATCGTGGTCAGGTCCCAATTGAGACGCCTCAGATGAATGTTCGATACAAAGTAGGCTCAGAGTCCACCTATTGGAGTGATTAATTGTATGTCTATTATTTATGTCTCTTAGAATTGGTGTTGGTGGTGTTTTTATTGAGTGCAACCATTTCACAAATCAACTCACAGATTTAACAGCTTTTGAGCGATCTGAGTATTTACGGGGAGCCGAACTTCTTGCCAAAACTACCGGGGTTCTCGGCGGCATGTTATCTTTGTTAAGTGCTAATGGATTCGAGCCAGTTCCATTACTCTATGCTAGTGCTTGTCCCGGGGGTGTTTTACAGTCAAATACTTATAGCTCACTGAAAGATGAATTACTGCAGTCACTTAATGTGTCAGGTAAACTTGATGGTGTTTTACTTTGTTTGCATGGGGCAGGCGCAGCGGTAAATGCTTCAGATTTGGAAGGCGATTTGGTGCGAGCGGTTCGAGAACGTATTGGTGAAAAAGTGCCTATTGTTGCGACGTTGGACTTACACGCTCATATTACTGAAGAACTTCTTATTGAAACTGATACTTTACTTGCATGGAAAACTTACCCTCATATCGATGCATTCGAAACTGGCGAACGTGGAGCTCAGGCGATTATCGATATTTTGGAAGATCGTTTAAAGCCATTTATGGCTATGGCCAAAGTACCACTTGTGGTTAGTGCTATTCATGGTCAAACTAAACTGCCAGGTCCGTTTGCTGATATTATGGACGAGGCTAAGAGACTAGAGGATAATGATACTCTATATTCAATTAATCCAATTTTGGTTCATCCATATTTAAATTTAATTGATATGGGTGGTGGAGTATTAGTCGTTTCAAATGGAGACCAATCAGCAGCAGTTGATACAGCCAAGAATTTAACCATACGCTATTGGAATAATCGTTACGAGTTGCAGCCTCGCACGCTTAAGCCAAGCGATGCTATTCGTCGCGGCATGGCAATTGAGGGTGGTCCAATATTACTAGTGGAGACGGCAGATTGTTGCGGTGGAGGAGCTTCTGGTGATAGCGTTCATTGCCTTAAGGCTTTACTTAAAGAGGCTCCTGATGAATTAGCAATTATTCCTGTGGTTGATCCTAATGCCGCACAGCTAGCACATAAGGTCGGCGTTGGTAAAAAGATTCAATTGCAGCTTGGGCACAAGCTTGATCCGAAATGGGGAGAGCCTGTTTTATTAGACGGAGTTGTTATGAAGTTAAGTGAAGGTTCGTTCACTTATCGTGGAGGCATTTGGGATGGTCGTGCTGGTCGTATGGGTTTAACTGCAGTGCTAAAAGTTGGTTCTATTCATATTATTATAAATAGTTACCCAACATATGACTGGATGACAGAGCAATTAGATTTAGTTGGTCTCGATATAATTAATTCCAAATTTATTGTCGTAAAAAATCCTATGAATTATAAGCAAGCTTATGAAAAGATTATGAAAGCAGCATTTGTACTTGATACGCCTGGTCCAACACCTGCAAATACCAATGCTTTAACTTATACAAATTTTACTGATAGTTGGTTTCCTTTAGATTTGAATACTGAGATTAGTACACCTGTTATTTTAACTTCAAAATCTCGTGATTTGGCTCGAAAAAAATAAGTTCACTTGCTGGAATCGTTTAGTGCTGCAAGAGTCTTTTAGATGTATTTACCTATGAAACAATTTTTATGTTGCTGCTTGTTTGCAGGATTTATTGTATTTGATGCTAAAGCTCAACCTACAGAATCGAACAATATAAAAATATTAGAATCCAAGGAGATTTGGCCAGGTGAGTCTCACAGCGCTTTTACTGATCTAGAACGTTTTCAAGATAAATGGTATTGTGCATTTAGAATTGGGAAGGGCCACGCTGGTAAAGGCGACTATGGTAGGATTCGTGTAATTGTGTCCGATGATGGGCAATCTTGGCGTTCATCGGCTTTAATACAAACTGATGGTGTGGATTTACGAGACGCAAAACTGTCCGTCACTCCTAGTGGGGAATTGCTTTTGAATTCCTGCGAATACCGAGTCGATAATGATCGCGAAGATATCAGAAATAATACTTCAGTAGTTTATCGTTCGAAAAATGGAACTGATTGGTCAAAAGCTAAGCAGATCGCTGATAAAGGATATTGGCTTTGGCAGACATCATGGCTAGGGGAAACAGGCTATTCCTTGGGATATCAGTGGGGTAATAGTGATGCGACGCGTTTTTACCGAACTGCCGACGGTGAAAAATATGAGCTTCTCGTTGATCATATACGACCGCCGGGTGACCGTAGTAATGAGCACGCCATGTTTTTTGATTTAAAGGGTAGTGCTCATATGTTATTGCGTCGTGACAATGCCCGTTCCAAAACCGGTGGCTATGCGCTACTTGGAAAGGCCGAGCCCCCTTATACTGACTGGGAATGGCGAAGGCTCAACATCACTCTTGGTGGACCTTCGATGCTTCAGTTGCCTGATGGTCGTGTGATTGCTTGTGTACGAAGGTATGCAGGCGAGAATCATCGCAATTGGGGATCGCAGTGGACTGAGTTAGGTTGGATTGATACACAAAACGCCATTTATAAACCTGTTGCCAAATTGCCTAGCGGTGGTGACTCGAGTTATGCTGGCTTGGTTTTCTATGATGGGTTGCTTTGGGTAAGCTATTATAGTAGCCACGAAGGAAGTACTTCGATTTATCTAGCTAAGATTAGAGTTGAGGAATTGAAATGATTTCTGAAAACGACCGGCTTGAAAAAAACTCTTTGCGGAGCTATCCAAAAGGGGTGGACCATACTTTGAATATAATTATTACAACAATTATGCTGGCTTTTGGTAGTTGTGCAGTTGTGTCTGCAGAGAAGCCAGTTGATTTTGCAAAGGAAATCCTTCCACTGTTGTCCGATAAATGTTTTGTATGCCATGGTCCTGATACAAGGAAAAAAGACCTTGTTCGATTAGATTCTTTTGAAGGGGCAACACGTGATCTTGGTGGATATAAAGCTATAGATTTAAAAGCGCTATCTGATAGTGAAATAATTGTTCGAATGAACGATTCTGATGATCCAATGCCTCCGGAGAACGCAGAAAAACAGCTAACTGATGAAGAACGTAAATTAATAGAGAGGTGGGTTAAACAAGGTGGTAATTATGCTAAACATTGGGCTTTTGTTCCTCCTAAAAAAACTTCCTTACCTAGCAAGGGGCATCCAATTGACGCCTTTGTACAGAAACAGTTTTCAGAGGGAGTAGATTTTGCTGTTACTGCTAATAATGCAACCATTGCACGCCGGTTAGCATTAGTCTTAACCGGGCTTCCACCTGAACCAAGTTTACTAGAAGATTTTTTAAACGATAATCGTGTCAATGCGTATGAACGATTTGTTGAGCAGTTGTTGGCTGATCCTCGGTACGGCGAACACCAGGCCCGCTACTGGTTAGATGCAGTACGCTATGGTGATACTCATGGTTTGCATCTTGATAATCGGCGTGGGATTTATCCATATCGTGATTGGGTTGTAAGGGCTCTAAATAATAATCTGCCGATCGATCGATTTATCGAATGGCAACTTGCTGGAGACCTCCACTCCAAACCGACTACAGAACAACTTATTGCTACTGGATTTGTGCGGATGAATCCTTCAACAGCTGAAGGGGGGGTGATTCCTGCAGAGTTTCAAGCTAAGAATAATTTTGATCGAACTGAAACATTGGGAACGGTTTTTCTGGGTATGAGCATGCTTTGTTCACGATGTCATACTCATAAATACGATCCGATTACACAGACCGAGTATTATCAATTAATGGCATTCTTCAACAGCACATCTGAAGGGCCACTAGACGGAAATAAATACGAGTATGCTCCTGTCATTAAGGTTCCTAAGGATCAAGTTTCTTGGAACGACTGGTTAAAACTAACAGTTGAACGTGATGAGTTGCTAAGTGATGCAGCTTCAATCTTTAATAATGTAAAGTCTTCAAGGTCTGATACTAAGAAAAAATGGAGTCAGTCTGATGAAGTAGCCAGATTGGCTATGGTTGTAGATGAAAAGAAAGAGTGGAAAAACAATGCTCTTTCAATTTACAAAGATGCAAAAGATTTGTCTAAGCGTATTGATAATGCTCAAAAATCATTTACTTCTACAATGATTGCTAAGGAGCTTGATAAACCGCGAGATACAAAGCTTTTGGATCGAGGAGAGTATAATCTGCCAGTTGGAGATACTCTACGTCCTGGCGTTTTGAAAGTCATGGGAGGTTTACCTGAAGGAGCGCCTCGTAATCGACTTGGTTTAGCCAAATGGTTAACTAGTCGTGATCAACCAGTTGTTGCTCGTGTGCTAGTCAACCGAATTTGGCAGCGTGTATTTGGTGAGGGGCTTGTCCGAACACCAGAGGATTTTGGCCTTCAAGGTGAACATCCAACCCATCCGGAGTTGCTCGACTGGCTTGCGGTAGAATTTCAGGACAGCGGTTGGGATTTAAAACATATGCTTCGGTTGATGGTAAGTAGTCAAACATTTCGCCAAAATTCTGCTCATCGAGGTGAATTGAATGATCCGGAAAATAAATTATTTGCCCGAGGGCCAAGTTTTCGTCTGGATGCCGAAGTCCTCCGTGATATTGCCTTGTGGGCCAGTGATTTGCTTGATCCTCACATGGGTGGAGAAGGAGTTAAGCCTTACCAGCCTACAGGATTATGGAAGGCGCTTTCGCACCCGGCGAGTAATACAAAAAATTATAAACCAGACACAGGTCGTATGGTATACAGGCGCAGTCTTTATGTGTACTGGAAACGTACTAGTCCTCATCCTATGATGACATTATTTGATGCTCCTAACCGTGAGACTAGTTGTGTTAAGCGTTCTCGTACAAATACACCACTACAGTCACTTGGTTTGTTTAATGAAAAACAGCGTGTCGAGATAGCTCGAATGTTTGCTGAGCGATTGCTAAAGGAGCGTAACAGTGATGAACAACGATTAGATCTTATGTTTAACTTACTTGTGTGCCGTGAACCAAATGATCAGGAACGAAGTGCTTGTAATAGGCTTCTGAATGCTATGCGGAAGCGTTATGTAAATGCTGATCAAGATGCGAAAGATCTGCTAAATACAGGGGAGGTGCCCCGCGATAAATCTTTAAATCCAACAGAACATGCTGCTTGGACTCAGGTGGCTGCTACAGTACTGGCTAGTGATCTCGCTTTGATGCTGTTTTAGTGATCTGACAATTTTTATTAGATTGATTTAAAATGAATCCGTTACGAGAAGCCGACTTAATGATGACACGCCGCCAGCTGTTCGGCCGTGCGGCACTTGGATTAGGGACTGCTGCATTAGCTGATGTATTCAGTCCTAATCTTTTGGGTAATACTTCTAGTCAAGTGCGAGGTACAGACTTTGCCCCAAAGGCGAAGCGCGTCATTTATCTTTTTATGAGTGGTGGCCCTAGTCATCACGACCTTTGGGATTATAAACCTAAAATGCGTGAAATGTTTGGGAAAGACTTACCGGAACATGTTCGTGATGGTCAGCGCATTACTGGCATGACTTCCAGGCAAAAGACGTTGCCGGTTTGTCCTTCTAAGTATAAATTCACTAAGCATGAAAACAATGATCGTGGATTGTGGGTAAGTGAATTACTTCCGTACACTGCTAAGGTAGCAAAAGAATTGGCAGTTGTTTATAGCACATTCACTGAGGCGATTAATCATGATCCTGCAATCACCTATATTCAAACCGGCAGCCAAATCCCTGGTCGTCCAAGTCTTGGAGCATGGCTTAGTTATGGGTTGGGTCGACTGAATGAAAATTTACCAAGTTATGTTGTTATGCATGCTCGTTCAAAGTTTCCGGAGCAAAGTTTATTTGGTCGTCTCTGGGGAACGGGTTTTATGCCTTCTGAACATCAGGGTGTTTTGTTGCGCAGTGAAGGTGACCCGGTTTTATATTTAAAGAATCCTTCCGGGGTTAGTGGAAAGGATAGAAGAGCTCAGCTTGATGTTCTTTCCGCTTTGAATAACGAGCAATTTAAACAGTTTTCAGATCCGGAGATTCTTGCACGAATTAAGCAGCATGAGATGGCATATCGCATGCAGACTTCTGTGCCTGAATTAATGGATCTTTCCAGTGAGAGTGACGCAACCTTTGAGTTGTATGGTGAAGAGGCGCGAAAAGCTGGAAGTTTTGCTGCTTGTTGTTTGAATGCGCGTCGTTTAGCCGAGAGAGGTGTAAGGAATATTCAGATTTTCCATAGAGGCTGGGATGCACATGGCTCTTTGCCTCGTGAGCATGAGTCACAGTGCAAAGATATTGATCAAGGTTGTTACGCATTAATAAAAGATCTTAAACAGCGCGGCATGCTTGATGAGACTTTGATTGTTTGGGGAGGGGAATTTGGCCGAACAGCTTACTGTCAGGGTGGCTTGACCAAGGAAAATTATGGTAGAGATCACCACCCTCGATGTTTCACCACCTGGATGGCTGGCGGCGGCATCAAGCCGGGTATTACTTATGGGCAGACGGATGATTACGCATACAATATTGCCGATGCTGATGGCAATACGATCAAGCCAACTAAGGATAATTGGACGCCTGGCACCATGCACATCCACGATCTCAATGCGACCATACTGAATCAACTTGGTATTGATCACCGAAAACTGACTTACCGGTATCAGGGCCGAGACTTTCGTTTGACCGACGTCCACGGCCACGTAATCAAGGATCTCGTTACCTAATAAATTAAGCGCAGATGACTAATTTTGAACTTCTACGGTTTTAAGAAGTCCATAATTGATCACTATTTTTAGAGCCGCTGCCTATTCATTTAAGAAAGCTATATCTCTTTGTCGAGGAGATAGACGACTGCTTGCTGACTTAATTGGATCAGAGCAAGGAGGCTCGGTGTTGAACTGTATTGTGCTCATTGCGCTGGGATGTGGTGTATACGGTTTTACGGTTGGCCTGCGGAACGGTTGGGAGATGGGCGCATACGTCGCAATCAAGTTGCCGCTTATTATTTTTATCACCCTTATCGTAAACGGCCTGCTCAACGGTTTTCTCGGCCTAGTGCTTGGTAGCGGCATTGGGTTTCGAAAGAGTATCCAGTTTTTGCTCGCAGGCTTTGCTATTATGTCTGTGATTCTTGGAGCCCTCAGTCCGGTCAGTTTTTTTGCGACACTCAACATGCCTTCATCAGTAGATGGGGCTGGGCGGTTTGCCTGGCACGGAGCCAGTCTGCTGATGCATACTTGTCTGATAGCAGTTGCTGGTATCACGGCGCATTCGCGACTGTTGAGCTGTGTCAGAGAATTCGCGGATTCCAGCCGAGCAGGTACTCACGTATTCTTTGCGTGGTTGGCGGGGAACCTTTTCGTTGGGGCGCAGATTTCATGGAATCTACGCCCTTTTTTTGTATCCCCAGGTCTTAACGTGGAGTTCCTTCGCCAGGATCCATTCAACGGTAATTTTTATGAGGCAGTGACCGTTGCCTTAAAAAACGTTTCTTTAATCTAGTCTAGTAAGCACTTTAATCAAATATGAACGAAAATAAACCTAGCTCAACCAGGAAAGCACCTGAAACTATAACTAGAGGCGTCCCGCCGAGCATCAGCGATTCGAAGTCAGGCTTTGTTCCGATGGAGGGCGGCGTTTCTTTTTCAAATCTGCTCAGCAAACTACTGCGGAAGCCGCTGTCCATTTTTCATGAACTCGAAACGAAGGAAGTACTATGGAAAATTCCGATCACGCTTATTCTGATTTCTGTGGTTAGTCTGACGGTGTTTGGCTTGGTTGTAGGCACGTTTTCATGGGGGAATCAAATTTGGGCGGCACCACTGAAGATCGTTTCAGGTTTGATGTTTAGTGCATTGATTTGTTTACCAAGCCTATACATCTTCACATGTATTGGTGGTTTGGAGGCGCGGTTCAGTACAGTTATCGGGATGTTGTGTTCAATTGTCGCTCTTTCAGGTTTGCTTTTAGTCGGGTTTGCTCCGGTGGTATGGCTTTTTAGTGTTTCAAGTACTTCGGTGGTATTCATCGGTTTTCTGTTATTAGCATTGTGGATGATTTGTGTCGGGTTTGGCTTCACTTTGGTTTTTCGTGCCGGTAAAGCGATGGGCATGGCTAATACAGGTCACCTGATGGTTTGGTGTATAATATTCCTGCTGGTCACCGTACAGATGACAACCACCTTGCGACCGATTGTCGGGGCGTCCGAAACGCTTATTAACTTTGATGAAAAGAAATTTTTTCTTCAGTACTGGAGTGAGGAATTTCAACAGGCGACCGATTAACTGGACATCGCTATTTGATTTGCTAAAGGCTTACTTGGCCAAGAGCTTGGTCAGTTGCTCTATTGTTGGCAGTTTGGATAAATCCTTTTCCTTGAGGTGCATGTATACCGCACGATTCCAAAGGTGGGGGAGGAACATGTGGATTGTACCGTTGTCTATCACTGCATCCATATAGGATGAATTGTGATTGAACCATCCATTCTTCGCTGGGTTGGAGCGGGTGGCATTGGTGAATAGAAAACGCGGTTCACTCCAATTTCGTCCACCGTCTTTTGACAGTGACACCCATATTTCAGCCCGATCCTTCATGCCATCCATTTTACCAGTAAGCCCAACATACTGTGTGTTGATATGACGGTTGTGAAAAAAGTTGATTAGTGTTTTGCCGTCGCTTAGATGGAATACCATTGGCGGTGCATCGGGATGAACCAGGGACGTAGCCTTGGGATCGGACCAAGTTTTGCCATCGTCTTTGCTTCGAGATTCCCATATTCGGCCGGCAGGTGTGCGAGCCATGAAATACACCTCGCCATTGCCAAGTGAGATTGGCCGTCCCTCGTCCATACGACTAAACTTTGGTGAAAACCAACCGTCAGGTCTAACACCGGGGAGCAGAGTCCAAGACTTGCCCTTGTCGTCGCTGCGAAGGATGTACTGACGGGTGATTAGGGGTTTTTTTGACCAATCCGCTGCGTGTGATCCAAGAATCCATGCGCCGGAGTCTGTCTCGCACATTCGCGTGACCGACATACCAAGGAATCCGGGATCGTTCTTTGGCTTGATCAACTTGACCTGACTCCAAGTGTGACCATCGTCATCCGACCAACGGAAGCCGATTGGGGTGTTTTCGTGTCGCCCTTTTTCACGGCTGTACTCATTTGGAATTGGCTGTGTGCCGAAGGCGTAGATTCGTTTGCTCCCGCGAGGAATCAGCGGGATTAGCCCATGCTGGCTGTAGTCGATATCAAAAGCGATCGTCGGTCCTTTCCAGGTTTTGCCGTTGTCGCTAGAGCGATAGGCTATCATGTCGTTGACTTTACCGCTCCCTGCCGCGTAGTGGTTACCCTCCGGAAACATCATCAGTAAATTGCCTTTTGGGGTTCGTACGCCACGGGTCTCGAACAGTCCGCGCAATCCCTGCTTTGCCGAGTGCAAAACCTGTCCCTTAAGGATGTGATGTCTTAAAAGTCCTAGTTCTGCATCGGCAACAAAGCCCAGGGGCGGCTTTGCCAAGCTCACCTTGAGAGGGGTTTTCACCCCGATTGAAAGTTTGTCAACCATTTGTACCTCTGCCTGAGCATTGAAAACAAAACAAACACTAAGCAGAAGGGCGAAAATTACGGGTTGAATAAAGAAAAACGTTTTCATTGTTAGGAAACGTTCAGGGTATTATCTATTTATTTCAAGTGGATTTAATGCAATCAGTCAAGAGCTTGAACTAAAATATCTTCAAAATGATCCGCTTGCTTGGCAGAGTTTGGGCATGGTTTCAGAGTTCAACTTGGTAAAGCGCTTTGGCGGTTATATGTTTGCATGTGTTTTACTTGGTTTGTCAGGGGTTAACCCGGCGGCATCTGATCGATCTTTACCAAAGGTGGCCGGGGAAAATCAGCGTAACATAATTTTTATATTGGCCGATGATCATAGGTTCGACGCGATGGGATTTGCTGGTCATCCTTTTTTGGAGACCCCAAATCTAGATCGAATGGCCAAAGGGGGCGCTTGGTTCGAGAATGCTTTTGTGACTACCTCACTTTGTTCACCCAGTCGTGCCAGCATTGTCACCGGACAGTACGCTCACAACCACAACGTAGTGGATAACTACAACCCTCTGCCGAAGGGGTTGATTTTTTTTCCGGAATACATGCAGGAGGCGGGATATGACACGGCGTTTATTGGCAAGTGGCACATGGGTGGGAATATTGACCATGTGCAACCTGGGTATAGCCATTGGGTCAGTTTCAAGGGCCAGGGAACGTATTGGCCGGATGGCCGGGGCACGAGCCGCAAAGTGCCGCAGAACAGCTATGATGGGTTTAACGTCAACGGCAATCGGGTGCCACAGAAAGGTTACATCACGGACGAGTTGACCGACTATGCGTTGGACTGGCTGCGTATGCGCAAGGGTGATCGTCCGTTTTTTCTAACGGTCTCGCACAAGGCTGTTCATGCTGACTTTGTGCCAGCGGATCGACATAAGGGGCGATACAAGGACAAGAAGTTACCGTTGCCTGAGACTTTCGCTAAGTCTGGTAAAAATTTCCTTAATAAACCGCGATGGCTTCGGGATCAGCGAAACAGCCGACACGGCGTGGACTTTGCCTATAATCTTCCGGACTTCGATCTAAACGAATACTACATTCGCTACTGCGAAACATTGCTCGCAATAGACGAGAATCTTGGACGAATTTTTGACTTGCTTACTGAGCTCGGCCAACTCGATTCTACGCTCGTAGTCTACATGGGAGACAATGGGTTTCAGTTTGGAGAACAAGGATTAATCGACAAACGAACAGCGTATGAGGCGTCGATGCGCGTGCCGTTCCTAATGCACTGCCCGGAGGTGATTCGTGGTGGTTCAGTGATCAAGAAGGTCGTGGCCAATATTGACCTCGGTCCGACGTTGCTCGAGGCGTCGGGGCTGTCCACACCAAAACAAATGGACGGCCGAAGCTTCTGGCAATTGGCTAAAGGAAAGGATATCCCCTGGCGAGACTACGTATTATATGAGTATTTTTGGGAGCGAAACTATCCACACACACCAACCACGCACGCAGTTCGTGGCGAAAGGTTCAAATACATCCGCTATCATGGCCTGTGGGATACAGACGAACTGTATGACTTACAAAAGGATCCGCACGAGACAACTAATCTTATCTTCGATCGT
>SHAK01000044.1 GCA_004213515.1 Limisphaerales bacterium | reverse complement strand
AGAAATAGAAACCAATTTCAGTGAATCCGGTGCAGGTTGTTGAACCTTAAAAAAAGTCTCTGCTAAAACTGTATAACCATCATCTTCAAAGAAAACAGCTTTGTAATTACCAGCATCTACCATCCCAGCATCAAAAGTAACTGAACCAGTGGAGACTCCTTCCGTTCCATCTTTTGTTCCATCCACATAATACCAAGCCAGACTGCCAACCGCACCGGGCACCATGTCGACCTCATACAGTCCTACCCAGTCTTTTGGGTTGGCCGGGCCTACAAGAAATTCTGCCAATATCACTTCTCCAGGGGTATAGATTTCCTTGTCTGTTTTAACACTGGGACCGATATCTCCTACTGTAAAAGTGGTTTTAGCCAATAGGGTATAACTGTCATTTTCAAATAAACGAGCTTCATAGACTCCTTCCTCAATCAAGCCATCAGAAAAAAATAATTCACCATTCGTCAGACCTTCTCCACTAGTCTTAGATCCATTGACATACAACCATGCTAGAGAACTAGCTTCACCAGCGACCATGTCAAACTGGTAAAGACCAACCCAATCTTTTGGATTACCGGGACCATCATTAAATGTAACAACAATCTCTTCACTCTCAGCATAATTGCTAATATCAGTGCTCAATTCCTGTCCAAGGCAAAAAACCCTTTGAAGAGAAAAAAGAACTATCAATATAAGCCATTTAAAATTTAAAGATATATTCATAATTTTGAAACCTATTAATTCTATTAGTCTAAATGCTACATTCTCGCATAGAAAACGTCATTTTTAAGAAACATAAGTTTGTTTTCTTTAAACATGTTATTTCAATGTGATAAGCAATGTCTGTAAAAATATTCGTTGAGCATGGTTTATTTTTTTATAAAAAACAAACCCTGTTTTAAAATTTATAATTTTTGCATCTCTATTTTTATTTAAAAAACAAACCCTATGACACTTGAAGAAAAACATTCAAATCAAATTAGAATGGATGTAGCCGCTTGCCTAGAATGGCATAGTCTTCCAAAAAAGTTTTACTCATCTGATCTTTTTTATCAGGCAGATTTAAAAAGAATATGGCATCAAAATTGGTTGTTTGTTGGATTAAGCTGCGAGATCCCTGAACCTGGTGACTACTTTACACTTAAAGTAGGCGACGACCCATTAATTGTTATTCGCGACGATGATAATCTTATTAAGGCTTTTCATAATATTTGCCGACACCGAGGAACGATGCTCTGTAATGAGTTAGCGGGATCACTAAAACAAATAGTATGCCCTTATCACCAGTGGGTTTACAACAAAACAGGAAAACTACTTTCCTGCAAAGGCATGCAAAAAGAAATAAACAGTAAGAATCTTGGGCTTTTACCAATAGCGACAGAGGACTTAGCAGGACTCATTTATTTAAACTTGGCCGAGCAACCAAAAGATTTTAATCAAGCCCGAACGAAAATGGAACAAATGTTAAGACCTCAAGGAATTAATCGCTCTCGTATAGCAAAGGCTGTTAACTATAATGTAAAAGCAAATTGGAAACTGATTTGGGAGAACAACAGAGAGTGCTATCATTGCAATATCAATCATCCGCAATATATAAAGGCTAACTACGACCATTATAATAACGATGACACACCAGATCGATTGACAGCTAAAATTAAAGCTAAGTCAAAGCAAAGCGAGGAGAACTGGGGGGAACAAGGACTTGAGATAACACATCAAAATAGCGGCATGTCGATATTTCCCAGCTCTGGGAATGATGGTTGGTTTTCAATTAATCGAACCCTTTTGAGTGACGGGTATGTAAGCGAAACAATGGACGGAAAACAGGTCGCCCCTCTAATGGGTGACTATAAAGACAATTCCGTTGGGACACTCAGACTTCGTTCGGTACCTAACATGTGGTGTCATGCCAGTTGTGATCATACCGTCTTAAGTAGGCTATTACCAATAGACAAAACCACCACTGAGGTACGGGTAATTTGGTTGGTTGATAAAAAAGCAGAAGAAGGCAAAGACTACGAACTTGAAAAATTAATTCCTTTTTGGCAGCTAACTTCTGAACAAGATTGGAATCTATGCGAATCCGCTCAGCTAGGAATAAATTCAAGCGCTTACCAGCCTGGCCCATATTCAAGAAATAAAGAATATAATGTAGAACGCTTTGTGCGATGGTATCTTAAAGAGCTTTAAAAAAACAGTCTCATGAACAAACTAAAAGATTCAAAAATAATTATTCTTGGTGGCGGCGGGATTGGTTGCGGGATTGCTTATAGCCTTTGTCAGGCCGGCACAAAAGACGTCTTACTATTAGAAAAAAATAATACTCTTGCGACTGAAACAACTTCTCAAGGAGCTGGCCTTGTTGGACAACTAAGGAATGACTTAAATCGAGTAGCCCTAGCAAAATGGTCAGTTAAAATTTTTACTGGATTAGAAAAAAAAGCAGTAAAAAAGCCTGCATGGATGCAGGTTGGATCGTTAAGGATCGCTCTTACAGAAAATAAAGCTCACGAATTTTCAATTCTAAAGTCTACTGCAAAAGAAGCAGGTGTAAATGTGAATTGGATAACAAATAAGGAGGCAAATAAAAAGTGGCCACTATTTGATTTTTCATCTGCCAAAGGAGTGTTGTGGTGTGACACAGATGGTTATTTAAGCCCTCCCAAGTTGGCTGAATCATATGCAAATGAATCCATGAAATTAGGCGCAAAATTTGAAACTGGAATTTTAGTTGAAGAAATCATGTCTTCAAATGGAAAAGTAACGGGAGTACGAACTAACAAAGGAACAATATGTTGCGATATATTAATTAATGCCGCTGGAGCACATGCGTGGCATATAGCAAAAATGGCCGGCTTAAATCTTCCTGTTTTTCCCGTTCGTCACGAATACTTTATTTCATCAGCAATAGAAAATGTTAATCCTAATTTACCGACTATGAGAATACCTGAAGCATCTTTATATCTACGTGCTAGCAATAACAGTTTACTTCTTGGCGGCTGGGAGCCAGATTGCGTTTACACAGATCCTAAAAATTTCAAAAATGGTGAAAAACCCCCTATGATTAAGGATGACCTCAATGTCATGAAATGGTTTAAAGACCAATTAAAAGTTATTTGTCCCAAAAACAAAATAATTCAAAACAGCAAAGTATATAAAGGCTGGCCAACCTTTGTTCCTGATGGTCGGTTTATTATTGGTCCCACAAAAAAATTGCAAGGATTCATAATGGCAGGCGGCTGTAATGCCCATGGAATTAGTGGTTCTGCAGGAATTGGAAAACATGTTGTTGATTCAATTTATTCAGAAGAAAAATCAGAATACCTTAAATCTCTTAGTCCGGATCGTTTTTTAAGTGATGAAAAATCAAATTGGGAACAAGAAATTGAAAAATCCCAAATGATTTATAAAAACTACTACAATTAGATTCTAACATTCAGGAATGGAAAATTTACCAAATAGTGCAAGAGTCACCATTATTGGGGGTGGAGTTATTGGGTGTAGTGTAGCTTACCACCTAGCCAAGATTGGATGGGAAGATGTAGTACTTCTAGAGCAAGGGAAAATAGCAGGTGGAACATCCTGGCATGCTGCAGGAATGGTAGGCCAATTACGGACATCAAACAGCCTGACAAAAATCAACAAATACAGTGTCAATTTATATCAAAAACTCTACGATGAAACCGATGTTTCTATAAATTGGAATCAATGTGGTAGTCTTATATTAGGAACATCTGAAGACAGAATGATTCAACTTAAGAGGACTGCCGCTATGGCTAAAGTCTTTGGTGTTGAAGCAAACTTAATAAAACCTTCCGAGTGCTCTGAAAAATGGCCGGGCATGTACTCAGAAGATATTCTTGGTGGGGTATGGCTTCCCAATGATGGAAAGGTTGACCCTGAAAAATTAGCAGTTTCGCTTGCTAAGGGGGCAAAGAAATATGGAGCTAATATTTTTGAAAATACTCATGTTTCAAAAATACTTAAAAAAAACAACCGAGTAAATGGAGTAGAAACTGATCAAGGTCTAATTCATTCAGATTGGGTCATATTATGTGGAGGTATGTGGGCAAGGCAATTGGGAATGGATATAGGAATAGATATACCATTATATCCAGTTGAACATCATTATGTGCTAAGTGAACCCATAGAAGGAATAAGTGCCAGCCTTCCTTGCACAAGAGATCCAAATGAAATGATCTATTTAAGATCCGAAACAGATGGAAGAATAAGACTTGGCGGTTTTCAGAAAAGATCAAAACCATGGACAATAGATCGGATTCCGAACGATTTTAGTTTCAAGTTACTAGAAGAGGATTGGGATTATTTCAGTCAACCATTGGAAGCTGGAAAAAGAAGAATCCCACAATTGCAAAAATGCAAAATACCAGAATTTGTTAATGGTCCAGAAAGCTTTACTCCTGATAATAACTTCATAATGGGTGTGCCACCAAATACAGATGGCCTATTTGTTCTTGCTGGCTTTAATTCTGTCGGAATTGCGAGTGCTGGTGGAGCTGGAAAATATACAGCTGAGTGGCTGGAATCAGGTTATCCAACTATGGACCTTTGGTCAGTAGATATTCGCCGATTCTCAAAAGCACAAAACGAAACCAATTATTTATCCGGACGAGTAGTGGAAGTCTTAGGGCTACATTATCAAATGGCTTGGCCAAATCGAGAGATGGAAACATCTCGTAACATCCGACACACTCCATTATTTGAACGCTTTAAAGAAAATAAAGCATGCTTTGGCTCCTCTGCTTGCTGGGAGAGAGCCAATTGGTTTGCCTCAGAATCTGTTGAACCAATCGTAGATTATTCTTTTGAAAGACAAAATTGGGCTCCAAATGTGGATAAGGAAGTTGAAGCTTGCCGCAATTCTGTTGCGGTTTTTGATCAATCTACTTTTTCTAAGTTTCTACTCGACGGACCGGATGCTGTCAGTTTTCTACAAAGACACTGTGGTAATAATATTGATGTGCCGATTGGAAGTGTTGTTTACACAGGTATGTTTAATGAAAGAGGCACTTTTGAGTCAGACTTAACAATAACCAGAAAGTCAGATCACAGTTTTTATCTTGTAAGTTCGACTAACCAGAGAATTAAAGATTTCGACTGGATCAGCAGGAATTTATCTAAAGAATATGATGTAAAATTAAGGGATGTAACAGAGGAATTCGGAGTTGTTTCAGTAATGGGCCCAAACTCTAGAATGGTCATGCAATCCATTACAGATACAAACTTCGAATCACAATCATTTCCATTTGGAACATCTAAAGAAATCTTTATTAATGATATTCCAGTTTTAGCTCAACGTTTAACCTATGTGGGGGAATTAGGATGGGAATTACACGCACCCTGGAATAGATTATTGGAATTGTACGATATCATTATTAATGCTGGTAATACTTGGAACATTAAAGATGCAGGTCATTATGCTATAAACACAATGAGGATTGAAAAAGGATATCGAGCTTGGGGACATGAATTGTCGACAGACGAAACTCCCTTCGAAGCTGGTCTATCTTTTGCGATCTATTGGAATAAAGATTTCAAAGGGAAAGACGCTCTTCTTGAACAGAAAAAAAATGGTATTACTAAAAGATTAATTTCGCTGGTAATGAAAAATAAACAAGCATCCCTATGGGGTAATGAACCAATAATGAGTAATGGAGAAATAGTTGGCTACACAACTTCAGGTGCTTTTAGCCAAACATTGAACGCCTCAATTGCAATGGGTTATGTTAATTCTTTAAACGGCGAAAACATTACATCTGAAATAATTAAGAATATGAATTTCAGTATATTAACAAATGGCTGCGAATATCCAGCTAATGCCATGATAACGGCACCTTATGACCCTAAAAGGTCAAAAATACTTAATTAATATTTAAATGATTCATCGAGCGAAAAACCTATTCCCTGGGATATCGAATGGCGAATTCGGTATAATCGATGAATCTTCTGTGCCGATAATTCAAAGTGGTGATGGGGCAAGAGTTTGGGATTCTAATGGCAAGGCGTACATTGATATGACGATGGCATGGGGTTCTGTTTTAATTGGTCATGCAAATCCAGTTATTCGTGAAGCCGCATTTAATGCCGCAAAGAACGGAACAAATTTTGCTGCCCTTAACACTCAAATGGTCGAGCTAGGAGATCAAATTGCGTCTATTAGTCCATGTGTTGAAAAAATCAGATTCGTGGCCAGCGGAACAGAAGCTACTATGCTCTGCTTAAGATTAGCTAGAAGTGTAAGCGGGAAATCAAAAATTCTAAAATTTGAAGGTGCTTATCATGGACAACACCCCGAAGGAATTGCCAGCATGGTGCAACTAAATGACAGATCATCAACTAAAGCAAATACATCAGGAACAGGAGCTCCATGGGTCAAAGAAAGCGTTCTCGTTGCTCCATTCAATGATCTCGAAGCTACTCGAGCATTAATAAAAGAAAACGCAGCTGATTTGGCTGCGGTGATTGTAGAACCATTACATCGATGTTTAAAACCCGTTGATGGTTTTTTATCAGGGCTTCGCAAAATAACTCAAGAGCTAGGGATAATCTTAGTATTTGATGAAGTCGTAACAGGATTTCGATTAGCACTTGGCGGGGCTCAAGAATATTATGGAGTAAAACCCGATTTAGTTGCCTATGGAAAAGCATTAGGAGGAGGATTTCCAATAGGTGCATTTGGAGGTAGTGAAGAAATAATGGAGGGTGTAAATGAAAGCCGATATTCTAAATTAAATTATTCATGGTCTGCTTCAACTACAGGAGGAAACCCTGTGTCTTGCGCAGCAGCAATGGCCACAATTAAATTACTTAGTGAACAACAAAATTTTGAAAAACTCCATCGCCTTGGTCGAGAATTCAGAAAACAACTAACTGAAATTCTTGTTAATAATGAAGAACCATTTCAAGTTCTTGGAGATGGCCCACTTGCACAAGTTGTCTTTACAGACCGAACAATTAACAATAGTCGAGACTGGGGCGTTGCTGACCGAAATAAAGGACTCTTATTAATGCTTCAACTTATTAAAGAAGGTGTCTTCTTGAATCCAATGGGAACCAAGATGTACCTTTCCCTTTCTCACGGAGCAAAAGAAATGGAAGAGTTTTCTGATAAGTTCTCTTCCGCCTTAAAATCCTTGAATAGTTAATAAAATATATTTTTTGTGTTTATTTAAAATTAATATCTAAGAAAAGTGGATAAAGACCAAAAAGTATCTAAAAATAAAAAACTACAAAATTGGCTCGTCACTGCGCCAAGCACCATATTTGTAGCTTATGCGTCGTTAGCTGCCTTCGCTACTTATTTTTGCATGTATGCTTTTCGCAAACCTTTTGCAGCAGCAAAATATGAAGGGCTGATGTTTTTTGGTACAGATATAAATCTCAAAACTGTTCTGCTAATAAGTCAGATTATAGGCTATGCAATTTCTAAGTACGCTGGCATTAAGGTTTGCACTGAAATTCAAAGATCTCATTTGGCGAAATTTCTTGTAGGTCTAATTGTTTTTGCTGAATTAGCATTGTTATTATTTGGCCTCTTACCAGAACAATTCAAGTTTGCAGCCATTTTCCTAAATGGTATTCCACTTGGAATGGTATGGGGTTCAGTTTCACGCTACCTCGAAGGTCGCAGAGCTTCAGAGATAATGTTCGCCGGATTAAGTTGTTCATTCATCGTATCGAGCAGTTCGGTAAAAGCTTTTGGTCAATGGCTAATGAATCAAGGAATTGATCAGTTTTGGATGCCCGTGGTTACTGGCCTCTTTTTTCTACCTTTTTTTATGGGAGCAGTTTGGTTGCTTAATCAGTTACCACAACCCAACGCAGGAGACATAGCTGATCGAAGCAAACGTAGTGTAATGAACTCATCTCAGCGATGGGCATTTTTCCGTACTTTTCTGCCAGCAATGTTAATGTTATTATTAGTTTATTTTTTTCTTACCGCTTACCGAGATTTTAGAGATAACTATACGCCAGAAATTTTCATGGCAATGAATGAAGGTTATGAAACTAGTCCAAAACTTTTCCTTCAAGCTGACTGGCCAGTGGCTTTTGGGGTAATGCTAGCCCTAGGTTGTCTAAATCTTTTTCGAGACCACCGTTTCGGGCTAATTGCCGTATTTGGTGTAATGTTGATTGGGATTATAATGATGGGCACTGCAACACTTCTACATGATTTTAAAGTTATCTCTGGTTTGTGGTGGATGATCTTGATTGGCACCGGCGCCTATCTAGCCTATGTACCTTATGGTGCGGTACTATTTGAACGAGTTATGGCATCAACCAAAGTTGCTGGCACGGCGGTTTTTGCCATCTATTTGCATGACGCTGTCGGCTACACCGGATCAATCTCTGTCCAGCTTTATAAAGATCTAGGGCAAAGTGAGCTTAATTATTTTGAATTCCTTCGAAACTTCACCTGGCTATTATGCGGACTAGGTCTCGTTTGTTTCGTAGCTAGTTGCATATACTTTACAGCCAAGCATAAGCCAATAGAGGGCGAAAAAAGCAAGTAATAGTAGTTAGCTTTAATTATTTAATTGTCTTGCCAATCAAATGCATTGAGGCAACCTCCCCTGCCCTGCCTTTATGATGGCAGAATGTAGTAATAAGCGACAACCAAGTGTCAAAAAACGGTGATTCAATTGAAGTAGTAGGTGTGGTCAGCCAGGTTCTGCCTGGAACAATGTTTCGGGTGAAGCTCGAGAATGATCACGAGGTGCTAGCCCACATCGCAGGCAAGATGCGTAAGCGACGTTGGATTCGACTAGCTGTCGGAGACAAAGTGAAGATGGAAATGTCGACATACGACCTTGATAAGGCCCGAATCACTTGGCGACTAGATAATTAATAAAAACAATTTTACCTTAACCAAGCGAACACCGCTTGGTTTTTTTTTACACTAGTCATTAAGCTTACTATATCTTCAATTAGAGCGATTACAATTGGCACACTATAAATTTAAAATAAGATCAAATATATGACGCATCCATTTTTCTTCATCTCTTTATTTGCGCTGGCAACTTCATTATTTTCTGCAGAAAGTCGAAAACCCAATGTCGTGTTCTTTCTCGTTGATGACATGGGCTACATGGATATTGGCGCCAACAATTCAAAATCATTTTACGAAACCCCACATATTGACCGACTCGCCCAATCTGGGATGCGCTTCACCAACGGTTATGCAGCAAATCCTGTTTGTAGCCCAACACGATTCAGTATTATGACGGGAAAGTATCCCTCACGAGTTGATGCAACAAATTTCTTTAGCGGGAGAAGATCCGGCAAATTTCTTCCAGCCCCGCTATATGATCGAATGGATCTCAATGAGACTACACTCGCCGAGGCCTTCAAGGATGAGGGTTATAAGACTTTTTTTGCAGGTAAATGGCATCTAGGCCCGAATGAAAGTTTTTGGCCTGAGAAACAGGGATTTGACATTAATAAAGGGGGTTGGCGTGTTGGGGGGCCATTTAAAGCAGGAAAGTTTTTTTCACCTTACGCCAATCCTAGACTTAAAGACGGCCCAAAAGGAGAGCACCTGACAGTTCGACTCGGCGATGAAACAATTAAATTCATCGAAACAAACCGCGACAATCCCTTCCTAGCATATCTCTCTTTTTACTCTGTGCATACACCATTAATGGCGCCTTCTAAAATGGTTAAAAAATACAAAACTAAAATAAAAAAGCTCGGACTAGATGAACAAACAGAGTTTGCACTTGAAGAACAGGTTCATCCTGGAGGAAAGGAACGTAAAGTACGCATACTACAAAAACATGCTACTTACGCAGCAATGATCGAGTCGGTGGATAATCAGGTAGGTAAAGTTTTAAATAAATTGAAGGAGCTAAACATAGATCAAAATACAATCATATGTTTCACGTCTGATAACGGAGGCCTATCTACCAGCGAAGGATCCCCAACATCCAATATGCCTCTTCGAGGAGGCAAGGGCTGGCTTTATGAAGGAGGCATTCGTGAACCATTCCTAATTTCCTGGCCTGGAGTTATAAAACCTAATGCTTTAAGCGATACACCGGTAATTAGCACTGATTTTTACCCCACGCTTCTTGAACTTGCCGAATTGCCAGCTAAACCAAAACAACATCTAGACGGCTTAAGCTTAGCCCCCATACTAAAAAATACCGGAACAGTGAAACGTAAAAACCTTTTTTGGCATTACCCTCACTACAGTAATCAGGGTGGATTTCCCGGCGGAGTAATTCGATCTGGAAAATGGAAGCTGATTGAGCGGTTCGAGGATGGCCGTACACATCTATTTAATTTAGAAACAGATATCGGCGAACGATCTGACCTGGTCCAAAAATATCCAAAAATCGTAAAACAGATGAAACTGGACCTACATGAATGGTACAAAAAAGTGGATGCTAAATTTCTTCTAGCTAAACCAAAAGGCCCACAACCTTGGCAGCCTTGAAACTTTCGAACAACTTCAAAAGATTAACGCTTATCTAGAGGTCGAACGTAAATGTTAGCCATAGATATTGGACCAGTAGGAACGATACGAATCGGCCCCTTTAAAGGCAGCCCTTCGATTTTTTTACCATCAAAAATCTTCTTGTCATTAAGGCTTAAGGTAAGGTGATTACCTCTTAACTCACCCACAAAACGATTCCAATTCCTACCCTTCAATACAAGGTCACCTTTGTACATATCTGGCGCCACTTGAATGGCTGAAATATCTTTGCCACGGAGTTGAAATTTCAAAGGCTTTGTTTCATCTGAAACACGAACATCAAAAATAAAACCATAATCACCAAACAATTCTTCCGATTCCAACGAAGTATCCACCTCATCTTTACTACCATGAAAACGAAACTGCCAATCGTGCGAACGCCAACCATTTGTAGCCTTCCAACCTGAGAAATCTACACCGCTATATAAACAACGATATCCGCGGTCCATGATGGCAATTTGTTCAGGTTTCACAGGAGTGTTTGGAAGTTCTTTAATTATCATATTTCGATAATGAACAACTCCTCCCTCTGATTCGATACATATGTAACCTTTTCTTGGGTTTGAATTCTTCCCTTTGGTGACTACCTTGCCGTTAACAGCAAGAGAGATATTTCCATCATTACAAACAATTCGATAATGATTCCAATCAGGTGAAGGACGAGATCGATTCTCCACAGGAAAGGCACGACTGCCTCCCCGACCATTAACTGGTGTCATAGTCGCCCCGTGAATCGGAAAAATATCTCCATGTGTAGTATATCCTTTAGTATTACCATAAGAGTTTTCAAGCACCTGAACTTCAATTCCACGATGGAAAGGTTGCCCTCGCGCAGTGATGTCGTCTGCCCAAACAAAGATACCAGCGTTACCCTTAGGTTTCATATGCCTCCATTCTACCTCCATAATAAAATTCTGATACATGCGTTCAGTTCTCAATTCGCCTATCGGTTTACCGGAACAAATCAACATATTGTCCTTAATTGACCATGTAGATGGAGCTGTATTAACAGGCACCCAACCAGAAAAATTTTTCCCGTTAAATAATGGTTTAAATCCACTCGAACGCTCTTCAGATATCAGCTCACTATGACTAAATAAAAACAGAATACCAAAAAGTGATAATAAAAAAATCTTAGATAAGTGCGTCATAAAGAAAGAGTGCCAAGCTAATACAAATAGGGGAAGAGTTTATCCGATGAATTTGACTATTATAAAATAAAATTGACCTTTCTATATATAAAATTTATTAAAACGCACGTTTTAAACGATCGTTTGAATTAATGCCGAAAGCAGACACTAAAACTAAAATCTTAGATGCAGCTGAAATGCTTTTTGCTCAAAAAGGTTTTGATGCTGTCTCGCTTCGAAATATTGTTGAATCCGCAAAAGTAAATTTGGCAGCAGTTCATTATCATTTTGGGTCTAAGCAAACTCTTCTACACAAGGTAGTCTCTCGCCGTTTTAGACCAATCAACAAAGAACGTTTAGCCATGCTTGCAAATGCTAAAAGCAATGCTGGAAAGCATAAATTAAAACTTGAAGCAGTACTGGAATCGCTTTTTCTACCGATCTTTCGGGCTCAAGCTAATCCTAAAGCTGGAAAATCTTTTACACGCCTAATTGGCCGGGTTGTTTTTGACCGAAATGCTGAACTTCAAAAATTCATGTTAAATGAATTAACTGAAGTATTTGTTGAATTCAGTAAAGCATTTGAGGAAGCACTACCCGATTTGGAAAAGACCGATTTGGATTGGCGATCACACTTCATGGCTGGCGCTATGGCTCACACCCTTTGCAACTCTGACCTTCTGACTAGATTTACTCAAACAAATGCCAACGACTCGGAACTAGAGACCACCATACAAAGACTAATCGATTTTACCGCAGGAGGGTTCCGAGCAAAAGTTTCCAAAACTTCAAAAACAAATAAAAACACATAATTTGCATCACATATCTTTCATATTTTTAGCAATTCTATTAATCACCGGTTGCACCAGCAATTCAGATAATATGCTTAATCGCTTAACGACTGATGTCCCCAGAGCATGGAAAAACGGAACTAAAACATCAGGTGATTCTCCAAATTTCTGGTGGCAGAATTTCCGTGATGAAACATTGAATCAAGCAATTGGGGAAGCACTTGAATCAAATCCAAATCTACAAACAGCTGGCACTCGACTTGAGATAGCATGGGCACAATCTAAAATTTCAGCAGCAGATCTTTTTCCACAGATAGCACTCTCTAACGGACTCTCAACAAGCCAAATGAACATGGCACAATTTGGTGTGAGTCTACCAAACGTCCCCTCAAAGTTTAATAGCCAACGACACAACCTCACCTTAGGGGCACAATGGGAACTTGATCTTTGGGGTCGTATTCGAGCTGGCAAAAAAGCAGCTAGAGCTAATGCCCTTAGTCAAGCGGCAGATTTTGTTGGAGCAAGACATTCGCTTGCTGGACAACTTGCCAAGGCATGGATGCTATCCATCGAGTCGCGGCAACAATTACGTTTAGCAAGATCGACCGTAACTACTTATGAAACTACCGTTGAACGTATACGTGCTCGTTTTGAACAAGGCGTACGATCATCACTCGATTTACGACTGGCCACAGCAAGCTTGGCTGCAGCCAACGCTAATGTTGCAGAGAGAATTTACTTAGCCAATCGAACAACTCGACAACTAGAGATTTTACTTGGAAAAATCCCAGAGAATCAACTGAAAGTCCCTGAAAAATTACCCTTAATCCCTTCAACTATCCCCGTTGGAATTCCAGCAGAAATCCTTTCGAGACGACCAGATATTGTTGCTGCAGAACAGAATCTCAAGGCAGCTGGGGCAAATGTTGAACAAGCTAAAGCAAGTCTTTATCCGCAAATCAGTCTTACAACCAGCACTGGAACATCAACTAGCGACCTTTCTGATTTAGTTTCAGGCGACTCTTTAATTTGGAATATTGGGGCAAACATTATACAGCCCTTATTTCAAGGTGGCCGGCTAAGGCAAAACGTCAAAATTCAACAAGCTAATCTAAAAGCTGCTGAGTCAAATTTTCGGTCTGTTTTCATATCGGCACTTGGTGAAGTCGAAAACGCCCTAGATTCTGAAGTGCAATTAGTGATAATGGATACATCACTGGAAGAGGCAAATGAACAATCGAAAGCAGCTGCGAATATTGCACAAGAACGTTATGATCAAGGGCTTGAGAACATTATAACTTTATTAGAAGCACGTCGAAGATCGATCGAAGCTGAAAGTCGTTGGTGGTCGATCCGCCGACAACGTATTGACAACCGAATCAATTTACACCTCGCACTGGGAGGCGGTTTTAAAACATCTAGCAATTATATATCTAACTATTAAATGAATCGTATCCAACTAAAATTATTACTTACTATCATAACACTTGTTTTAGGTATATCAGGAGCAATGTTACTGGTGAAATTCAAGACCAAAGCAATATCAAAACCTAGTGAACGCAAGCTACCAAATGTTAAAGTACTAAACACAAAGACTAGTTCACATACATTTAAAATTGTATCCCAAGGCACCGCCCTTCCTCGAACAACAATTTTACTTATTAGCGAAGTAAGCGGTAAAGTTGTATCGGTTTCAGACAAATTTAACGCTGGGAAATTTTTTCAAAAGAATGATTTACTTCTAGAGATTGACCCTCGCGATTACGAACTTTCACTGGCACAAGCTCGATTAAAGGTCGCACAAGCAGATTTACGATTACAAATGGAGGAAAAGGAAGCAACTGTTTCCCGTAAAGAGTGGAAGCTTCTTAATCAAGGTGAACCTACCGGATTACAAGCACGTGAGCCTCAATTAGCAGAAGCGAGGGCTGCACTAGATGCAGCTAAGGCAACTGAGGAGTCAGCACAACGCAATCTTGATCGTTGCAGGATTCGTGCTCCTTTTGATGGTATGGTTTCCAAAGCAAATGTTCGCCCAGGACAATTCGTATCAGCTGGCATACAACTGGGAGAAATTTTTGCTACTGATGTTTCAGAAGTACGTCTTCCATTAAGCACTAGCGATCTTAGTTTTATTAATTTACCTAAACCCAACGAACTATTGAACATTGATAAAGCACCAAAAGTAATTCTTGTCAACAAAGTGGGCGAAGAGTCGCAAGAATGGATAGGATCCATAGTGCGGTCTGAAGAAAACGTAGATCCAATTAATCGAATGGTTTATGTCGTTGCAAAAGTTGATGATCCCTACAGTTTGAAAAATAACAACAAGGCCCCGCTTCGGCGAGGGACATTCCTTAAAGCTACCATTAACGGACGAACTGCAAAAAAGATAATTGCCATACCTCGAACCGCATTACGTGGTAAGGACCGGGTTTGGATAGCTGAAGATGGAAAACTTATCTATCGAAAGGTAAAGCCTGTATATCTAGATGAAAATCTAGCAATTATTTCTGAAGGAATCGATTCTAATGAACAAATCATTGTCTCCCTTTTGGCCGGAGTAATTGATGGAATGGGCATAAAAATTGAAGATTAATTCCTATCAAGTTCCTAACTCATGAATAGCCTAATTGAATGGTTCGCAAAGAACGGAGTCGCAGCAAACCTACTGGCAATATTTATTGCTGTTGTAGGCTTCGTAACTATTGGAACATTACGCCAAGAAGTTTTCCCAGAATTTTCATCAGATATTATTTATGTTCAAGTTGCATATCCTGGTGCAGCACCAGAAGAGATCGAAGAGGGAATAAGCCAAAAAATTGAGGAAGCTGTATATGGATTAACTGATGTAAAAAAAGTCACATCTACCTCACGTGAAAACTCTAGCTCATTAATGATTGAGCTAAACCCAGGAACAGACGCTGCACGAGCTCTTGATGAAATAAAGACTAGGATTGATGCTATTGATACATTTCCTGAGGAATCAGAGAAACCAGTGATCGAGGAGATTATAATGCGTAAGCAGGTAATCAATGTAGCTATCTCAGGCAATGCCTCTGAAGCAACCTTGAGACATTATGCATCTGATGTAAGAGACCGGCTAATGGCACTCGAAGGAATCACTCAAGTTGAACTGGCTAACGTTCGAGAGCTAGAAATATCAATCGAAGTTTCTGAAAACACACTCCGCCAATACGGAATGTCATTTGATGAACTGGCAATGGCAATTCGCAAATCCTCAGTTGATCTACCTGGAGGCTCAATCAAAGTTAATCGTGGTGGTGAGGTACTGCTCCGCACCAAAGGGCAAGCAAAGGAAGTAGAAGATTTTGAAAAAATTATCCTTCGCACATTACCAGATGGAACTCAACTAAGACTTGGTCAAGTAGCTAACATAATCGATGGGTTCGAGGAAAATGATCGCGAATCATATTTTAACGGAGTCCCATGCGCACTGGTTAAAGTCTTTCGAGTTGGTGATGAAAACGCAATCGAGATTTCAGAAATTGTTCAACAATTCACACAAAACACTGCTCATCTATTTCCTGAAGGAATTAATTTAACGACATGGCAGGATGACTCTGTATATCTCGCTGGGCGTCGGGACCTAATGATCAGAAACGGACTTACAGGTTTTTGTTTAGTTTTCATGGTCCTGGCATTGTTTCTTCGTTTTCGGTTGGCCTTTTGGGTAAGCCTAGGAATTCCAATTTCTTTCCTTGGAACTTTTTGGCTAATGCCCACGCTTGATGTTTCCATTAGCATGATTTCCCTTTTTGCATTCATTGTGGTGCTCGGTATTGTAGTGGATGATGCCATCTTAATAGGTGAAAATATTCATGCGCATCACGAACAAGGAACACCAGGGCTCAAAGGAGCTATAGCTGGAGCAATTGAAATGGCAAAGCCGGTAACCTTTGCAATCGCTACTTCAATTGCAGCCTTTGCCCCACTAATTTTTGTATCTGGAAATACAGGGAAAATAATGAAGTATATACCTCTTATAGTAATTCCAACCTTATTCTTTTCCCTCATCGAATCATTGTTCATTTTACCAAAACATCTTAGCCATCTAAAAAAAGTCGAAGATATAGAAGGGGGCAAAGGCTTTGTAGGTAACTGGCGTCGATTTCAAAATCGATTTGTTACACGAATGGATCAATTTGTAATGAAAATTTACAAGCCTAGCCTTCGCTGGTGCCTGGAGTGGCGATACCTAACGATGTCCATCGCGACAGCTGTATTTTTTATCACAATGGGTCTCGTTGGAGGTGGCCATTTAAAATTCACGTTTTTCCCTCCGGTAGAGGGTGACAATATAGCCGCAGCTGTATCGATGCCCCTAGGCACCACTAGTGAAGAAACACAATTAGCTGTAAAGAAAATACAAAAAGCTGCATATGAAGTTCGTGATGAATTAGATGCTCAAACGCCAGAAGGCTATCCTAGTATCGTTCGCCATATGCTTAGCTCTGTAGGAAGCCAACCTTTTATGACAGACCAAAGCCGATCCGGCGGATCTGTGGCCTCTTCAATCGTAGGCGCACATACGGGCGAAGTGCACATCGAAGCCTCTCCATCTGAGGAACGAAAGTTTAATGCTTACGATATAGCACGAAGATGGCGGGAAAAAGTTGGTGAAATGCCCGAGGCTGAAAACCTACAATTCACAGCCGATATTTTCCAGGCCGGCGATGCCATTAATATAGTGCTCACAGGAGCAAACTTTAAGGAATTAATAGACGCTTCTAAATGGCTTAAGATTCAATTAG
>SHAK01000043.1 GCA_004213515.1 Limisphaerales bacterium | reverse complement strand
TTGGGACAAAAGCCTTGTTCCATCAGAGCTGCTGGATGTGCTTAGCACTAGACCAACGTTTCATAAATTTGATTTTCTAGGAACCTACTTTTTAAGGTTTAACACAACAAAGAAACCACTAAATGATAATCGCATACGAAAAGCTTTATCCTTATCTATAGATAAGAGCAAAATAGTAGAAAAATTCACTAAAGGAGGCGAAAGTATTGCCAATCATTTTGTTCCTCCAGGAACTGGAAAATACACTTCCCCTAAAGGGCTAAATCACGACATTCAATTAGCAAAAAAACTAATAGCTGAGGCTGGTTATCCAGATGGCGATGGCTTTCCTAAAGATTTTGAATATCTTTTTAACTCAAGTGAATTAAATCGGAATATTGCAGTTGAACTACAACGAATGTGGAAAGAGAATTTAGGCATTAAAATTAAGTTGCGACAAGCAGAGAACAAAGTCTACCTCTCATCACAAAGCTCACTTGATTATCACATTTCTAGAAGTAGCTGGATTGGTGACTATAATGACCCTAACACTTTTCTAGATATGTTTATGAGTCAAAACGGAAACAATAGAACTGGCTGGAAAAATAATCAGTATGACAACATTATTAGAACAGCAAACGATTCCACTGATTCATCAAAACGGTATGAGCTTTTTAAAAAAGCCGAGAATATTTTAATTAATAGAGAACTACCGATCTTTCCTTTATTTTTTTATGTTGGAATTAATATTTACCACCCAGATCGAATTGGAGGCATTTATCCAAACATTCTCGACATACACCCTATCAATGCAATTTATGCCAAATAAAATAGATAAATAACTTACTCTAACAGCGATTTATTCTCAACTGCAGCTGCCGATTCAACCCATTTTATAGGCTTATTTGGAAGAAGCCCAAGATAAAGTATTCCAACAACACAACTCACTAATACAAAACGAATTGGTAATCCTACAGAAACAGGAGTTATTTCATCAACTTTATGATTCCAAAAAACAGTTCGAACGATGCCAAAATAATAAAAAATTGAAGCTACAACACCAAAGACAGCTACTGCCAATAAAACAAAATAGCCAATGTTACCGAATGCCTCGATGGCAACAGATTTAATTAAAAGAAACTTACCAAAAAAACCTGCCAATGGAGGTATTCCAGCTAAAGAAACAACCGCTAAAGTCATCGCAACAGCAAGAAAAGGGGATCTATTATTTAAGTTCTCTAGGCATGAAATGTCTTCACCCTCTCCTTCTTTAGTAAGTAAATTAATAATTAAAAATATTGTAATTAATGCAAACAGGTAACCAGCTAAATAATAAAGAATTGCAGCTGTTCCAGCTTCAGATTGAGCAACAATACCCATAAGCAAATATCCAGCGTTAGCTATACCAGAGTATGCTAAAAGGCGCTTAAGATTACGCTGAGGCAAAGCACAAAGATTACCATAAAGAATTGTTACAGCAGAAATACAAATAAATAGTGTTGTCCATTCTCGAGTTAAATCAGGCAAACTTATTACAAGTAACCTAATCAAAAGCACAAAGCCGGCAGCTTTTGAGCCGAGTGCTAAAAAAGCAGTAGTAGGAGTAGGTGCCCCTTGATAAACATCTGGCGCCCAAACTTGGAACGGAAACGCAGAAATCTTAAATGCCAATCCAGCAAACAAAAATAACATACCAAAAAGGAACACATTACTTCCAAGCAATTCTGACTGCTTCGCGTGCAAATCTTCAAACTTCAAACTTCCAGCCTCACCAAAAATAAGTGCTATTCCATATATCATGAAGGCAGATGAAACTGCACCAAGTATCAAATACTTAACGCCCGCTTCAAGTGACTGTAATCGATGTCGTTGGTAGCTAACGAGAATATAAAATGTAATCGTAATTAATTCGATTGAAACAAAAAGCATACTAAAATCATTTGCTGAAGCAGCAAACATCATTCCAGCTAAAGCAAAAATTATAAAAGCGTAATATTCTGAGAACCCCGATCGAATTCTATCTGCGAAATCCACTGCAAATATCAATACGAAAATCGCTGCTAATATAAAGAATCGTTTAAAAAATATGGCCAGTCCGTCAATTTTATAACGGGAATTAAAAAATACATCTGTGCTTTCATTAACTAAATCCACGTAACTCTCGCGGAGGCTAAAAAGAAAAATTATGCCAAGTGATAATGCAGACAAATGACCGATAAGACGCCTTTTGGATGGAGCCATCCACAAGTCAGCAATCAGGACTGCTAGCCCCAATACCAAAACCATCATCTCAAGTTGCACAAATTTTAATTGATCAACCATAATAAATCACCTTGTTACAACATCCAAATGCTTTGCCTCGTCTATGTCAGGCTTCACCAAGTAGACAATTTTTTTTACTTCTATTTCAATTCCCTTAGTCAAAAGGTTAGGCGCAAAACCGAAAACTAATAGTAATGCCAATAACAAACCGAAAGCTGTTGTAACTAAAGGGCTTGAATCTTTTGAGTTTTTCCAAGTACCTCCCTGAGGACCATGCAAAATATTGCGAATCGCCCTAAGCATATATAATCCTCCTACAACTAAAGCGCTCCATACAGCAATAACTGTTATTAGTTTATATCCAGCAGCCCAAGCCGCAAAAAAGATGGTTAATTCTCCGGCAAAATTTGCAAAACCTGGAAGCCCACAGCCAGCCATCATTGCCATAAGGAACGCACTACCAGCTAAGGGCATTTTCCTGAGCAATCCACCCATTTGAGTCATATCAAGTGAACTGTTTTGCTGATAAAAATGACCGCTTAAACCAAAGGCTAATGCCGCTAGTAATCCATGGGCAATCATTACAAGCACAGCACCGGTCAACCCAATAATATTCATGCTAGCAATTCCCAAGAAAATAAAACCCATGTGAGCAACACTTGAGTTTCCAATTAAAAGGTTTAAATCCTTCTGCCTCACAGCTACCAAACCACAAAAAAGCAAATTAGCCATTGCTAACCAGGCAAGAATACCTAACCAATATTGAGCCCCGACTGGAGCCATAGGAATAGCAATACGAATCAATCCATAAAGTCCAAATTTTTTGAGAACACCAGCATGTAGCATGGCTGTAGCTGTCGGGGCAGCACTGTACCCGAGTGGGGCCCATGTATGAAATGGCCAAAGTGAAACTAGAATTCCAAAACCAAACATTAAAAGAGGGAATATCCATTTTTGAGCAGATTCATCAATGGACTGTTCCTTAACCTTGTTGATCAAATCAGGGATACTAAATGAGTCAGCATCAGCTTGAACATAAACTCCAATTAATCCAATTAGAGCAAGTAATGCTCCTAAACTTAGATATAATGTGATTTTGTAAGCAGCATAATTTCTGTTCTGCCCCCTCCCCCAAACTCCTATCATTATAAAAGTAGGCACTAAGGCAAGTTCGTGAAAGAAATAAAAGAAAAACAAATCCATAGAAGCAAATGCCCCAAGGACTCCTCCTATCATTATATTAAGTAAAACATAAAACTCCTTAACTCTATGCGTGATATCTCCAGCACAACACACAGAAGCAAATGCAACGACAGCCCCCATAAATATAATACCAATGTTAATTCCATCTGCACCTAAGTGAAAATTTAACCCAAGACTTTCAACCCAAATCCACTTGGTTTCAAATTGCAATCCCCCATCAACTTGAAAAGTGCAAAAGGCCACCAATGAAAGTATCGCGGACAATCCTGACGCTCCTAAGGTTACATTGCGAATAGCTTTAGCCTGACTTCCCGGAATGAAGCTAACAATCATACTTGCCAGTAACGGCAGCATCACTATGAAAAAAAGATAGTTCATTCTGTTTTAACTTAATGCAAAAACTAGTACTGCAACCAATCCCGCAGTGAACCAAAATGCATATGTTTGCAAATTCCCTGTTTGAGCCAATCTTAATAGTCGTCCAGCTAACTCTGTTGAACCATGTACGCCTCGTACCAACAACCCGGCGATTAACCAACGATCAGCAATATCTGTGATTCTGGCTAAATTCTCTTGAACATTTTCGATTATCCATTGATAAAATTCATCAAACCAAAAACGTTCGTTCATTGCTTTGGCAAAAATACCAAATTTTGCAGGAAGCGGATCTTTATCGGCATTTTTATAGATTGCCCTAGCAAAAAGAAAACCAAATACAACTGCCATAACTGAAGCAAAAAGAATTATTGGATCTGGTTCATGCATATTAAAGTAACCTGCAAAAAGAGCTGGCACAGCAAGAATCAATAGTGGCACCGTCATTACGCTTGGACTCTCTTTTGCATGTTTTGCATAGTCCGATCGAGCATCTCCAGTAAAAGCAACAATGAACAGGCGAGTCATATAAAAAGTAGTTAAAACTGCAACCACAACAGCAATTAAGAAAAGAGGTATACTTTCTTTAAAAGCCACAACCAAAATTGCTTCCTTACTAAAAAAGCCACTAAATAAAGGAACCCCACAAAGAGCAAATGTACCGATTAGAAAAGTCCAATATGTTTTTGGCATTCGAGAACGTAACCCTCCCATTTTCCAGATATCTTGTTCGTGATGACAGGCATAAATAACTGAACCAGCTCCAAGAAATAACATAGCTTTAAAAAACGCATGAGTAGTCAGATGAAACATAGCAGCATCTGTACCTGCGACTCCTGTGATAGCGTAGTGATCATCATGTTCTCCACCTAGCCCAACTACCATAACCATATAACCCAGTTGAGACAGTGTCGAATAAGCGAGGATTCGTTTAATATCATCCTGTTGCACAGCCATCAGCGCAGCCATCAAAGCCGTTAACCCGCCTATCCAAGCAACCGCTTCCATCGCCCATGTTCCTTCAATTAGAAAAAAGACACGACACAACATATATACTCCCGCTGCAACCATAGTTGCTGCATGTATTAGTGCACTTACTGGAGTTGGGCCTTCCATCGCATCAGGCAACCAAACATGCAAAGGAGCCTGTGCTGACTTACCCATTGCACCACAAAAAATAAGAAAGCCTGCTAAACCAGAAAGCATTAAAGCATCTTCTTTTTGAACATTAAGCTGTAATTCAGAAAAGCTAACCGTCTGAAAAAGAATCCAAACCATTAGTATCCCTATCAAGAATCCAAAATCACCTACTCGATTTGTGAGGAATGCTTTCTTAGCTGCATCAGCAGCACTTGGTTTTTCAAACCAAAAGCCAATAAGTAAATAACTAGAAACACCTACGAGTTCCCAAAAAATAAACATCATCACAAAATTATCTGCTAAAACAATTCCCAACATTGAAAATATGAACAAACTTAGAAATCCGAAATAACGAGAAAAATCTTTATCATCCTTCATGTAACCGAGCGAAAATATATGTATTAAGCTCCCCACACCAGTAACAACACAAAGCATCAGTTTGCTTAACTTGTCGATTTGCAAACCAATATCAAATTTAAGCCCTTCAATTGCCAACCAGTTAATGCTTGTATTCAAAGTCTCTACATTTGCAACCATAGACAATGACAATAAAAAGGAACACGTTACTGCGCCAATGGAAAACCCGGCGCTCACAGCTTTTGATCTGAAAGCACCCATACCAATCAGACCTGAAGAAATCAGCGGTAATAAAAGTATTAACCAAGCAGCAAGTTCCATATTATAATTTCATTGATGCCAAATCTCCAACTTCTGTAGTTTGACGTTTTCTGTACAAAGCAACAATCAAGGCCAATCCCACAGAAACCTCAGCGGCAGCGACTGTGATAATAAAAAAAACCATAACTTGACCATCCAAATTGCCATTGAACCGAGACATTGCCACTAAAGCAACATTTGCCGCATTAAGCATTAATTCAAGGGACATATAGATGATTAAAATATTACGACGAACTATTACTCCCAATAGGCCAATTGAAAAAAGCGCGCCGCTAATTAGTAAATAATGACTTAATGTTGGCTCAATCATTTTGTATCTTTTTTACTCAACAGTATCACTCCTATCATAGCAACAAGAAGAAGAATAGAGACAATTTCAAAAGGTAAAATAAAACCATTAACGCTACTAAACAATTCTTTACCTAAAGCCTGAGTACTACCAACAGTAACAAGACTTTCACTCTCTCCAACAGAAGTAGCAGCAGCATAATATTCAGACCAAAACCCATCTATTTCATCAGCAGTAGCAATATCCTGAGAACTATCTACGTCTTTTACATACGTTGCTTCTAGTGAACTTTTATATACACCAAACAATGCAGCAACAGAAAGAAATCCCATCGTCAAACTTACTAAACGTAATTTTCTGCGAGCAGTTTCTTCCACATCTAACAACATAATAACAAACAAGAAGAGAACCATAACTGCACCTGCGTAAACTAGAATTTGAACAGCCGCCAGAAAGTAGGCATTCAATAAAACAAACAAACCAGAAATGGAAATCATTGTAGTTACAAGGAACATAGCACTAGTAACTGGATTACGACTTAACGGATTAACCACCACTAGCAAAGCACTCAATACGGCCAGCAAAGCAAATATATTGAATAAGATCGTTTCCATTTATTATTACACTAGTGAAAGGCAGGTTGATCTTTAGCTTCTTGTGTTTTTTTCTCCCATTTTTTAACACCTTCAGTCACACCATCTTGAGAATGATGATCGTAAGCCCGTTTGTCTTCTCCTCCAAGTGATAACAGCTTTTCCTTATTAAATATCAATTCTTCTCTATTCTCACCAGTGATAGCATAGTCTTTAAGTAAATATATTGCCTCCTCAGGACAAACTTCCTGACAAAAACCGCAGTAAATGCACCTTAGCATATTAATATCAAACTCCTTGGGCATCTTCTCAGCCCCTTCTCGGTCTACTTCTCCGCTTTGCCCGGGAGGTGTTATACGAATAGCTTTAGGTGGACATACAAATTCACAAAGCTGACACGAAACACACTTGGTATTTGCGTCTTCGTCTTTCACTAAATAAGGAGCTCCCCTATAGCCATTAGGTACAGGCCATTTCTCCTCAGGATATTGCATTGTCAATTTCGCAGAGTAGCTTGACTGCTTCTCAGCATAAACCTTTGAACGTTTCCATGAAAAAAAGTGGCGTAAAGTCACCTTGAAACCATTCAATATTGACGGAATATAAAGCCGCTCAAACCATGTTAATTTTGCACGTTCTACTTTCATTCCTTCTTATTTATGCAGTCACCCATAATACAATTGCTGTCAGTATAATATTTCCTAAACTTACAGGCAAAAATCGCTTCCAACCAATGTTCATTAGTTGATCATACCTAAAACGAGGTAACATCCAACGAACCCAAATCATCAGAGCTAAGAACACAGCGATCTTAATTATAAAAACGATTATATGAATAATCCCTTGAATAAGAGTTTCAGCTGGGGTGCTGAAAAAATCACCAAGTGGCAAAGTCCATCCACCACAAAAAAGCACTACCATTAGAGCCGAACCCGCTATCATAGCTGCATATTCACCCATAAAGAAAAGCGCAAATCGCATTGAACTATATTCGGTATTGTAACCTGCCACTAACTCCGTTTCAGACTCCGGCATATCAAAAGGTAAACGATTTGTTTCCGCAAAAATCGCAACTAAAAAGATACAAAATGCGATTGGCTGTTTAAAGATCATCCAACTAAACAAACTATCACTCTGATAAGCAATCACACTTGAAAGATTTAACAATCCAACTCCGTCCAGATAATTTTTCCATGTACCAGTCAAATTACTCTGCCATGCAGAATCAGCTGCCAACATGAAAACCGGGACCACTGCCATACCCATAGCAATCTCGTAAGAAATCATTTGAGCACTCGAACGAATACCTCCCAAAAATGGATACTTCGAATTTGATGCATATCCAGCCAAAACAATTCCATATACTCCAAGAGACACGATCCCGAAGGTGAACAATATTCCAACGTTTAAGTCGGCAATCACCATTTTTTGCGCACCTAAGAAGGAGCCAAACGGAATTACTGCAAACACGACAAAAGATGGAATCATAGCAACAGCAGGAGCCATCCAAAAAAACACACGCTTAACATAAGCAGGGGTAAAATCCTCTTTCAAAAAAGATTTTAAACCATCAGCTAGCGGTTGTCCCAAACCTAATAATTTAACTCTAGTAAAAGGAATTCCAACTCGATTTGGGCCAATTCTATCCTGTATTAATGCAGAAATACGACGCTCTGCCATTACGGAATAGGCAACCATTGGCATGATTACAGCAAAAACACCCAAGACCTTAATCAACACCATCAACCATGGATAATTAGCAAAAATTTCTGTTACAAAATTTATCATTATAATTCCACATCTAAACCATGGTCCCCTAATTTTGCCCAAGATAATTGCGCATCCTTAAAAGCCTTAACTTCTCCCGCCATTTGATTAAACAAACCCTCAATCGTCTTAAAATCCTCTAAACCTACAACATTATGAACTATTTCGTGTAAAAATTCCCATTCCGGTAATGCATCCCCCGGAGGCTCTAAAGCCTTCATGAACTTTTGAACTCGCCCTTTAACATTTGTAAATGTTCCCCGCTTCTCAGCATGAGCACACCCAGGAAGCAAAAAGTCGGCAGCCTTTGTGGTTTCGTTATGCAATATATCGCTTACAATCAATGTAACTTTTTTTAATAACTTTGTATCAATACCATGCTTTGTCACATCTTCCCCAAAAACTATCAGGGTTTTTAATTCACCTGACTCTATTCCCTTTTTGATTGATGAGAGCTTTGATCCAACTCTCTTACCTGTAATACCTAAAATTTGGGCTCCTGTAGTATTAGTATTGCGGTCCTCAATCATCAAAAGGTTGTCAGCTTTACCTTTTCTTGGAACCGAATCTGTGACCGCATCAATGTGTTTAGCAAGCTTCGTTAAAAGATGTAATTCCTCATTCGTCTGACGAGCGGAAGCTATAATAGCAACTGATCCTTTATCCGCATTCGCCAAATGATCTGAAACATCCTTCAGCACAGTTGGCCAAGTAGTCTTACCTTCCAAGCCTTTAAGACTAGATAAACGATCTTCTCTGCCAATCCACTTATAATTTAATCGACCCGAATCGCACATCCAATGCCCATTAACTGCATCATTTTGACGAGGTTCATAGCGGTACATTTTATTTTCCCTTGAACCTATCGTAACGTTGCATCCAGACCCACAATCAGTGCAGAGACTTTTAGTTTCCTTAAGAAACCAAACACGCATCTGGAAACGAAAATCGTCAGAAGTTAAGGCTCCTACTGGACATATATCAACTGTATTTAAAGTGTAATTATTGTTAAATGATTCACCTGGAAAAGTTGCAATTGTATTATATCCACCACGATTAACTATCCCTAAGGAATCATCACCAACAACATCCTTTGTGAAACGAATACATCGAGTGCATAGAATACATCTCTCTGCATCAAGAGTAATTCTAGGTCCAAGATCAACTGCTTTCGGCTTGTGAACTTTAAATTCCTCAAACCCACTTTCAGCCTGACCATGGTCATAAGAATACTCCTGGAGTTTACATTCACCAGCTTGATCACAAATTGAACAATCTAAAGGATGGTTAATGAGAAGTGATTCGAGAACAGATTCGCGCATCTCTTTTGTTTCAGGACTACTTGCGTAGATTTCCATACCAGGCATTATTGCTGTAGCACATCCAATGACTCCTCTTGGAGTCTGAGGTTCATACGGCAATTGCATCGGAAAAATTTTTGTTGTTCCATCTTCATTTGTGGGTTGTTTTCCATCAGGGCCAGGTCGACCTGGCATACCAACATGAACTAGGCACATTCGACAATTCCCAACAACTGGCAACTTTGGATGATAACAATAATGCGGTATTTCAATGCCTGCATGTTTACAAGCCTGCAAAACCGTTGTCGGCTCCGGTTTACCTTCCCAATTAGGTGTCGTGCGAGGAACTTCAATAGATCGACCATCAACTTTTACAGCCACGGTCTCAACATTCTGTTCTTTAACATTTACACCCATATTAATTAACACCTTCTTTCATTTGAGATTCGGCTAAACGAGCTTCATCCTCGGCACCACGCTCATCAAACTTATCTCGAAATTTATCAACAAAACTTAAAACAGGCCAAGCACAGGCCTCACCAAAAGCACAAATAGTTCTTCCTTGAATTTTATGAGCAATATTTTTCAAATAATCTGCATCTTCCTTACGCGCTTGACCACTTCGCATCCTTTTAAGAGCCTTTGACATCCATAAAGAACCTTCACGACAAGGGGTGCACTGTCCGCAACTTTCATGTGCATAAAAATCCGATAAATTACCAAGTGCCTCTACTATATCTACAGAATCATCTATTACAATTATAGCACTAGAGCCAGACATCGATCCACATTTCATTAAAGTGTCGAAATCATAAGGAATATCAAGCAAATCAATTTTCTTTTCTATTTCTTTTCCGGCCTTGTCTTTTGTTTTGATTTTGAAAGATTCACCCTCACGAAATACTTTAGATGATGATCCCCCTGGTATAATTGCTTGAAGCTTGCGCCCATCAAGCAAACCTTGGCCAAAGTTTTTTCCAAAAATCAAATCGCCTAAAGTCGCTTTCCCTACTTCTATTTCATAATAACCTGGCCGTTTCACCTGCCCACTTAAACTAACAATTCTTGTACCCGTATTGCCTGGGGTGCCGAGTTCAGAATATGCAGTTCCGCCAATCTCCATTACGTGTCGAACATTGCATAAGGTTTCTACATTATTGACGATAGTTGGACACATATACAGACCCAAAACTGCAGGAAAATATGGCGGCTTAATACGTGGATATGGACGTTTACCTTCCAACGATTCAATCAGCCCAGTCTCCTCACCACAAATATAAGCTCCAGCCCCACGGTGAACATGAATATCCAAATTAAATTTAGTCCCACAAATTCCTTTCCCCAAATACCCTGCTTTATGAGCTTCAGCTATAGCTCGATTTAGTATTTTTGCACCTTCAGGAAACTCTCCTCTAATATAAATATAAGCCAAATTAACATCATTGGCATAACAGGAAATCACCATGCCTTCTATAAGCTGATGGGGATCCTTGTACATAACTTGACGATCTTTGAATGTACCAGGCTCAGATTCATCAGCATTACAAATAAGATAAATCGGCTTGCCAGATTTACGGTCGACAAAGCTCCATTTCATGCCAGCAGAAAAACCTGCACCCCCTCGACCTCTCAGCCCGGACACAAGAACTTCTTTACGAATTATTTCTTGTGGAGTAGTTACACCATCCTTGGTTTTTTTTGCCTTAAGCTTGAAAACCTTCTTCATGGTTTTATAGCCGCCGTGCTTTTGATAACACTTTATATCATTTGAATAACCCGCCTGATCGACGTGTTTCAAAACAAGTTTATATTCACTAGGCATCTGGTTTCGCCTTGACTCCAAGTCCTTAATCAATCTCTATCTCACAGCGCACTTTGCCGAATGGTGTAACGGTAGCACAGCGGTCTCTGACACCGTATGTCTAGGTTCGAATCCTAGTTCGGCAACCAACTTTAATTGTCGTATTTCTTTAAAATCCCTTCTGCTTCTTCGTTTGAAACTCCCTCGTAAAAATCATCATTACACATCATAACAGGGCCGGTACCGCAACTCGCTAGGCACTCTGCGTATTCCACCCCAAACTTTCCATCTTTGGTCCTTTTCAAACCTCCACTTTCTTTTTCGAGCCCTAGCTTTTCACAAATATGATCATGCAACTTATGGCTTCCAGCCAAAGCACAACTTAATGTTCGACAAACTCTAATGACCGTTTTGCCAGGGTCATGTTCTCGAAGCATCGGATAAAAAGTCACAAGCTCATGGATGTTGATGGGGTTCAAATCCAATTTCTCCGCAGCCCAGAGCTCTGCATCTCTAGAAATATAACCAGCCTCCTCCTGAATAGCATGCAGAACCATTAAGGAAGCACTGCGTTTCTGCGGATAGCTTTTAACAAGCTTGGCAACTTCACGCTCAAGTTTTTTGGAAGCCTCAAAGCTCATCTATCACATTCCCCCATCACGAAATCAAGCGAACCAAGTATTGCTACAATGTCACTCATCATATGACCAGGTAACTTATGGCTTAATATACTTAGGTTAACAAAAGAAGGTGCTCGAATCTTCATACGATGAGGGACTCCGCCTCCTTTACTAAAAATATAAAATCCGAGTTCTCCTTTTGGATTCTCAGCCCCGAAATAAACCTCTCCAGCGGGGGCGTTTTGGCCCTGAGTTACCAACATAAATTGATGGATCAATTCTTCCATGCTGGATAGCACTTTTTGCTTATGCGGCATTACAATTTTCCCATCGTCTAAATTCACTGGTCCATTTGGTAATTTGGCGATGCATTGATCAAGAATTCGAACACTTTGTCGCATCTCCTCCATTCGTATAAGATATCGATCATAACAATCACCAACTTCTCCATAAGGAATGTCAAAATCTAATTGATCATAAACCAAATAAGGATGAGCCTTACGAAGATCATACTCAATATTACTTCCTCGAAGGTTAGGACCAGTTAACCCAAAGTCTATGGCTTCCTCTCGAGTTATAACACCCACTCCTTTGGTTCGGTCGATGAATATCTTGTTACGAGTAAGCAGCTTGTCCGCTTCCTCAATTGCCTCACTCACCTCTTTTGTAAACTTACTTAATTCTTCAGTCCAACCCTCAGGCAAGTCACGCGACAACCCTCCGATTCGAGTATAAGTCGTTGTAAAACGGGCACCGGTAAGAGCTTCGATAAGGTTATAAATTTTTTCGCGCTCGTTGAAAGTATGTAAAAAGACTGTTAGTGCTCCTACATCCATTGCAAAAGCACCTAAACCAAGCAAATGTGCAGATACTCGAGCTAACTCACAACAAATAACCCTTATAAACTTACAACGCTCAGGTAACTTATCATCAACACCAAGTAACTTTTCAACTGCAAGAGCATAAGCCACGTTGTTAGCCAAAGGGGCCAGATAATCCAACCTATCAGTGTAAGGGATAAATTGGTTGTAAGTCATATTCTCAGCAATTTTTTCGTCACCACGATGAAGATAACCAATTTCAGGATCAGCCTTAGAAATGATTTCACCATCAAGTTCTAATGATAATCGCAGAACACCGTGTGTGGCAGGATGAGACGGCCCCATATTCAGAGTCATCTTCTCTCCCTGAAGATCTTGTAATTCATCAAGAGCCTCAGCTGAGCGAACTGCTGAATCAGAAATTTCTATGTTTTTTAATTCTGCCAAAACGATTATTCGGGATTCCTCACTCGAGGTTCCCTGTCTGCTGAATCTTTATTTCCTGGGCTCGTAACAAATGGTCCTCCTTCAAGCGGAACAGGATCTGTAAAAGCCACATCAGGCATATCACTAGATTTACCAGCTAATGGAAAATCCTTCCTCAAAGGGTGATAAGGATAACCTTCCCACATCAAAATGCGACGTAAGTCAGGATGACCAATAAAATCAATCCCCATCATATCAAATACTTCACGCTCATGCCAATTAGCAGTCCTCCAAACATTGGTCACAGTTGGAAGTTTTGAATCTTCTTCACTTACATGAACTTTCAAACGAAGATGCTTAAAGTGCTTATAGCTGTAAATATGATAAACAACTGTCCAGCGCGGTGTCTCGTCGTCGTTATCTATTGAACATAAATCAACCAAATAATCAAAATCTAAATGCTCTTTAGCAAAATGGCACACAACTGAAATTTGCTTTGCATCAGCAATGTCAATTGTCAACTCGTCACGGAATTCAACCGGATCAGATGTGATCTCTTTAAACTGACTTTGAATTTTTTTGGCTAGTTGCTTAGCAGTCATCAAAATATCAAGATAAGACCAAACCTCTATCCCTAGCCGGTTTTTTGTCTTTTATATGAAGCTCTTTTGAAATCTTATCCTGTAATTTCATTAATGCTTCAAGTAGAGCCTCTGGCCGCGGTGGACAGCCACTTACGTAAACATCTACAGGCAAAATCCTGTCCACTCCCTGTAAGGTCGCATAACTTCGATACATTCCACCACTAGAGGCACATGCTCCCATTGCAATTACCCATTTTGGCTCAGGCATTTGTTCATAAATTCGACGAACTGCAATAGCCATCTTATATGTAACAGTGCCAGCAACGATCATAACATCAGATTGTCGCGGGGAAAAACGCATTACCTCCGAACCAAATCTAGAGATATCATAGCGGCTAGCTCCAGCAGCCATCAGCTCGATTCCACAACAAGCTAAACCCATTGGCATTGGCCAAATAGAGTTCTTTCTGAACCAGCTGACAGCATTGTCTATACGAGTATGGACAACATTCCCCTCAATTTTTGAATTATAGCCGATTTCTGTTGTGTTCATATGTGGCTCAACGATCTCCAAAAGAAAAGTACAACCCAATAGGAGTACTGAAAAGCGATTTTGTGAAAAATTTCACAAAGTCATAAACAGTATATTTTTGCCAGTATAAACTAGAGAAAATTAAATTCAAAATTAGTCGATTAAACGAAAAAACCTATTTTGCTGATTAAAATCATTAATAATATTAAAATTACCAACATTATCATTCCTATCAATTACTTTAACCTTTTTCCAATTAATCAAATCCTCAGATGACTCCAAAATATAATTTTTTGTCATTTTAGATGGAAAATTGAGCGATATCAGGTTTTCTGTAACGTTATAGCTTATTGATAATGTGTCTTTTTGGGCTGGCCCAACAGTAATAGTAGCCCGACTACCCGGGATTAAATAGGCTTGCCCAATAAGCGCAAAACTTAAATCTGAACTAGTGCGACTAGCCTGATGAACTTCAGCTGCAATCACGTTTTCACCTTCTAAAAGCAAACTTCCATCGATTTCAAATGAGGCATAGGCAGTCTCATCAACAATTGAGCTCAAAGCTGTAGTTGTGTGCCTAGCAGATTTAGACAAGTTTTTATCTCGAAAAATCTCTTTGCCATTCAAGTAGATCGCTGCAGCGTCATCTCTTAATAATTTGAAAATTACTTTATCTATAAACAACTTATCGAGAATCTGAAAAGATTGCCTAAAATAAGCAGTCACATTTTTTCGATTGGGGTTGGTTCCAAAACTAATTTCCGTAGCCTCATTCCCATTCCCATACCCTAACAAGCCTTTACCTTGTGACCACTCACTATCGTCAAATGACATCTTTAGCCAGTTGCGATCAGGGGCTATAGCTTGATCATAATACATCCAATCTTTACCAACAGATACAATTGTTTTTTTTAAAGCTTCGCTATCAATTGAATTTGAATCCCCATTTAATCTGTATAGAAAATAATCCACCCCATTAAACTCTTCATCTGGAACATATGAAAACGACCCGTTACTATTTATATTTAATTTACCATGTGATGGCTGCTTCAATATTTTTGCATTGCTATCATTAGCTATTCCAACATCATTTGCTAAAACCCCTTTCCCAATACTGTTAATACGTAATTCCGTTCCAATAGGAATAGTGAAATAATCCGGCATAGCTACAATAACACTTTGCGCTAAAGTCAATGTCCTATGTGTATCGTTAGACCAAATTAGACCATCCTCCCCATTAACATACAGTCTATAAAACAAAACTTCCTCTGCGGAAAGACCATCAACTTGATAATGACATTCACCAGAAATATTTGACTTAATTTGCGCTTGATAATTCCAGTTATCTCTATCAGAACCCCCATCAGTTTTACCCCAAACAAAAAAAGCCTCTGTCATCTTTGATTTATGATTTTTGAGACGTCCATTTAAAATAACAGTCTGTGAAGTTCTCTCAGAGGGAGGGTCACAAATCGGAAATAATAGATCTGAATTATTTTTATTAGTGTAAATTAATTCAGATAAAATAAGCATATCTGAGCTAGTAGCCCCATAGTTTAAACCATGAATGGATAAAACATTTTTTCCATCCAGCAGTTTATTTATATGAGAAGATACATCAAATGACTTAAATTCAAGAGCCAGCTGATCATTGTGAAGCGCAGTTGCCCCTGAATTCCATCTAGCATTCATTGGAGCATTAGCTGCAGCTATTCGTTTCCCATTTATAAAAGCAATAAAACCGTCGTCGAACTTCATACGCAATGTCATCGTATCTATTAATTGGGGTTTATCCACATCAAATGAATACCGAAGATAAAGTGACTCGTTTTCGTTATACATCTCAGACCTAAAGTTTAGCATTGAACTAATTAGAGATTGATAGCCCGAACTTCGTTCATATCCGGCCCCGTTTACTCCTCTCTTCCAGCTATCATCATTAAAATTGATTTGAGTCCAATTTTTATCGTCTTGATCACTAATCGGAACCCAACCTTTAACGTAATTGCTTGAATCTATATAAGCATCTATCTCACCTGAGATGTAAATTGTTATAGTTCCAGTTGATCGCTGCCCAATAGCATCTTCAATTATATATTCAATTGTACCTGATCCCGAAGCATTCTCCTTTGCCTGGAAACTAAGTAAACCATTGGGATCATTACGACGAAGTCCATTTTTTGTAACAGGAGATCGATTAACAGTTAGGTAACCAAGTCTACTAGCTTTAGATCGAGCACTTACCATTCTAAATTCACCCGATAAAAATTCTTGTCCAATTCTACCTTCACCATTCGTTCCCACTGCTACAACTGGATCAGTCTTGAAAGCACCCCTTAATCCCGTAGCCCAGTCATTTACTAAAGGATTAAAATGTATCGTTTCACCTGCCCTAAGGGTAAAACGATCAGGCTCAGCTAAAGGAAAATTATTAATATAATTAATATTTACAGTATACTTCTTATTTCCTGCTCTATACTGAATTCTATCGCTACCAGCGGCATCGGAGTTTACTCTTATTATATACACATCTGAGTCGCTGTTACTTTCGTGCATTGTGGCCTGTTTTGGAGAGCTCAATTGAGATATTATACCATCTCCATTTAATTTAAGTGTCTTAGCTTGGCCTGGTGATAAATCTATCTCGTACATATCACTACCAAGATCGCCCACAACAACAGCAACGTCCCCCTTGTGAAGCCACCCTCCTCCCACATCACCCTTCAAACTGTAACTAAACCATGCCGTTCCCATAAAATTACTTGAAGGCCTAAAAACTACGAGTCCATCTTCAAAAGAAACTGAACCGGCATAGCGAGGTGTTACTTGCCCCACCTCTAACAATGTTAGATTGTTTTCCTGTCCTCGATAAACTTGCTCCATATCGTTTGAAAGAATGTCACAACTAATTTCCTCCCCAACGGCACACCAAAAAACATCATCATTAGCAAATGGCATTTCAGCTGGATTACGCATTATAGCTGGCCCACTC
>SHAK01000042.1 GCA_004213515.1 Limisphaerales bacterium | reverse complement strand
TAATTGGGATTTCTGCCCATTTTGCCCAGTTTTGGACGTTTACTGGGTTTGCACTGCCTGCGATTGTCGTTGTTATATTTCTGTTTGCTACACAGAACTGAATAGCTAATTGAGCTATGTCTATTCCGTATTCATCACAGAGTTTTGCTGCCTTTTTGCATGCTAATCTTACTTCTTCAGGTTCTTTATGCCAATCGGGTAATGGAGAGTTTGTTAGGAGTCTTGCGCAGAATGGCCCTGCATTCATAATCCCTACTTTCTTTTCATTTAGGTATGGGAAAATTTTTGAAAAGTTTGTGTTTTGTAAATGGTAATTGTTATACGATAGGACAACGTCAACATCTATTTGATCCAAAATAAAAGGGAATATTTTTATTGGATAACCTGAAAAGCCTATGTATCGAACCTTCCCCTGATCTTTGATTTTTTTTATTGCAGGTATTGTTTCATCAACTATCTGTTGCATATCAACAAATTCTATATCGTGGCAAAGAATGATATCTAGATAGTCTATACCCATACGGTGTAAACTGACGTCAATGCTTTCTGCCACTCTTTTTGCAGAGAAGTCAAAATGATGAAGGTCGTAGCGGCCTAGTTTGGTGCCAATATTGAATGATTCACGCGGGATATCTCGCAATATTTGACCCAGCATAACTTCGCTCATGCCTCGTCCGTAAAAAGGGGAGGTATCAATAAAATTCATACCCAGATCTATTGCAGATCGGCATGAATGAAGAGCTTCATTGATGTTAATTCTTCTGAATTCCTGACCTAATGAAGAAGCTCCGTAGGAAATTACTGGTAGATTTAGATCCGTTTTGCCTAACTTACGTTGTTCCATGTCAAATCTCGTAAAGCTTTTTAATATCGTCAGGTATTGTTATTGATCGCCCAGAATTTATATCAATAAGTGAGCAGTCCATAAAACCCTTACTACAAATTTTATTGTTTTCTTTTCGGTTTATTTCAAATTCTATTTTCACTCCTTTATTATAGAAGCTTTCTATATTAGTGGTTACTGAAAAGTGGTCATTAATTTTTAGTGGTCGTATAAATTCAATATGTGAAGTTTTTATATACCAGCTTAACCCTATATCCAAAAATGACTGCATTGGCATCTTGTAGCATCTCTCCATTTGGTCAAATCTTGCTGCTAGTACATAGTCTAAATATCGACTAGAATGGACATGTTTATTCATGTCGATATCGTCTGGCCGGACTTGCAGAATAGTAGTGAATTTTGCGTGAATATTTTTCAATAAAGAAATCCAAATTAACTTTGTTATTCATATGTGTCGAATTAGTTATAAAAAAAATAAATTTTAAGATTTAATTTATTTATCTGAATCTTGTCTCAAATGCTTTGATTGTGCATATTTTCAGCGCACTAATTATGAAGTTTGGAATTTGTAACGAAGTTTTTGAGGGCTGGTCTATTGATGATTCTATTCGGTTTGTTGCTGAAACTGGTTATGATGCTATTGAAATCGCCCCATTTACATTGGCTCAATATGTGACCGAGGTGCCCCCTTTAGAACGTGAACGAATATGTAAGCTGGCCGTTGATAGTGGTATAATGATTTCCGCTATACATTGGGTGCTTATCAAGACTGAAGGTTTGTACATGACTCATACTGATCCAATTATAAGAAAAAAAACTTCGAATTACTTTTGTGATTTGGTGGATTTTTGCTCTGATTTAGGAGCTAGTAAAATTGTGGTTGGTTCACCGAAATTGCGTAATCTTCTTCCAGGCGTTAGCTTTAATCAGGCTTTGGATTTGGCTGCTGAAACTTTTATGGCATCTGTTAGAAGGGCTGAAGACAAAAATGTTACTATTTGTTTTGAGCCTTTAGCTCCTTCTGAAACTGATTTTATTAATACTGCTGAGCAGGCTGTTGATTTTATTGGGCAATTTGGAAGTGATTCTTTTAAAATTATTTTAGACGTTAAAGCAATGTGTTCTGAAGCTAAATCAATACCAGAAATTATTAAGGATTCTCATCCTCATTTTTCTTATTTCCATTGTAACGATGAAAATTTAAAGGGGCCTGGATTTGGTAATGTTGATTTTCTGCCTATCTTCAAATCTCTTAAAGAGGTTAATTATGATGGCTTTGCTTCAGTTGAAGTATTCGATTTTGAGGAGGGGCCAGAAAAAATCGCACAGGCTAGTTTGAGCTACATGAAAGAAATTTTAACAAAAATCTAATAAAATCTTTCATGACTGAGATTGTAATTCGTAGTTAAGTACAGCTAAGCAGTATATTGCTGCTGTTTCACTTCTCAAGACTAGTGGCCCTAATGAGATCGGTAAGGACGATGTTCTTATTGTATTAATTTCTGCTGGTGTATAGTCACCTTCGGGCCCAATCCAAATAGCTATTTTTTTAAGTTTGTGACCTTTTTCTGAATGAAATGAATCTATATGAACCCGAGGATGTTTTGCGTCTGATTGTAAAGTCGCAATTAAGGAGATTTCAGAATTACGTGAATCATTAATCGCTTCTTTAACTTTCATTGGTAGCTCCATCTTAGGGATCCATGCAGAGCCACATTGTTTAATTGATTCAATGCAAACCGTTTTCCATTTTTCGATTTTGGCAGCTGACTTTGTTTTATCCCAATCAGGAACAGATCGGTCAGATAGTACAGGAACGATCCGAGTTGCTCCAAGCTCAGTGGCCTTTTGTATTATCATATCCATTGTTTTACCTTTTGTAATAGCCTGATATAATGTGATTTCAAAATTGATAGGAGGAATCCTGTTTTCTTGAATTACCTTTAGTTTTGTAGAGTTGTTGCGTACTTCCTGAGTTTCACAAAGAATTTCTTTGCCCTCTCCATTAAGTACGATTACCCGGTCTCCTTCACGGATTCTTAGAACGGATCTTGCATGTTTTGCTTCAGCTTCGTTCAGTATGAGAGGCCTGTTGTTACATTCAGAAGGTGTGATATAAAAGCGATGCATATTATTTATTTTAACTGAAAAACTTTTTTGCTTTCTCGAAAAAAGAGCCACGCATTGGGTTGACTTTATCGTCGCATAGTTCACCGAACTCTGTAAGTTTCGCCTTTTGCTCTGAGTTTAAACGTGTTGGGACTTCAACAATAACACGGATATGAAGATCTCCATTACCATAACCTTGTATATTTTTAACTCCTTTATCTCTCAGTCGCAAAATCGTTCCTGATTGTGTTCCTGTTGGCACATTGATGCGGGCCTTTCCGTCAAGTGTAGGAACTTCAATTTCAGAACCTAAAGTAGCTTGTAAAAAGCTAATTGGAACTTCGCAAAGCAGATCGTCACCATCACGTTCAAAAATCTCGTGTTCTTTGACATGTAATACGCAATATAAATCTCCTGCTGATCCTCCTAAAGACCCTGCTTCACCATTACCAGTTGACCTAAGTCGAGCTCCGGAATCAACGCCTGCTGGTACTCGAATAGTTATTTTACTGGATTTTTTAATCCGCCCCTCTCCTCGGCACTCTTTACAAGGCTTATCAATTGTACTTCCAGTCCCTTTACATGTAGGGCATGTTTGCTGAACACTAAAGAAGCCTTGTGATTGAATAATTTGCCCCTGGCCGTCACATGTTTTACATTTAGTATTTCTGCCTCCTTTTGCCGCGCCGCTTCCTTTGCAGCTAATGCATGAATCTAACTTATTAATGTTTATGACTTTTTCGCAGCCCCTGACAGCTTCTTCGAATGTTAATTCCATGTCATAGCGAAGATCAGAACCTCTGTTTGATCCTCCAGATCGCCGGCTTCCGCCAAAAAGATCTTCAAAAATGCTACCTCCACCACCACCGCCTCCACTGCTAAATACATCTTTAAAAATGTCAAACGGATCATGAAAACCTCCCGCTCGACCGGATCTAGATCCAGGACCGAAAGCAGCATGTCCAAATTGGTCGTACTTAGAGCGTTTTTCTGAGTCGCTTAAGACTTCATAAGCCTCACTAATTTCCTTGAACTTTTCTTCCGCTGTTTTATTCCCAGGGTTTTTGTCAGGATGATATTTAACTGCAAGTTTCCTATAGGATTTTTTTATTTCATCTTCAGTTGCATTTTTATTTATACCTAGTAATTCGTAATAATCAGATTTGGCCATTATTCTTCTTTATTTTCTTTTGTTTCACTTTCACTGATTGGAGGTGTTGCTACAATAACTGATGCAGGGCGGACTAATCTATCATTAAGTTGGTAGCCCATGCGGATTTGTTCAATTACAGTTCCATCAGCTGACTCGTTAGTTTCTTTTCGAGATATTGCTTCGTGCAATGTAGGATCAAATATTTGCCCTGTTGCGCTGATTTCTTTTAGGCCTGCATCCTCTAATGTTCGTTTAAGTTGGCCATGAACCATTTCGACTCCTGTTTTAAGAGATTCAATTGTGTTTTCGTTATTCTTTTTTACCGCAGAAATTGCCATGTCGAAGCTATCCATAGTAGGTAATAATTGCTCTATTAATGATTCATTAGCGTATCTAATAGCGTCCTGTTTTTCCTTGGCTAATCTCTTTCGTAAATTATCGGTTTCAGCTACTTGCCTTAATAATCTTTCATAAAACTCTTCAGCTTTTGCGGCTTTATTTCGCAATTCTTTTAATTCTTCTGGTGATGGAGGAGAGGGATCTTCTTGTTCATTATCGACTTTATCTTGATCCTTAGCTTCTTCTGGCGGGGTTTCTTGTTTATCTGTTTGGGAATGGTCGTCCTGTTTGTTTGTCTCTTCTTCTTTTTTGTTCAATTCCTTGCTCATGAGTAACCCTTGAATTCGGGTTCTTTATTTTACACGACGTATAAAATCAGAGCAACAGTCTAAAATGATTAAACTGATTTAATGATGTGCTGGTTTGCATCAAAATGTTATTGTCCTTATGATAACTCCTGAATATTTAATGGAAGAAAAGACTCAAAAAGAGGTTCATCCGCAGGCTAAAGAATATTTTGAAAAGGGTATTGCTGCTCTTAGAAAGGATAATCTTGATTATGCATCTAAATTATTTGAACAATCATTGAAAAAGGAACCGGGTTTTTTTGAGTGTCGCGAGGCTTTACGCCTTAATCAGTTCAAAAGAGCAGAGAAAAAAAGTAGTTTTTCAAAGATTTTTAGTAAGACCACATCGTCTTCTCTATTACCTAAAGGACAATTAGCTTTAAGGAATAATCCTGTTGAAGCAATAGAAGTTGCGGAACAAATTTTAAACGAAGATCCCTACAGCGTTATGGGGAATAAGCTTTTAGGTGAAGCTGCTACTCTTGCAGGGTTTAATAAAACAGCTCTATTTGCATGGGAGTGGGTTATGAAACAACAACCAGATGATAAAAATAATACTATTAAATATTGTGATGCACTTGTTAGTGTTGGTGAATTATCTAAGGCTGATGAATGTTGTTCAGAACTTGCAAAAAGACACCCCGAAGACCTAGCTGTCTTACAGCTTTCGAAGAATCTTTCAGCAAGGCTTACCATGTCTGAGGGGGGATATGATAAAGTTGTAGAAGGTGAGGCTGATTATCGTGCTGTTCTTAAGAATGTATCAGAGGCTGTTTTACTTGAACAAGAGAATCGTCGCTCTGAACAAGAATCAACTGCTGAGAGTCTCATTAAGGAATATGAAAAACGTTTAGAAAGTGATGTTAATAATTTAAAGATTATTCGCTCTTTAGCGGAATTATATAGCCGCAAGAAGGATTTCAATCGTTCTGTGGAGTATTATAAGCTTTTTAATAAAACGAATCTCAGGTCTGACGCTGGAGTTGATAGAGCCATAGTAAAAGCTAGATTAGCCAATTTTGATAAACAAATTGAATCTGCTGAAAGTTTGGAAGCTGAGCAATTATGTAAAGAACGCGACCAATTTGAAATCAAGCAAATCCAACAACTTAGTGATTCTTATCCATCTGATCTTTCTCTACGTTTTGAATTGGGTGTGCTTCAGTTTAAAGCTAATGACATTCAGTCAGCTATAAAATCTTTTCAGCGTTCTCAAAGTAGTCCGCATAGTGAAATAGCTTCTCTAACTTATCTAGGCCAATGTTTTTCAAAACGTGGCATGAATGATATGGCATCTCGCACACTCCAGAATGCACTTGATAAGAAAGAAGTAATGGATGATGAGAAAATGGATCTTTATTATCAGTTAGGATGTGTGCTCGAAAAAACAGGAAAAATAGAAGAGTCAATCGAGCAATTTAAGCAGATTTATGAGAGGGATATCGATTATCGCGACGTTTCAGATCGAGTGGACTCCTATTATATGAACTTAGAATGAATTACTTTCAAAGAACATGAAATCAATGACTGGATACGGCTCTGGAGACAGCGTCAATAAAGGAATTAAAATTTTAGTAGAATTAAGCTCCGTTAATCGTAAGCAAGTAGAAGTTGCTGTAAGTGTGCCTAATGAGCTTGAATCATTAGAGCCTACTATCAGGAAATCTATTCTAGAATCTATTTCTCGAGGTAGAGTTTCTGGAAGAATATCAATTCAAAGGCCAATTTCATCTGCCAATCGATCAGTATTTATAAATAATGATCAAGCTGAGCTTTATAAAAAGTCTTTAAAAAAATTTGCTGATGGTATGAATATTAATAATGAACTTTCCTTGGAGACTCTACTTCGTTTTCCTGGCGTCATGGAGACTCAGGAAAAAACCGTTAATCCTAAGTCTATGTTGCCATTCTTAAAAAAGGCTATCAATCAGGCGTTAAAACAACTTCAGCAAATGCGAGCAAAAGAAGGAGGGTTTCTGTGTAAGGATTTGACAAAACGATTAAAAAATTTACGAAGCATAACCAAGAGAGTTTCTTCTCAAGCTCCCAAAGTACTTGTTGCTCATAGAAAACGCCTAATTGAGCGCCTTTCAAAAGCTGAGATTGATTTAAAGGAAGTTAATGATGAACGTTTTCTTAAAGAGATTGTTTATTTTACAGACAGGTCAGATATAACTGAAGAGCTTATCAGGCTTGAGAGTCATTTTAAACAGATGCAACACTGTTTAAAAGAAGACGAGCCCGTTGGTCGTAAGCTTGATTTTTTAGCGCAAGAAATGTTTAGAGAAGTGAATACAATTGGCTCCAAAGCAAATGACGTCTTAATTTCTAAAGAAGTTGTAGGTCTTAAGACCGAATTAGAAAAAATTCGAGAGCAAGTTCAGAATGTTGAATAAAGAAATTCAGAAAACGCCACTTCTTATTGTGATTTCGGCTCCATCGGGAACCGGTAAAACAACATTATGTGATAATCTTTGTTTGAATTCATCTTCAGCTTGTCGAGCTATCACTTGCACCACTCGTTCGCCGCGTGCTGATGAGTTGGATGGAAAAGATTATTATTTTCTTAATGAAAATGAGTTTTTAGCTCGTGTTCAAAATGACGAGTTTCTTGAAAATGCTGTTGTTCATGGCTGTCATTATGGAGTTCTTAAATCGGAAGTTCTATCAAGGTTGGCAGAAGGTAAGGATGTTTTATTGAATATAGACGTTCAAGGTGCTGCCTCTGTAAAAAAACGCTCTAAAGGTAACTTAATTTTGAGGTCTTCTCTTTTAACTGTTTTTCTTTGCCCTCCAAGTTTGAAAGAGTTAGAAAATCGTCTGAGGGGAAGAGGGGATAATTCGGAAAAAGATATTAATCGCCGTCTGGCAATTGCCGAAAAAGAAATTTCTCAAAAATTTCTTTTCGATCACTCAATAATTAGTTCAACTCGTGAAGCAGACCTTGAAGCAATGAAAACGGTAATTCAAACTGCAAGAGATAGTCTAAATAAGCAATGAGCGAACTTAAAAACATCACACTTGGAGTCTGTGGATCTATTGCCGCTCACAAGGCTATTGACTTAGCGAGCTTATTAACTAAGTCAGGCTTTATTGTTAATGTGATTTTAACAGCAGACGCTGAGGAATTTGTAAGGCCATTGCCTTTTTCTACTCTTACTCGACATCCTGTTGTAAGGAGTTTGTATGACAAAAACAAAGTTCCTACAATGCATGTGAATATTGCAGATTCAACTGACTTGTTATTAATAGCTCCAGCCACAGCAAATACTATAGCTAAACTTGCATGCGGAATTGCTGATGATCCTCTAAGTTGTACAGCACTAGCTGTAAATCCAGAGACTCCCGTTTTATTAGCTCCAGCTATGAATGGTAAGATGTGGAATCATCCTGCAACTCAATCTAATGTAGGGCTTTTGCGTGATCGCGGCGCTCAGTTTATAGGTCCTGACAAGGGTATGTTATCCTGTGGATATGAAGGAGTTGGAAGGCTTTGGCCTGTTGAGGGTGTTTTCCATAAAGTTTTAGAAGTTTTAAAAGTAAATAAAGTTTGAGATAATATGAACTCATTTGAAAGTAGATCTGGCGGTTATGGTCAGTTGTCATTCTTTCATTTGTTTCGATCTGTCGCTCCGGATGAAAATGAACAACGTGTTCGTATCCGTTTTATGGAACGACATACGATGCTTCCTGTAAAAGCTGTATACTTTCTATTGTTAGTTTACTATTTGTATTTTTCTTCTTGGCCTGAATTAGACAATGTTCGATGGACGCTTTTTCAAACGATTCAATGGTTTTTTCTTCTTTGTTTAATAGTTAACACTGTTATCGCTGTGATGCTATTTAGAATGGATGAATTTTCCATTGGTGTATTACGTGAAGTTGTTTTTTCTATTTGCCTTTTTGATGCTGTTTTGTTGGCTATGATGACTGAGTTAACAGGCGGCTTTGAAAGTTTTTTGTTTTGGCTATTTCTTGGGATTCAAGTTCGAAATGCTATTAGTATGCCGGTTGCAACAACACAAATTATGGCAAATTTGTGTGTAAGTGTAATTTATCTTTGTGCTGGAGCTTTTGATATCATTGTTGCTCGTTCTGTTGAGGAGCTAGAGGGTATAACAGTTGAACCTGTAATGCTTCGAGCATTGTTGTTAGTGCTGATGACGGCATTCTGTTATGCACTGCAAGTTTTAATTGATAAACAGCGTCGTATGGATTCTGAGGAAGAAGAATTTGATCGTCGACAAAGTCAATTGCAAGCTTCCGGAAGACTAGCCGCTGAAATAGCTCACCAAATAAAAAATCCTCTTGGGATCATTAATAATACTGCCTTTACTCTTGGGAAATTGACGGCAGGGGACCAAATAATTCAGAAACAGGTGGAACTTATTCGTGAAGAAGTTAATAAGGCGGATCAAGTTATTACTAAATTGATGGGTTATGCGCAATTAACTGAAGGGCGTTTGGATAAATTAGACATTAATGATGTTTTAGATTTTTCTATTACTCAGGTATTTCCTGAAGGTCACAAATTCGGCATAAGAATTCGAAAGAATTACGGGATTGCTTTGCCTCCATTACTTGCACAATCTCTACATATTAGTGAGGTATTTGTTAATATTTTACAAAATTCTCGTGAAGCGGTTGGTGAAAATGGAGAAATATCAATTATTACCAGTTATGGTGGCAATTATACATTAAGTGTTGTCATTGAGGATAATGGCCCAGGGATCTCTTTAAATATGATGGATAAAGTCTTTGAACCATATCTCACAACAAAAGAAAAAGGAACCGGCCTTGGTTTGGCTATAGTTAAGCATAATACAGAACTTTACGGAGGCAAAGTTGAGGTTAATTCTGAACTTGGAAAATATACTAGATTTAATTTATTGTTTCCGGGAAGGAGCGCAATTCGTTTTCAGTCTTGAAATCTAAATTACCAAAATTATTGTTAGTTGATGATGAGCGAAATATGCGTGAGTCATTAAAAGTTGTGCTTGAGTCACATGGATATCAGGCGGACATGGTCGAGTCAGCTGAGAAAGGTTTAGAATCTTTATCTAATAATAATTATTTTATGGTTATTACTGATGCGCGATTAGATGGGATGAGTGGTTATGCGTTTTTGCAAGAGTCTCATGAACGTTGGCCAGATATGCCTATTCTAATGATTACTGCTTACGCTACCCCTAAGCTTGCTGTCGAAGCTATTCAGTCTGGAGCTGTCGATTATTTATCAAAGCCATTTGAACCTGAAGAACTATTACATTCTGTCAATCGTTGTGCAGAAATGCATGAATTAATAAGGCAAAATACTAATCTTCGTGCTCGCTTGAACTTAGGAAATCAAATTGATGATATTATTGGTAATTGTGACAGCATGATAGAATTGAGAAAAATGATCTGCACAGTTGGCCCAACCGAAGCTACGGTCTTAATCCTTGGAGAAAGCGGAACAGGAAAAGAACTAATAGCCGGTGCTCTTCATCAAGCAAGTCAACGTCGCGAAGAAAATTATGTGCGTTTAAATTGTGCCGCAATACCAGAATCTTTATTGGAAAGTGAGCTTTTTGGGCATGAGAAAGGTGCTTTCACAGGTGCTGTTAAACAAAAAATTGGTCAAGTAGAAGAGGCCAATGAAGGAACGCTTTTTCTTGATGAAATTGGTGAAATGTCCCGTTCTTTACAGGCTAAATTATTGAGGTTTTTGGAGGATGGGACATTTGTTCGAGTTGGTGGTACTGAAGAACAAAAAGTAAATGTCAGAATTGTTGCTGCAACTAACCGTGACATTATAGAAGCAATAGAAGATGGTGAATTTAGAGAGGATTTATATCACAGGTTAAACGTCGTTCAAATGAGAGTTGTGCCATTACGTGATCGCAGAGAAGATATTGTACTTCTAGCTGAACATTTTCTTGCAAAGTTTGGTAGAAAGATGAGTAAGTTTTTTGAGCCGTTGTCTGTTGAGGTTAAATCGTTATTAGGGTCTCACCACTGGCCGGGTAATGTCAGGGAGCTCAGGAATACGATGGAAAGATCAGCAATCTTAGCAACAAAAAATGAATTAAGCTCAACGGATCTTCCGGACTTTCAATTCGAAACACGACTGCGTAAAGCTGATTCAGATAATGTTGATTATACTGAACTTGGGTTGGAAGATGCTTTAGCTTCTTTTGAGCGAGGGATAATAGAAGCTGAATTATCTCGTAATGAAAACAATTTGAGCCGAACAGCTCAGAAGCTTGAGATTAGCCGTCATGCTCTTCGCTATAGAATCAGTCGTTTAAAGATTATTCATTAATTTTATTATATATATTTTTGTTATGAATCATAAGATCATATTATTATTAGATTCTGGTATTCCTGGTAGTAATTCTTTTTTGAGTTCATTTACCTATCCTTTATTAATTATTGGAATAGCAATTGGTTTAGTTTTATTATCAGGCTTATTATATTTTTTCTTCAAAAGAAGTAGTGCTTTATCATCTCAATCTAGTAAGACGCACCGCTTAACTCAATCGAAGACCGCTATTGATGATGTTTCAAAGAAACGCAGAAAGCGTAGGAGGCGAAAAAGGGATCACAGAAAACGTAATCCAACATTAAGTGAGGCGGGGGGGCTGCCTCCAGTTAATTCTGATCCCAATTCAGAAGAATTATCAAAAAAAGCATAGTGGTGAATGATTCTGTTAATAGTCATCAAATAACAGCGAAGAGTAATTCTAATTTAGCTGCTGCCTTCTTTTTGTTGCCTAAGTCAAAACGTAAGGCGATGACTGCTCTTTATGCTTTTTGTCGTAAGGTAGATGATGTTGTTGATAATGATACTCATTCCTTTTCGAAAAGATCTGACATACTTGAAACATGGAGAAATGATATAGATAAGGTATGCAGTGGTAGGTATTCAAAGAATCAAATTTGTAATGAATTAATAACCTACATAGATCAATATGAATTAACCTTTGATTTATTTGACGAATTGATTGTTGGTATGAGTACAGACCTTGAAAAGGTTAGGTATGCTGATTATAAAGAGCTTGAACTATACTGTTATCGTGCAGCATCAGTAGTTGGGCTTTTGACTGTAAGAATTTTGGGATTTAAAAATGGGGATGCAGATGTTTATGCTAAAAACATTGGTCAAGCATTACAGTTGACTAATATTCTTAGAGATGTTGCAGAAGATGCTGAGAGGGGGCGTATTTATATTCCACAATCATTATTGGAAAAGCATGGGGTTACTGAATCGTCAATACTCAATGGTAAACAAAGTTCGAATTTTGAAAATGCAGCTAGAGAATTGGCGGATCGAGCATGGGCTCACTATAAACTTTCATCTGAAGCTATTCCAAAAGTTAATAGTCGTGATTTGTTGGTTCTTGAGGCGATGGCAACTATCTACTGGAATTTATTACAAAAGATGCAAAAGATTAATTTCAATGTTATATCTGATCAGCGGTCAAAAATACGTTTAGGAAAATTGGCCAAACTTGCTCTTTGTGTTCAGACAAGATTTTTTATTAGGTTTAATGGATATAGGCCTGTCTATGCTCGATAATTTTAACTTTATTAGACTTTGCTTAAAGCTTCATCAATTTTTTTACGAAATACGTATCTGTTTTCAGGTGTGATTACAATTGGTCTTAATTTACCTTTTCTATATATAACTAGAACTCGGTGATTTGTTCTAAGTGTGTTGCTCCATATTTCAGGCTTTCCTTTGATTTGTTTTGAGGTCCTTTGTATATCCTTCAAAGGAATTCTTCTTAATCGAAGGCCAAGTATTTTTATAGATATATCATCTGAATTAACTTCAAAATTAATTTGATGAATTGCCAGTACGATAAAAACAGAGAATATCAGCCAGCCTGTAGGAAGGGCCCAAGTTATTATTTCCCAATTTTCCATTAATAATAATTATATATCTTAAGAAGTTATCGAGGATCTGGTATGAATAAATTTTGACCAATTTGAATAGAGCGAGGATTGAGTTGTGGGTTTGCTTTCAATACAGAATTAAGTGTAATCCTTTTACCCGTCCCTTCATTTTTTAATTGTGTATTGTAAGCCGAAATAATTGCTGAAATCGTTTCTCCGCTTTGCACAGTGTGGTCAAATCCTTTTTGAGGTTTAATAGGTTTAATTGTTAATGGAGAAGGGGGGGCTTTCCTCATTGAATTCTTAGATATGTTTCTTATTTCTTTTAATATTAATTCCTTATCAGAAATGCGTTTTCTGTCTACATCTCGAATACTTTTAGCAAGGCCGTCTATATCACTTTTGACTAGAGTATTAGGTTTGTTTTTTAATGCTTGAGATCGGGTGTTTCGAAGTTCTGATTTGAGCAAGTCGACTTCCTTCTTCAGTGCATTGTAAGACTGTAATAAGTCATCTAGTTGGCCTTGAAGACGATTCACGTTTTCAATTAAGGCTCTGTTTTGAAGTGAGGTTGCTTGGGCATGAGATATTGAGGGCTGCATGAAGTAGCCGAGTAACAATGTAATTGCGTAGCAAAATGAAAACTTCATGCACTTAAAATAGGTTGAGCTTCTAAGCAAAACAAGTCTAAGACGTAATTGTCTAAATTCTATACTTTTTTTGTTGAAGATATGAGTAATTAAGTGTCTGAATTCTGTAGTGATCGCTTTTTTTAGATTACTTACAAATTTGTTTCCTCTTTGGTCGGTTCTTGTAGCAGTAGTTGCACTGATTTGGCCTGCTGTCTTTAGCTGGTACTCAACGCTATTTATTCAAATAGGTCTTGGATTTATAATGTTAGGTATGGGGTTAACTTTAACTTTAAGTGATTTTAAAAGAGTCTTTCTTTTTCCTGCTGCATTGATATGTGGAGTAACTCTTCAGTTTGTTATTATGCCTTTTTTAGGGTGGATTATTGTGATGTTTATGAATCTACCTCGCGATATAGCTGTCGGATTAATTCTAGTTTCCTGTTGCCCAGGTGGGACAGCTTCAAATGTTGTTGCCTTTCTATCTAGAGCTAATGTTGCGCTATCTGTTAGTATGACTTCAGTTTCAACCATAATTGCGGTTTTATTAACACCTTTTTTAACTAAGTTTTATGTTGGACAGTTGGTTCCTGTTGACGCACTTGCGCTGCTTCAAAGCATATTATTTATTGTTATATTCCCAGTTGCTGCTGGGTTAACTATTAATCATTTATTTAATCAAACTGCAAAAAAGCTTATCAATGTGTCACCATTTATTTCAGTTTTTTTTATTATTTTAATTGTTGGATATATTTTATCTAAGAATAGAGAGTCAATTATTGATAATTGGCATATATTAGTTGTATCAGTTTTAATTTTGCATTTAAGCGGATTTGCATTGGGTTACTTCATCGCAAAGTTTTTTAATTTTAAAGAAGAGTTTTGCCGGACGGTCTCTATTGAGGTGGGCATGCAGAATAGTGGCCTTGGGGCGGCTTTGGCCTCAAAGCATTTTTCTATGCTTACATTAGCCACAGTTCCTTGTGCGGTAAGTGCTGTTACTCATTGTATTTTAGGGAGTATTTTGGCGGCTTTCTGGAGAGTTAAATCAGAAAAGAGTGATTTTTGATTACAAATCAATGATTTGCCAAAACCTGATACTCGGTGTTTATTTGCGTAGCTAAATAATATATGAACAATCGAAAAGAGATTCTAGACCTCTACTTCTTAGACGCAAGATCAAGGCTTATTGATATTGCTGCTTTTATGGATAGAGTTAATAGGTCTGAGGGACAAGCTGATTTTCGATATAGTCAGTTTTTAGAGGCTCTAAATGAGTTAGGTGGCACCTCCTCGAATCAAGCAGAGAAGGTTTTATTAACATTTAGTGATCCAACTGAAGACCCGATACCCAAAGCTACTACCAAAGCTGCTTGTGGTGCTTGGCCTGGTAGTATTAATTAATATAAATAATGCGTTATATAGAACCACATGGACACATGGTTAGCCGTACCACTGATGATTATAAGTCTATGGTCATGGCAGGTTGTCAGATAGTGTGTGAACCTGCATTTTGGGCTGGTTTTGATCGAAGTTCGGCTCAGGGTTTTTATGATTATTTTTGTCAATTAACTCAGCATGAGCCAAAACGAGCTTCGCTATTTGGTTTACCTCATTATACATGGCTATGTATTAATCCAAAAGAATCTGAAGATGTTAAACTCGCTGAAGAGGTCCTTTCAATTATACCTGAGTTTATGCAAAGCCCGAATGTTCTTGGCATAGGTGAGATTGGATTGAACAAAAACAGTAAGAATGAAATTTTGGTCTTGGAAAAACATATCGACCTTGCTGCTAGTAACGATCAATTAATATTAGTCCATACTCCTCATTTAGAGGATAAACGAAAAGGAACTCAATTAATTTTAGATATTCTTAAAGCTGATAGTCGTATAAAACCGGAGCGTTGTATTATTGATCATGTTGAAGAGCACACTGTGAAAATGGTTTTAGATGATGGTTTTTGGGCGGGTATGACACTTTATCCAGAGACTAAATGTACATCTAATCGTGCAATTGATATTCTTGAAGTTTATGGGAATGAACGAATTTGGATGAATAGTGCTTGTGATTGGGGTTCTAGTGTTCCGTTGGCTGTGCCAAATGCGATTCAGGAAATGAGGCGAAGAGGAAAGGATCCAAATTATATTGATAAGATTGTATATCAAAACCCAATAGGTTTTATGTCGCAGAGTCCTCGTTTTGTTGAACCAAAATCATAAATCTTTTTATAGTAGAAATGAGACTTAATAATGGGATTCATTTAGCTTATTGTACAAATATTCATCGAGGAAGAGATTGGGTAGAGACTTTTAATTCTCTTAAAGAGAATGTTTTACGTGTTAGAGATAAAGTCTCTCAGAATAAACCGTATGCTATTGGCCTTCGATTAGGAGACCTCGCATCACGTCAACTTTGTCAGCCGGACAAGCTAGAAGATTTTAAATTGTGGTTAAGGAATAATAATTGTTACGTTTTCACTATAAATGGTTTTCCATATGGAGAATTTCATGGAATTAGGGTAAAAGAAGATGTCTATTCACCTGATTGGACAACAGATGAACGTGTTGAATATACAAAAAGACTTTTTCTTATTTTGTCCGAAATTGCTCCTTCTGATTCCGGGGGGAGTGTCAGTACTGTTCCATGTTCGTATAAAGAATTTATTACTTCGAATGATCAGGTAATAAAAATGAGAGAGAATCTTTGGAAGGTAATTGACTATATAAATGATTTAAGTGAGAGGTCAGGAAAAGATTTGCATTTGGGGTTAGAGCCAGAGCCCTTGTGCTACTTGGAGACATCGGATGAAATGATAAAATTTTATCATGAAATGAGATCTCATAGGCCCGATGATACTACTTTGAGTCGTCGTTTGGGGGTTAATTATGACACTTGTCATTTAGCTGTTGAATATGAAGAAGCAGTTGAAGCTATAGAAGCGTTGGTGAGTGAGGGTATAAGAATTAGTAAGTTTCATTTTAGTTCTGCAATGAAGGTTTCCCCAACTCCCCAAGTCATTCAGTGCTTAGCCCCATATTCTGATGATATATATTTTCATCAGGTAATAGCTCGTACTATTAATGGCGGTTTTAGAAGTTATCGCGACTTATCTGACGCAATTGATCAGTCAAATAATGGACAAGTTAAAGATGAAGCTGAATGGCGAATTCATTATCATCTTCCTTTACATTGTTTACCAACAGAATTATTTGATACAACTATTGATCAATTGTTGAAAGTTATTGAGTATCTTGGTCAAAAGCCTGCAGTTTGTTCTCATATTGAAATGGAAACTTACACTTGGGAGGTTTTGCCTAAAAACATGCGTCAGCGTGACGTGATTGATCAAATTGTTGATGAATATAATTGGACTTTAAAAAAATTAGCTGATCAGGGAATCACTCCAAAAGTATAATTTTTTTTAATGAAGTTTCTTCATAAATTTAAAGCTATTTTAATCTTAGGAAGGATTTCAAATCTCCCAACCGTTTGGTCTAATTGTATAGCTGCATATATTTTGTCTGAAGGGGGATTATCAGAAACAGTCGAAATAGAAAAATTTATTTTACTCAATTTAGGAGCAACGTTTCTATATTTAGGAGGAATGTTCTTAAATGATGCTTTCGACGCTAATTTTGACAGGAAGCATCGGTTAGATCGTCCCATTCCAAGTGGAATTGTTTCAGTTAATTTAGTTATTTTTTTGGGAGTGGTTTTTATGTTAGCTGGGTTATTTTGTGTAATATGGATAAACACTTCTGCATTGGTTTTTGTTTTATGCCTTGCTGGTAGTATAATTTGGTATAACTACGTACATAAAAATATTACATGGTCCCCATTAATTATGGGGCTTTGTAGACTGTTCTTATATTTACTGGCGGGTGCAATATCTTTTAATTCAGTTGATATTTCGGTTCTCATTGGAGGTTTAATGTTGTGGGGTTATATTGTTGGGTTAAGTAATATAGCAAAAAATGAAGCAACAGGTGGTAGAATTAATTCCTGGCCTTGTTGGCTTTTACTCTTACCTGTTGTATATGCATTTAGTCTATTGATTTTCTTTTCTTCAGATTTCTCAATATCTGTAGGGTTAATCTTTTCTTTAATAATTTATCTGATTTGGATCATACGAAGTCTTTTGTATTCATTATATTCAAAATCTCCTGATTATGGTAAGACGGTATCAGGTCTATTGGCTGGTATAGTTTTATTTGACTTGGTCTTAATAGCTATAAATGGATCTCAATTTTTTATTATCTTCATTCTTTTTTTTACTTTGTCTTTGTTATTTCAACGCTATATCCCCGCAACATAGATATTTGTATTTCCTCGCATTTTGTTAATTTTCAAATATATTTTCACTTTGTTTTACTAGCTAAACCGTTATTTTTAAAATATTTTGAATAAAAGATTTTATAATCTAGTTCTTTGCGTTTTCTTT
>SHAK01000041.1 GCA_004213515.1 Limisphaerales bacterium | reverse complement strand
TCATATTCAACAAGTTATGTATGAGCGGCGATACATTGGGGATAACCCAAATTTTATTCCCTCCCCTCCCCTCATTGATATAGCTATTGATGGCGGAGCTGCTCCTGTATTTCGAAAAAGTCCGGACGAGCCTTGGCGGGTAATTAGGACACGTTGGAGGGTTGCAGGCCAAGTGCAAGGCCCTGTTGAGGGAGCAGGGCGTCCGTCTGGATACTTTACGGCGGCCACTGGCATAACAATTTACGATGGGAATGTTTGGCCAAGTGAATTTCAGGGCGACGCTTTTATAGCAGATTGTGGTAGTAATTTGATTCATCGAAAGAAGCTATTGTCTGAAAGTCCCAAAATGACAGCAATACGGCCGGAAGATGAAAGTAAAACTGAATTTCTGGCATCAAAAGACAACTGGTTTCGCCCAGTGCAAATGGAAGTAGGGCCTGATGGTGCTATGTATATAGCTGATATGTATCGTGAAGTTATTGAACATCCATGGTCTCTACCACATGGAATTAAGAAACATATTAATCTCGATAGTGGCAACGATCGAGGCCGCATATATCGAGTTGTGCCGAAAGAATTTATTCAGCAAAAATTACCACGCTTAAATCAAGTCCCAGTAGGAGATTTGGTTAAATTACTTGAACATTCTAATGCATGGCATAGAAGTACAGCGGCGCGGCTTTTATTTGAAAAGAGAGACCTTATAGTTATTCAGCCACTTCGTCATTTAGTAAATCATGGGAAAACAGCGTACGGCCGAATGCATGCACTTCATGTATTGGCGGATATGGATGCGCTAGCCGAAACTGATTTAAATAGAGCTTATCGAGATGAATCACCGACTGTAAGGAAAGAAGCAATAAGGTTAACCGAAATTTATTTTTCTAATAATCAATTTACAAGAGGAAGGGAAAAAGATTTTAAGCCAATTTTGAGTAAAAGCCTTCTTCATCTTTCAAATGATACGAACCACAACGTCCGGTATCAACTGTCTTGGTCACTGGGTAAATTTAGGATCTCAAATAAGCCAAAAATAATAGCTAGGCTGTTTGAAAAAGCAGGAGACGATCCTTGGCATTTAACAGCTTTATTGAATGCTGCAAATGTCAATCATGCAGATCTTATTCAAGAGATTAAAAAGAATTCAAATTATATTGAGTCCAGCAATAGCAAGGTTTTCATAAGTAAACTTAAGGCTATGCAGGCTGGTCAGGTTGTTACATTTTCTGATACTTCATCAAATAATGGCTACCGCCCTCAGCTTTTCAAATTAAGCCAAAAAGTAGATTCCGATAGAGAAAAATTAATTAATTATTATAAACCGGCATTGGAAATTCGCGGCAATTTACAATCGGGTCGAAAGACTTTTGAGCAGCGTTGTGCTGCTTGTCATCGATTAGGTGATACTGGCATTAACATAGGTCCCGATTTAAAATCGATAAGAGCGAATGGAGCAGAGAAAATACTTGTCAGTTTAGTTGATCCTAATCGTGAAGTGGCACCTCAATATTTAATGCAAAAAGTGTATTCAGCGAGGCAAAATGAAACTATTTTAGGAACAATAAAATTTATGAGTGATGTAGGGATATTGATTGGGCTTGCGGATGGAAGTGATCGCCAATTAATTCGTTCTCCAACTGATCGTATAGAATCTACAGGCTTATCATTTATGCCAGAAGGATTAGAGTCAGGATTAAGTTTAGTTCAGATGGCAGATCTTCTGGAATGGGTTAAAAAGGCTGATTGATATGAGTAGCCGGAATAAAGACAGCTAAGTAGTCCTTTTTTTAAAAATTATATTTTCTCCAGTGATCTGAGTGTCTTTAAATTTTCTACATCTTCATGCATATCAGGTGACTTTGGGGTTTCAAGACATGCCGGAATATTAGCAAATCTTGTGTCATTAACGATATGTTTAAAGGCAGTTTTACCAATTAGGCCATGTCCGATATGATCGTGACGATCAACTCTTGAATTCAGATCGGATTTAGAGTCGTTTAGATGAAATGCTAAGATCTGATCTAGGCCTAGCATTGACTCAACTTCACCTATTGCTTTATTCCATCCAATAGGTTTACGTATATCATACCCTGCAGCAAAAAAATGTGCTGTGTCTAGACATATCCCTAGTCGATCTTGGTGATTTACCTTATTAAAAATCTCTGACAAATGTCCGATTTGATTGCCAAGGCATGTCCCTTGTCCTGCCGTGTTCTCCAGTGCAATTCGAACAGAGGATTTTTTTGTGGCTTTAAAAACAAGATCGAGTGCGGAGGCAATCCGCTTTATTCCTTCACCCTCTCCTTGTCCAAGATGGGCTCCAGGATGAAGAACTAGGAAGGGCACTTTAAGCTGTGAAGCAAATTCGATCTCTTGAATCAGAGACTCCATTGACTTATCTAGTTTACTCCCCTCAGGTCCAGCGAGATTAATAAGATAGCCTGCATGCCCAAATACTGTTCCTACATCGCCTTTCGCTAATTCTGTCTTGAAGCGTGCGGCATCAACTTCTGATGGAGGTTTTCCGAACCACTGCATATTGCTCTTAACAAAAATTTGGACACTTTCGCAATTTATGGAACGAGCACGATCAAAAGCCTTCCAAGTGCCTCCAGCTATGGACATGTGGGAACCGAGTTTCATTTTAAAGATTGGACATTAGAGTCTAAGCGGTAGAATGCGATGCAATCTTAACTCGGTAAAGTACCGAGTCTTGAATGAGCTTTGCCAAAGACGCAGGAATTTTTATTCTCTCTTTGGTCGGAAAACGATTTGAAAAATGAGTAACTCCAGCGAAACAATCAATCAAAGCTATGCGAAAGATCCGGCTGTGTTTGATGAAGTTGTAGTCGGCATATTTCGCAGCTCAAAAGAGGGAAAATATGAATATGTTAACCAAAGATTAGCTGAATTATATGGTTATGATTCTACCAACGACTTGATTAAAGCGATTGGTGATATTGAAGGCCAACTGTATGTAGATTCTAATCAACGAGAATTATTTCTGGAGCTTATTCAAGCCCAAGGGAGAATCGAGCAATTTGAGTCAGAAATATTTCGTAAAGATGGATCTCGTATTTGGATTTCAGAAACCGCCAGAATAGTCCGCGATATCAATAATAAACCGCTTTTTTATGAGGGAACTGTACAAGAGATAACGGAACAAAAGCGCGCTGAAGTTGAACTTAAGAGATCTCAGATATTATTTCATTCGTTAGTTGAGAATCTTCCGCAAAAGATTTTTCGCAAAGACTTAAAAGGGGAATTCGTGTTTGCCAATAGTGGATTTTGTAAAGAGTTAGGAAAGTCACGTCGTGAAATTATAGGGAAAACAGACTTCGACTTTTTTCCAAATGATCTTGCGGAGAAATACCGAGAGGATGACACTGTTATTATGGAAAGTGGTGATTCGCTTGATAAAGTGGAGGAACACATTTCTATCGATGGAGAAAAATCCTGGGTACATGTAGTTAAAACTCCAACTTATGATGAGGCTGCGAGCTGTTCGGGTGTTCAGGGGATTTTTTGGGATGTAACTGAACAGAAGCGAATTGAGATGGCATTGGCCCATGAACGAGACCTTCTTCGGACGCTACTAGACAGCATTCCAGATCGAATTTATTTTAAGGACAGTGGTAGCCAATTTCTTATGATTAGTAAGGCTTTGGCAAAAGATTTTGGTCTGAAGAGTCCAGATGAAGCTTATGGAAAAACAGATGCAGATTTTTTTAGCGCTGAACATGCAAGATTAGCGTTACTTGACGAGAAAAAGATTTTCGAGTCTGGGGAGGCTATTATTGGAAAAACAGAGAAAGAAACCTGGAATAATGGAAATGAAGGATGGGTTTTGACGACTAAGATGCCAATGAGATCTTCCGATGGAGAAATCATTGGTCTGGTTGGCGTTTCAAAGGACATAACTTCACTAAAACAAGCAGAGGAAGAACTTGCAAATGCTAGAGACTCTGCATTGGAATCAGCTAAGTTTAAGTCTGAATTTCTTGCTAATACTAGCCATGAAATTCGTACGCCTATGAATGCTATCATAGGAATGACAGACCTTTTGCTTGATAGTTCGCTAAATGATCAGCAAAGAGATTTTCTTTCTACTATTCGCGATAGTGCTGAAGCTTTACTTGGCATTATCAATGACATCCTCGACTTTTCAAAAATTGAAGCACGCAAACTGAATATTGAAAAAGTGTCTTTTGATCTTCGAGAAGTTGTTGAGAGTACAGTAGACCTTTTAGCTGAACGGGCTCGAAGTAAGGGACTAAAATTGGTGTGTATAGTACATGAGGAAGTGTGGACTAAAGTTATGGGAGATTCAGGACGGCTTAGGCAAATACTAACCAACATTATAGCCAATGCTATAAAGTTTACACATCAAGGAGAGGTAATTGTTAAAGTGCAAATGGTCCGAGAGAATGCATCTAGGGTAGATGTTGTTTTTGAAGTTAAGGATACAGGCATTGGAATTCTTGAAGAAGCTCAGGCGAGGCTATTTCAACCGTTTACCCAAGCAGATGGCTCCTTAACTCGCCGTTATGGAGGGACGGGGCTTGGATTAACTATTTCAAAGCAACTTTCCGAAATGATGGATGGGAAAATCAGATTTGATAGTAAGCTTGGACAAGGTTCTACATTCTGGATTGATCTGCCTTTTAGTAAAGATAACAGTAGCGAAGAGCGATCATCAAAATATGAATTTTTGATAGGTTTGCATGTACTCATTGTGGGTGATTCTGAGACTAGCCGGGAAATTATTAGTCACCAATTGCGTTCATGCCGAATTAAGGCAATAGAAGCAGACGGCTCAAATGCTGCAATGGAATTGCTACATAAACAGGCTTCAACTAAAAGCCCATTTCAACTTGCCATAATAGATCTTGAGGCTCTTGATGTTGATGCACTTTCCATAACTAATATGATTAAGGGGGATCTTCTTTTTTCTGAAGTAAAAATCATTCTACTTTCACCGATGGGGGAATCGATTGATCCAGATAAACACAGGACTTCAGGAATTGATTATTGCTTGATGAAGCCAGTGAAGCAAAGTCGGTTACTTGATACTATAACGCGTATTTTGTTTAAGGAAAATGAAGAAGTCTCATCCACTTTAATTCCTGTCAAAGGTAAATCTCTTCGAATCCTTGTTGCTGAAGACAATCTTGTTAATCAAAAAGTTATTCTTCTGCAGTTAAAAAAATTAGGTTACGACGCTAATGCTGTTGCTAACGGCTTAGATGCCGTTGAGAGCGTTCGAAAAACACCTTATGATGTAGTGTTAATGGACTGTCATATGCCAGAAATGAATGGGTATGAGGCTACACGCTCAATCAGGCAGATAGCCGGCCGGGCGCAATTGATCAAGATTATTGCTGTCACTGCGAATGCAAATCCTGAAGAACAAGATAAGTGTCTTGAGGCGGGTATGGATGATTATATAATAAAGCCGATTAAAATTGAAAAGCTTAGCCATGTGCTCGGAGAAATAGCAAATGCTGTTGGTGCAGAGCAAGGAGTAGCTGATAATTCTGATGCAGAGTCTATTGTTCAAGGGCTTAAGTCTTTTGGAGATGCAGATGTAATCATGGAATTAATTAATCTCTTCCTAGAAGATGCACCTAAAAAAATCGAAGAAGCGAAGAAGGCTATTAATAGCATGGACTATAAAGCAATTAGAGAGACTGCTCATTCACTTAAAGGAAGCGCTCGAAATTTACGCGCTGGTGGGTTAGCTGAATCTTGTGAGATACTTGAACAGAGTGCAAAAAAAGAATTTGAGATAGCTACTGCAAACTATAATCTTGGCAGAGTAGAGGATGAGTTTAAAAAAGTTATTATTATTTTAAAAAATCAAAAAAATATTTAGTGGTTTAAGCCTCCATATTTTTTTCTATATATCCAAAAAATTACTAATCCTAAAAATGCAAAGATGCCTATCAATTGGCCTGTAAAAGATCCAAATATAACTGTAGCGTTAAACCACATGAAAGCCATAAATCCATGGATGCTATAGCAAATCCATGGATGGCGATTTTTGTAGCTTTGATTAAAAAGTTTTAACCATAATAGATCACTCAGCCATATCAGAGTGAAAAAATAATTAAAATAAAGGCCTATACCGGTTTGTAGCCCAGTTATTTCAAACGTTTGTTTGGCTGTTAATTCAAGTGCTTTTGCATGGTTCCATTCATACTTATAATGAAAGGCTGAAATAAAGTGTATGACGAAAGCAATGTAGCCAAGCAACCACGAACAGTTAAAAAAATCTGTGCGATTCGTATTACCAAATTGAGTTAAGGCACTAATATATGCAGCGAAGGAGATAAATGCTGTCAGGCTGATTAACCAATCTTCATTGCTCATTCAAGTGGCATAAGGGACTAGCCTTGCAGTTGCGAGTTTTTTTTAAGTAGTTTGATTAACCCCTTGACGGGATTTTTTTTTAGTTCAATTAATTGGCCTGCTAAGCAAAAACAGTTTTCATTGTTTATAATAATTTTGAAGTCTTATTTCTATCATTTAACATGTTTAGCTTTTATCAGATCAAAAGTTAAAGATGTTTCGCTATTATGTTTCGTTAATTCAATATGAGTAGTTCATTACTTATTATTCCGTTCATTGGGGTTGTTGCCTTATTATTGTGACAGATAAAACTCGATTCATGACAGAAATCCTGCCTGCATCCAATCCCGATTCTATTAGGCAAGCGAAGAGATTACTTAGTAAAGGACACCTTGTTGCTATCCCAACTGAGACGGTTTACGGCTTAGCTGCTAATGCTTTTTCTGAGGAAGCGGTTGCAGGTATTTTTGCCGTAAAGGGTCGACCGTCAAATAATCCTCTAATAGTTCATGTTTCGTCGGTCAAAATGGCACGAGACTGTATTTCTGCATGGCCAGAGGAAGCCAACATTTTAGCTGAGAAATTTTGGCCAGGGCCATTGTCGATGGTTTTGCCCAAGTCTGAAAAGATTTCAAATATTGTAACAGCAGGCGGACCTACAGTTGCAGTTCGATCACCATCAAATCCGATAATGAAAGAAATTTTGGAACAATGTGGATTTCCATTGGCGGCTCCTAGCGCGAATCTTTCAAATCGAGTTTCCCCAACTAAGGCTGAATATGTTGCTGCTCAACTAAATGGCCGAATACCACTTATTTTGGATGGAGGAGCATGCCAAATTGGGATTGAATCTACAGTATTAGACTTAACTAGTAGTACACCAACAATTTTGCGATTAGGGTTAATCAATTTGGCTCAATTGCAGAAAGTTTTAGGGGAAGTCCGATTGGCTAGTATGACGGGATCCAAGGAGATCCTTAAAAGCCCTGGTCAGCTTTGCCGTCATTATTCACCGCGAGCGAAGGTGATATTAGGTGAGGGTTCATGGGACGAATTAATAATTAATTTGGATAAAAACACTCATGTGATTGCTCTTGATTCAGTGCCAAATGATAAGAATCCAGATACTTGGCATAAAATGCCAAATTCAGTGCAAGGATACGCAAAGAAAATTTACGAAATTTTGAATCGTTGTGATCAGGCTAATGCTAAGGCCATATTGATTCAGCCTCTACCGGTCGAGAGTGAATGGGATGCAGTCCGCGATAGAGTATATAGGGCAAGTATGAATTAATTTTTGAGAGAATAAAAAGAACGGACGCCTTTTTTTAAGGCGCCCGTCAAACCAAACCAATCTCTTATAACTAAAAATTTATTTCTTACTTTTATTAAAACTTAGTAAATAAACACTAAATACAAGTAATAATTACCTCTGACGGATTAGACGTATGAAACGTTCAATTTATTTAAATTATATTAATAGATAAATGAACTATTGTTTCTCATATTCCCCTTTACTTGATTTTTTAAGGACGGTGAAGCCAGCTTTTTTTGCATCGCTAATTGATAGAGGCTTTAGGTAAGTAGGGGTGTTAAAACTAGAAATAATTTTTTGAACTGGCCGCTTGCAGGCAGGGCATTTTTCCAATGGTTTAGCTGAGACTGGTCGGCGAAGAGTAAAGCCTGAACCTCCACACGGTTTGCAGTCCCCTTTGCCGTCGCAAAGTTCATATTCATATATAGGCATTTTCTTCGAAGAGCCAAACTAACACTAAACCAAGCGCTTGGCCAAGTGCTGTATAACAAGTAAATTTGCCACATGAGTATTGTTCGTATCCTTGTGGATGGATACAGTCTTCTGCATCACTGGCCTGAAATGGCTCCGGGCAAGCCACGTCATTCATTTTATGCTCGTGATGCCTTAGTATCGATACTGACGCAGTATCAAGATGCATGCGGGACCCCAGTTTCGGTCATTTTTGATGGAGGGGGAGCCCCTTCGGGGACTCCAAAAGCCGAGACTGTAAAAAATGGCATAGAGGTTTTATTTTCAAAAAAAGGTCAGACTGCAGATCAAGTTATTGAACGGGTCGCGCATTTAATGAAGCCTTACGGTGAAGTTGTTGCAGTCACAAATGATTATGCCGAAAGGGAGACTGTGATTAGCCTTGGTGGCTCGGCTTGTAGCTGTGAAAATTTTATTTTAATGGTAAATGAGAGTTTGAATGAAATGGGAGACTTATTAAAAAGTTCAAACCAAAGACAATTTAGAAAGTACAAAAAAGATAATTAGTAAAAAGAATATGAGCAAAAAGAGAATTGAGAGAGACACAATGGGAGAAGTTGAAGTTCCAATTGAAAAATATTGGGGAGCTCAAACTCAACGAAGCATAGAAAACTTTCCAATTGGAAATGATGTTATGCCCATTCAAATGGTGCGAGCATTGGGGATACAAAAAAAATCTGCCGCTTTAGCTAATATTTCACTTGGAAAGTTAGACGAATCAGTTGGCCAAGCAATTGCTGAGGCTGCACAGGAAATTGTTGATGGTAAATTCGATGACAATTTTCCATTGGTTGTTTGGCAAACTGGTTCAGGCACACAGTCTAACATGAATGCTAACGAAGTAATTGCTAATCGTGCTAATGAATTGTTAGGTGGTAAATTAGGTGAAGAATCTAGCGTTCATCCGAATGACCATGTAAATCGGAGCCAATCTTCAAATGATACTTTCCCAGCAGCGATGCATATATCTGCGGTGATGGAAACCGAGGGGAAGCTTTTACCTGCCTTGTTCCATTTTAAAGAAGCACTGGAAAAAAAAGCGGAGACTTTTTCTAAGATTATTAAAATTGGAAGAACACATACGCAGGATGCAACCCCTTTAACATTAGGGCAGGAATTTTCTGGTTATGCTGCTCAGATTGATGCTTCTATTTCTGGTATTAAGAATACGCTCCCCAATTTATTCCAACTAGCTCAAGGCGGAACGGCTGTAGGGACGGGGTTAAATGCCCCCATCGGGTTTGCTGAGAAATTTGCCGAGGAAGTAAGTAATTTGACTGATAAGCCTTTTACTACAATGTCCAATAAGTTTGCGGGGTTAGCTGCTCATGACGCATTGGTTGCGCTTTCTGGATCATTAAATGTTGTTGCTGTTGCGGTAATGAAAATTGCTAACGACATTCGCTTTTTAGGATCAGGCCCGCGAAGCGGAATAGGGGAATTAAGCCTACCGGCAAATGAGCCTGGATCTTCAATTATGCCCGGCAAAATAAACCCCACACAGTGTGAAGCTTTGACGATGGTAGCCGCAGAAGTAATGGGTAATCATGTGGCTGTGAGTATAGGAGGCAGTAATGGTCATTTTGAGCTTAATGTTTTTAAGCCAATGATAGTTTTTAATGTTTTACGGTCGGCGCAATTACTAGCAGATGCATGCCGAAGTTTTACAGATCGATGTATTTCAGGGATTGAACCTAACCTCGAACGAATCGAAGAATTGATGGAGAGTTCTTTGATGCTAGTTACTGCTTTGAATCCTCATATTGGCTATGACAACGCTGCAAAAGTTGCAAAAAAAGCTTATGCTGAAGGCACTACTTTAAAGGAAGCAGCAATTAATTTAGAGCTTTTAACTGCAGAAGAATATGACAAATGGGTGCAGCCAGAAAATATGATAAGTCCTAATTAATTTTATTTTAAGACCCTCTCTTGGCCAAGCTTAGCTTTATCTATAGTTTAACTTGAAAATGTATACTAATATTAAAATTTTAATAATTTTTTTTGTAAGTTTTTGTTTCGATAACGCCATATTTTCTAAACAAATAAAACCAAATGTCGTTTTGATCTTTATTGATGATTATGGGTGGCGTGACGTGGGGTTTAATGGCTCTAAATATTATGAGACGCCAAATGCTGATCGAATTGCCCGCGAAGGGGTTAACTTTAGAAGCGCATATTCTAATGGGCCTAATTGTGCTCCTAGCCGAGCTTCTCTTATGAGTGGGCTCTATTCACCTAGGCACGGGATTTATACCGTGGCTAATTCTGATAGAGGAAAGGCAACTTATCGCAAAATTATACCTACCAAAAATACAACAGTTTTAAGAAAAGAATTTGTTACTTTGGCTGAGGCTCTTAAGGCAGGTGGATATAAAACTGCAACTATGGGTAAATGGCATTTAGGAAAAGACCCTACGACACAGGGTTTTGATATTAATATTGCGGGCAGGGAGTGGGGAAGCCCAAGTGGTGGAGGTTATCACAGTCCGTACAACTATCCTAACCTCGTAAATAAAAAAAAAGGGGAATATCTAACTGACCGGTTAGGGGTTGAGGCTGCCAAGTTTATTGAGGCAAACAAGGAAAATCCCTTTTTTTTATATCTTACTCACTATGCGGTGCATACTCCTATTCAAGCAAAGGCAATGCTGACATCGAAATATGAAAATAAAATAAGTTCGGATCAACAAACTAATGCCAAGTATGCAGCAATGATTGAGAGCATGGATGGAAGTGTTGGAACAGTTCTGGAGGCGCTTGACCGCTTTAATCTTGCTGCTAACACGATAGTTATATTCACCTCCGACAATGGCGGGCATGGAGGAGTTACTTCAAATGCGCCATTACGTGGCTCTAAAGGAATGCTTTATGAGGGAGGCATAAGGGTGCCAATGGCTATTCGTTGGCCTGAAGTTGTAAGGCCTGGCACGGTTTGCGATGAACCAGTAATAAGTATTGATTTGTATCCTACTTTACTGGAGGCCACTCAAACTAATCGACCAGCTAACGCCCGATTAGATGGGATAAGCCTGATGCCATTGTTAAATAACTCAAAAGCGAAACTATTTCGGCCGGCAATATATTGGCACTTCCCAGCCTATTTGCAGGGCTATACTAGACAGCATGGTCCATTTCGTACTACGCCTTGTGGAGCTGTTAGAATGGGGGACTGGAAACTAATAGAATATTTTGAGGATGGATCGCTAGAGCTTTATAATCTTAAAAGTGATTTAAGTGAAAAAAGAAACTTAGCCAAAACTGAGGCCAAGCGATTAATTCAATTACATTCGATTTTAAAAGCTTGGCGATTGTCTACTGAGGCACCAGTGCCAAAGGACAAGAATCCAAAGTTTGATCCAGTTGCCTATAGGAAAGCTTTCAAAAAGGATTAATCTCTCCGGGCAGAGTGATAATCTGGTTCATTGCAAGTGGATCAAAATTAGATTTAAATGACTCGCTGAGTAATTCGGCTTTGCTGTTATTAGAGCAAATTGCAAACACTGTTGATCCGCTACCGCACATTAGTGCGCTTTCTGCTCCATGAGCCAAAGCATATTCCTTAATTATTTTTATCAACGGAAATTTGTTAAATACAGGTAACTCTAGGGAGTTGTAAAAGTTTTTATAGGCTTTTTGAATTAATCCCTTTTTCAAGGCTAAAGCTAAGTCTTTAGCTTGGCCAAGAGGCCTTTGTTTTGCTGCAGGAAAGTAAGATAAATTTTTGTAAGCCCATGGAGTAGATATTCCAAATTTTGGCCGTACTAATACAAGTGATTTACCTTCAAGTAGGCTTAAATTACCAACAGGATCAATGATTTCACCTCTCCCTTTTGCAATGGCCGGTAGGTGCTGCAGAAAAAAGGGAACATCACTTCCTAAACTGGAGGCGATTTCTTGCATTGTTGAAGTGTTGAGGGCGTGGTCGTGTAATTTGTTTAAGGCCAGCAATATACCCGCGGCATTTCCGCTTCCGCCGCCAAGCCCTGCTTCTACGGGAATATTCTTTTCTAGATCAATGCGAATGCCGTCTGAGATTTGGGCTTTAATCCTGAATTCCTCTGCTGCCTGATATGCAAGGTTCTCATGGCCATTAGGTATCTGAGGGTGATTACAATTAAGATTAATGCGAGACCCAGTGAGCTCTATTTTTAGAATATCAAAAATAGGAACAGGAAGCATTAGCATTTCCAACTCATGAAATCCATCTTCTCGATCACCAACTACATTTAGTAATAGGTTTATTTTACAATGTGTTTTTATCGAGAGTTTCAAGTCACAAAAAAGGCGCCAGCCAATGGGCGGGCGCCAAATAAATTGTTAGAATATATTTATTAGTGGTCAAAAACCTTAAATCTGCTTCCAGGTAAGAATGGTGCAACGTCCCCTCCTCCAAATCCAATAGCTGAATTGGGGTGAAAAATTCCGTCGTCCCAAAGGCCCGGAGTATAACTTGCTGGGAAAAGCGCATCATCCGGCATAACTAAACCACCCCACGGATAATCAAGTGTGGCGATTGCGGTGTCTGGATAAACTGTGCCTCCTTTAAGCAGAGGTTCATAATCAGGTGTTGGAATAGCAAAAGTTACAATTTCAGCAAAGCCAACCGCTGTTCGAGCCATTGTGCGACTAAAGCCACGAATAACACCTGTTGTATAAGCATGCTGAGGGCCATCCCAAAGTGCTGTTTGTTCTACTGAACGACTGAATTCTCCTAAACGTGTAAATTCAGTAAAATTGCGGACTCCTCGGCCCAACTTATTTTCTGGGCCTGCACAACCCACTGAAAGTGTAACAATTAGGGTTGCCAGAGCGCTTATTTTTGCAATTTTTAGCATTTGTTTGATAAAAAAAGTGGGAGAGAAGATTAGTAAAAAAATTATCGCTGTAAAGACTTTAAGAGTTATTTTTTCCCCCCATTATTCTGATCCGAAGCTTTTGCCTCCTCTTCATTTTTGATTTTTTGCTCACGTTTTTTGTCTCTCCTGTACCAAATCCAAGCTATCAATACACTTAATTCATAAAAAAGCTGCATTGGCAGTGCCATTAAAACTTGTGTGACGATATCAGGGGGAGTGAGTACGGAAGCAAGTACAAGATTGATTACTACCCAATACATCCGGAATTTTGAAAGCTTTTTATAGTCAAGGATTCCGATTTTGACCAAAAGAAGAATGATTACTGGTAATTCGAAGGCAAGCCCCATACCAATCATGAATTTACAAACAAACTTGATGTAATCTTCTGCTCTCCATACATCAGCGCCAAACTGGAGCCATTGAGCAAAAAGTGCTGCCGTACTTAGTGCTATTTTCATTAGTAAGAAGTAGCAGAAAGCTGCTCCACAAAAGAACAATCCCCCACCGATAATAACCGAAATAGTTAGATATTTTTTTTCTTTATGGCGTAGTGCCGGGAAAATAAATTGCCCAAGAAAAAATAAAATAAAGGGTAGAGCTACCATGATACCTCCGTAAAATGCCATCTGTAGAGCAACAAGGAATCCGCTTAGAGGGCTCATAGATTTTAATTCTGGTCCTGCCCTTGATGATTGATCTGAGCTTAAAACAGCATTGGTTTCTGGTTGCAAAAGCAATTGTAATTTGCCGTCCTGTACCATGGGCTTGAGGTTGAATGATTGGTCCTCGACAGCATTGGTTAGATCAAGCATTCGATAGGCTTCATCTAGTAAATTAGTTTCTACAGGTATGCGAAAAACTTCCTTATCGGTTAATCTAACAAGGATTTCACTTTTATTCTCGGCAAGGAGCGACCCTTTTCGATTTTCTGTAAGGAATTCTTTAGCTTCATTTAGAGGGCGAGAAAGGAATTCAACTAAAATTGGAGCTCCGGCCAAACATGCTACCATAGCAACTCCCAAAGCAGCGACGCAGCGAATTAGCACCCATCGCAAATCCTCCATATGTTCGAGGAATGATTTTATTGGGCCTCCGAATTCATTGCCATCTTCGTCAATATCGGGAGGCTGGTCATCGCCTCCGTGATTACCCTCAGAACGAGGAATTGGCACAGGAGCAGAAGAAGATTGATAGTCCTCACCCTGATACTCTTCATGTGCATTGTAGTATGGGTCATCATGGTGCTCTTCATGCGCGTGATGATCTTCATGTTCGTAATCATGATGGTAGGGATCATCATGATGCCATCCCTCTTCTTCGGAATCTTGTTTATCAGGAATTGGCGATAAATCGTCTTTTTCTTTGCCTGCAGGAGAGGGGGCATCATGATGGTCAAACTCCTTGCCCTTGACATCGTCTGCATTGGATTCAGTCGAATGCTTTGGCATGGTTTGCTCTTGGGAAGAATCGTGGCTACCACCTTGGCTACCAGGGATATCTCCCGGCGCCGAAGAAGTGCCCTCAGGTTCCTTGGGCATGATTCAAGGCAATTTTTCTCCTGTAGACTTTAACTTTAGACGTTCTTTTTGGAATCGTCGTCTTTGGATGTTTCAGTTGTTTCCTCTGTGATCTGTGTAGCTGGAGGAGGAGTGTAGGTAGGGGTATCGTCCATTGCTCTCTCGAGTTCGTCGTTAACGCCTCGGGATGCTTTCTTGAATTCCTTTATCCCTTGTCCCATGCCTTTTGCTAGCTCAGGTAGTTTTTTAGCACCAAAAAGCACCAAAACGACTGCAAGAATCAGGATGATTTCCCATGGGCCAAGCCCACCGAATGCCAGTTGAAGATGATTTGTCATATCTATTCAGAAAGGCCAGAAAAACTAGCCTTATTTTTGTTGTTGTAAAGAGCCAACTCCCGATTAGTGGGTTGGTAAGGGTTATTAATTGCCCGGTTTGGGCGTTAGCAGCACAAATTCGCCACGTCGGTTAAGGCGATAGGCTGATTCTGTAAGGTTCGGATCAGTAGGCCGATCTTCACCAAAAGTCATGGTTCGTATACGATTAGGTGATATTCCTTTATCCACTAAAATGTCTCGAATGCTCAAGGCGCGTCTTTCTCCAAGTGCGCGATTATATTCCTCAGTACCACGCTCGTCACAGTGTCCTTCAACTAATATTTTGGTTTTGGGACTACCATAAAGCGCATTTGCAACTGCTGTTACTTTTTCAGAATCTTCTGATATGGGCTCTGTTCTATCGAATCCAAAATAAACGGTTTGGGAAGCAAAAATATCTCGGTTCATTAATAAATTATCAAAACCTGAAAGTTCACTTAGTCCATCAATATCACCTTCACTAGAAAAGACCTTTCCCTGAGCTTCAATTTTTTCACCATTGTTATTTTTCAAAAGATTACTTTTCGCAATAAATCCCTCTTTTGATTTTGGAAGATAAGTGTTCCCTTTTTGAGTGTTTTTGCAACCGACCGTAAAAAGAAAAAAATTCGCCAACAAAAACAGAATTGTAAAATTTGTAGGCTTCATACCTAAGATTGATGAATTAATTTCCTGACTTCGGCGTTAACAGTATAAATTCTCCGCGTCGGTTAGCCTGAAAAGCGTCTTCTGTAAGTCCTGGATCGGCAGGTCGATCTTCTCCAAGGCTCATAGTGCGAATACGGTCTGCACTGATGCCTAATTCTACCAAAAAGTCACGAACACTTAATGCTCGTCGTTCCCCTAAGGCACGATTGTATTCTTCAGTGCCACGTTCGTCACAGTGCCCTTCTATCAAAATCTTATTTTGTAGAGTTTGTGAAAGCGCATCTGCAACTGCGCCAACTTTACTTGAGTCGTCTGGATGAACTTCAGAACGGTCAAATCCAAAGTAAACAGTTTGAGCAGAAAATGCTTCCCGATTCATGAGCATATTTTCGAATTCATCTAGTCCCGCAAGGCCGATGTTTCCATCCCCATCTACACTTACAACGTCTCCTCCATTACCGACTGTTCCTCCAGATGTAGTATCAAGCAGGCCTCCATTACCTGCTACTGCTGAGCCTCCACCAGGTATTTGCGTAATATTTTTTGGGCCGTGTTTGCAACCAATACTGAGGGTTACGACGAAAGCTATAAGTGTTAAACTAGCGAATTTCACAAGGTTTATTTCCGTTAAGTATTATTCAGTTAATTACTCCAAGCTGCCTGAGAGCAGTTTCCCTGAAATCTTCTAGGGAGAGTCTTTACTCGTTTAGTTGGTACGTCAAGTACCGATAAGATACGTTTCCCGCTAGAGCGATTAGTAAAAATTAGGGTGCGTGAGTTGAGAGCCCATGAAGGGTCCTCTCCGGATGCGACTACTTGAGCCTTTCCTCCACTTGGTTCTACAATGCATATATCAAAACTTCCGCCCCTCTGTGTCGTAAACGCAATAGCCTTACCGTCGGGTGACCAATCTGGCTCAGTTGCGTTAGAAGCATAGATGGTTTTGATACGCGACATTGCGCCTCCATTTGCAGGAATTTTGTATAAGCCAGATCGTCCAGATACTCTTGAAACAAAACAGATAAAGCGTCCATCGGGAGACCAGCAAGGTGAAGACTCAGCAGCTTTTGTGGTTGTCAATCGCCTTAAGCCAGAGCCGTTTATATTGGCTACCCAAATATCAGGGCTCCCTGATTTACTAAGGACCATTGCTACACGCCTGCCGTCAGGTGAGACACTGGGGCTAATATTTGATCCTGAGTATCGAGCAACAATCCTGCGTTCTCCTGTTCTTATATTATGAGAGTATATGTCTGGATTATTTTTAAGGTATGAATAGTAGAACAAAGTTCCTCCGTCAGGGGCCCAGTCTGGTCCGGCTGATATAGATTTATCCCGTGTTACTTGCTTGGCATTAAAACCATCAAAGTCTGCAACATGAATCTCCGTGTTACGCCCATGGAATTGGCGAAAAACTATTTTACTAAGGCCGATTCCTGGTGAGCCGGTAATTGATTCTACAATATTATTTGCAAATGTATGACCTTGCATTCTTATATTACCCCCTTGGTAACGTTTATTTAATATGAACCCGCGCTTTAATTGATCGTATACAGCACCTGAAACGCCGTCTGAATTACTTCCTTTGATGATAAACTGTGCTTTTGCCTTATCTACAAATTCAAATCCTTGAACAAAAAGATCAAATTTTAAGAGAGATAAGACTTCACCGGTGAATCCTTCAATATAGACAGGAATAGCCTTTACCTCGCCAGAATCGAATATATCTACATCTATAACCTTTTGGGCTTGGCTTTGGTTTTTACCTAGTCCAAACAAGGCGACAAGAACGAAAAGTGAATATAGGAATGATTTACTCATTTAAAACTACGTGAATTAAAATTTAGAGTGAAAGTTTTTTTGGAGCCGCTAATTGATTTTGGAAATGGCGCGATATGTTTTACACGATCAAGTGACTTTTGGACTGCTCGATTCCAGCTAGTCACTCCTGAGTTATTTATAATTTGGGCTGATAAAACATTTCCACTTCTAGCAATAACAAGGCGGACTTTAACAACAGGATCACGGTTAATAGCGCCGGGATGAAAAGTTGCATCCATATACTTTTTGCGGATAAGAGATTCATAATTTGCAGCAGCTAAACGCCCAAGAGGAGCATTGACAGCTGTGCTTCTAGATAAATTAGAGCTAAGCCTATTTATAGAATTATTTAGAGTTTCTTGGCGTTTCGCGTAGGCCTTGCGAGCTCGTTCTGCGGCTTCTTGTTGTGCCTTTACTTTACTTGAATCCGGTCGGCGGATTGTCGGTTTTAGATTAACCTTAATTTGTGGTTTAGGTTTTGTGATTTTAACCGGTTTTGGCTTAGGAGGAGTAGGTTTAGGTTTTGTGATTTTAACCGGTTTTGGCTTAGGAGGAGTAGGCTTTGTTTTCGTTGTAGTAGGCGGAGTAACAGATACTTTTGGGGATAAAATCTGATCCACAATTTCCGATGGGATCAAATCGATCACCTGAATTTTTTCTTGCCGCTTAGCTAAAAGCATCGGGCCAAGCACCAATAAGGCTATTATCATTGCATGTAATACAAATGATCCAGCTAAACAACTGCGCTTTAATTTACCCATGTAATCAAACCTCCTTAATTATTAGTCTGGTTCTGTTCTCAATGATACGCGCGTAATGTCGTTTTGCTTACAACGATTTAATATTGCTACGACAGAACCGTAACTGCCCGCATTGTCGGCGCGGATATAGACCAAAAGATTCTGATTTTTTTGATGATCGTCAACCAGTTTTTGTTCAATCTGATCAAGTGCCATCGTTTCGCCGTCAAGCATGTAGCTTCCATTTTTATCAACTTCAACTGTACGGACATCTTCTTTTTTTAGCGCTTTATCTGGTTGGCCCCCATTTGGCAGATCCAGAGATAGTCCTTGTTCAAGCAAGGGAGTAGTGATCATGAAAATGATCAGTAATACAAACGCAAGGTCAATCAACGGTGTGACGTTTAAATCACTAAGGGTGACAAGCGAGTTACGTTGTGAAAATCGGCGCATCTTACTAAAGTTTATCACTAACCATCTTTATTGCTTGATAAACGAAAATTGCTAAAATAATTAACAATCCAAATTGACCTAATGTTACTTTTCTAGAACGAGCAAACATTTTGCGCTCAATCTTATCAAAGAAACTTTTGTGCATCCGATGACCGCATTTTTGGCACTGAGAAAGCACGCGCTGAACCTTTGCTCCACATTTTTTGCATTTAATAAAAAGTGGGGACTTGCAGTATTCGCACTCATTCAAATTCCCCGGGTTTAAGTGGGAGCACTTTAGGCAAAGCAATCCTTTCTCACCCTGTACTAAATTCTTAGAAGCCATATTGCCTATTCATCTTTTAAGAACTCATTTTCCATTCTTGATGCAAGCTCTTGTGCAAAGTTATCTAGTTCAACTGTGAACACCCTGAGATTGTGTACTAGCCAGTTGTATCCGACCATCGAAGGTATTGCGACTAACAGCCCAGCAACGGTAGTTGCTAATGCTGCAGCAACACCAGGAGCAACGGTAGTTAAGTTTGCATTCCCTTCTTGTGCAGCAGCACTGAATACATCCATTACCCCCCAGACGGTTCCAAGTAGGCCAACAAATGGAGCTCCACTAACAGCGATAGCTAGAAGAATTAAGCCGCTTTCCAGTTTGAGAGATTCTTTAGCAACGTCACTTTCAAGGGTTCTTTTGACGTGCTCCATTGTTTTAATAGTCGCGTATTTTTCCGAACCTAACTCACCCTCGTTGCCATTAGTTTTAAGTCTGCTTAATAGATCCTTACATCCATTGTCATATAAGTTGAAAAGGGGACATCCTTCTACGTGTATGTCTCGGTTGTGAATTACAAGAACGCCATCATGCTGGTGAAATTCATCAGCAAAAAGTCTGTTTAATTTTCTGGCTTGGCGTGTTTGACGTGCTTTTTGGAGCATTACCGACCAGACGAAAACTGAAAGTAAGCCCAAGAGGATGATGATTGCTTTACCAGGCGTGCCGGCTTGATCCCACACATAGGGAGTGCCGGATTCTATTCCAGCCTGTAAAAACATTATCATTATCCAAA
>SHAK01000040.1 GCA_004213515.1 Limisphaerales bacterium | reverse complement strand
GAGATCTACGGCACGATGTTCTTCTGAGCTAAGATAAGCAGCTTCAACAAGAGCCATAGTCTTAAGATTATCACGGGCTCCAATCTCTGGCTCTTCACCGGTTTCGAGAGCAATTAATAATTGAGCCATCGTGCCTATAAAGGCATCAGGAAACCAACTTTCTGACCATGTTGGGCAATTAAATTTTTTATCTCCTTTTGTCGCATAGGATATAGTTGAAGGGGTTGTGTATGGGTCCTGACACCAACCAATATCTCCTTTTGCCAATCCGTCTAAACCTTCAATTCGCCATTCTATGCCAATATCTGTGGGGGCTCCTTCTCGAGCCGGGCCTGTCCATGTGTCATCGATAGCAATTGCGCGTAGGCCACTTGAATACTCCAGAATATAAGTTGCAATTCCATCTTTGTGTGGAAACTGCGTACGTGGATCAGTTCTAACTGAGCAGTAAATCCGTTCAGGATCACCGAACCAATATCGAAAAGTATCCATGTGGTGAATGGACATGATCCTTAGTGTGACCCAACCTTGCCTTTCTTGCCAAGGCATCCAGTGAGGAATCCCTCGCATGTCGATAGTAGCAAGTACCGGATCTCCAATTGTTCCATTAGTTAGCAAGGTTTTTCCAGCGCGTACAGATTGGTCGTAGCGCATATTTTGATTCACAGCGAGAGTGATGCCAGCTTGTTCGCATGCATCCACTGCTTCAGCTGCTTCAGAGTAATTTGATCCTAGCGGTTTTTGAGCGAGAATTCCTTTTACTATACCTCGTTCGCATGCGTCTTTAATTATACTTAATTGGTTGTCCGGTGGCACCGCTAAATCAAGTACCTCTATTGATTCGTCATCTAGCAGCTGCTCTATTGATTTATGAACAGTTGTAATATTATGTTGCTCGGCGCATTTTGCTGCTTTGATTTGGGTGCGCGATGCAATTGCGACTGGGTTAAATCCAGCTTTGTTGTATGCCACCAAATGGCAATCGTTCATAATGAAACCGCTTCCGATGCAGCCTATACGCCAATCCTTACGATTAGGTAATGGCGAGTGAATATTTAAATTCATAGTTATAAATAGAGCGTTAAAAAGTTACTCTTTATTGTTTCCAACTGTTTCATCTTCAACTGGATCCCAAAATTCTGTACTGCTTTCAAATAATTTTGCTCCCATTTCTTTAATTGCATTATTCGGCATTTTTTCAATTGGTTCATAGAAAGGATGATGTGATTCTTTATAAGGATTATTGTGCTTTGTATTGTAACAGCACAATAGAGACCATCTTGGATGCTCTGAAGTGTTTTGGTCGGAGCGGTGTAGGGTGTTGCTGTGGAAAAAAAGAGTATCTCCAGGTTCGATTTCCACATAGATGATTTCCATATTGTTTTTTGCAGCATCAACACGGTCAGGGTCGGCTCCTGTTTGGTCCCCAAAACGGCCGTGCTCAATCCGACCCATTTTATGTGATCCTCGTAGTACTTGCAGACAGCCGTTAGCTTTTGTATTGGGATCTATCGCTATAAATGCTGATGCCATATCAGGAAACAGGCAACCATTCTGATACCAGTATCCATAGTCTTGATGCCAGCTCCAAGCTCCTCCAGTGCGTGGGCGTTTTATACTCATCTTACTATGATAATGATACACTTCATCGCCCAACAACTCTTCCATCGCATCGACAATGCGTTCACTGCGAGCGATTGCTCCCCAGAGGTCTTCCCCTGCTTTGTTCCAAAGTACGAGTTGAGCCTTGCCTCCTTCTCCGTCTTCGAGGTCGTATGCATGTTTAGAAAAGGCTTTATCCGCTTTTGCTGCGGCATGAAGGATCCTAGCCTCTTCTGCATCGAAAAGTTTTGGAACAATTAGGTATCCGTTATCTTGAAACTCAGAAATTTGCTCTGTGGTTAGACTTCTAGGCATTAGAATTGGTATAAGGAGAGTTTGACGAGGAGGCGTGTGGAAGTCAAAGAGTCAATAGTAGTGATGACAGTCTCTTGTATTTGTGGCAGAGTTGGGTTGTAAGCATGCTGCGCAGTTTGTCCATTTGGTTTGGAGTAATGGGATTGTTCTTATTACGGGATAATTGTTTTTCTTTAGATAATTTTAAAACGGTCGAGTTCAATCGAGATATTCGCCCGATTCTTTCCGATAAATGTTTCTCTTGCCATGGCCCGGACGCTAATCACCGTAAAGCTAATCTGAGATTTGACATGCGACAGGGTGCATTGTCCGACCTTGGAGGGTATGCAGCTGTTGTGCCCGGTTCTCCAGAGAAGAGCGAGTTGATCTCGCGAATTCATACCTCAAAATCATCAGATGAATTAATGCCGCCTCTTAAATCTGGGAAGCAACTGTCTGAAACTGAAAAGCAGCTTCTGAAAGATTGGATTTCCCAAGGGGCAGAATATGAGGAGCATTGGGCTTATATTCAGCTTCAAAGACCTCCTATTCCTAAAGTAATGAAAAGTTCATGGCCAACAGGAGCTATTGACCGTTTTGTTATGGCTCGTCTAGAGCATGAAAATGTTTTCCCTTCAAAAGAAGCCGACGCTGGCACTTTAATTCGAAGACTTCATATCGATCTGACAGGTATGCCTCCCCCCCAAATTTGACTAAGCGATTAAATGATTCGTCTATAATTTATTCATCTATAGTCGATGAATTATTAGCTTCACCCCAGTTTGGAGAGCGTCTTGCCAGTTATTGGCTTGACCTTGTTCGTTATGCCGACACGGTTGGATACCATGGTGATCAAGATCATCCTATTACTCCTTATCGTGATTGGGTGATTAAGTCGTTTAATGACAATTTGCCATTTGATCGATTTACTGCAGCTCAAATAGCAGGTGATCTCCTGCCTGAATCTACTGTCAATGATAAGATTGCTAGTGGCTATAATAGGCTGTTGCAAACTTCACATGAGGGAGGGGTTCAGCAAAAGGAGTATCTAGCAAAGTATTCTGCTGACAGGGTGCGAAACGTTTCCAATGTATGGCTTGGGGGAACCATGGGATGTAGTGAATGCCATGATCATAAGTATGATCCTTTTACCCAGCGGGATTTCTACGGAATGGCTGCTTTTTTTGCAGATATAGATGACAGCCAAACTTTTCGAGGTAGCAATACATTACCAACTACTCGAGAACCGGAAATGGAAGTAGTTTCACCTCTAGGTGTTTCTGAAAAGCTTACTCGGACTATGATTACTGGACGAGTGAAGCCAAGAAATATTCGTGTACTTTCAAGAGGTGATTGGATGGATGATTCTGGAGAAATTGTTATGCCTTCGACTCCTAGTTTTTTGCAACCAATAACAAAGAATGGGCGAGCTACTCGACTAGACTTGGCAGATTGGTTGACCAATCCGAGAAACCCTCTTACAGCTAGAGTCTTTGTCAATCGTCTGTGGTATTTATTTTTTGGAAACGGGCTATATAGATCACTTGATGATAACGGTTCTCAAGGTGAGTGGCCTGAATACCCTGATTTGCTCGACTGGATTTCTGTTGAGCTAATTGAAAGTGGATGGAATATAAAATATATAGTTCGCTTGATTGTGACTTCTCATACTTACCGGCAGTCTTCTAATGTTAATATGGATCAGATTGAAAGAGATCCAACCAATCGACTACTTGCAAGGCAAGGCCGTTTTCGTTTTTCTGCAGAGACTATTCGTGATAATGCACTTTCGATTGGAGGTTTAATCAACAGTAAGATGGGAGGTGATGTAGTACGTCCTTATCAACCGGTTGGTTACTATGCTCCACTTAATTTTCCTAAGCGCACCTATCTTTCTGATAATAATGAAAATCAGTATCGAAGAGGTGTTTACATTCACTGGCAAAGGCAGTTTTTACACCCTATGTTTCGTGCTTTTGATGCCCCTACACGAGAAGAGTGTACTGCAATGCGAACTGTTAGTAATACTCCGATTGCTGCTTTGACATTAATGAATGATCCTTCCTATGTTGAGGCTGCTAAGGGATTTGCGGTGCGCATTCTTTACGAAGGGGGAGATACACAAAGTGAACGTTTGATTTGGGCCTGGCAGACCGCTTTAAATAGATCGCCTGAAAAGGAAGAATTATCTGTCATGTTAGAGTTTGCTGAAAATATTATTAAAAACTATAAAAATGACACGAAATCTGCCGCTGAATTATTAAATGTTGGAATTTCAAAATTGCCGGAAAATATTTCAATGCCTGATGCTGCTGGTTGGACAAATGTCGCTCTCGCCCTACTTAATCTTAGTGAAGTGATTACTCGTAACTGAAATGTCTATTTTTAAAAAATCTGTTCAAACATTTGTTAACAGACGTTCTTTTCTTAGTTCTTCTTCTTTTGGATTGGGGGCTGCAGCCCTTGCTAGTCTAGCAAAGCCATCTTGGCTTCATCCAGCGGCAACATTGAAAGGGCAGAGCAGTTTTCCAAATTTTGCTCCCAAGGCGAAACGCGTAATTTTTCTTTGCATGGCTGGGGGACCTTCCCATTTAGAAACTTTTGATTATAAACCTGACTTGGCAAAACTTGATGGTAAACCAATGCCAGAGTCATTTACAAAGGGGCAGCCCATAGCACAGTTGCAAAATCAACAACTCAAGTGCCTTGGGCCTATTTTTAAGTTTCGAAGGCATGGCCAATCAGGGCAGGAAATATCTGATGTGCTTCCAGGAATCGGAGGTATTGCTGATGATATCGCTATTGTAAGGTCGATGCATACTGACCAAATTAACCATGATCCAGCTCATACTGTGATGAATACTGGAACATCAATCTCTGGTCGACCTAGTATGGGTGCTTGGGTGACATATGGGCTCGGGTCAATGAATGATGATTTGCCTGGGTTTGTAGTTCTAACGAGTCAAGGTGGGCGGAATCCGCAACCTATTTCGTCAAGGCAATGGGGCTCTGGTTTTTTACCAAGTAAATTTCAAGGAGTTCAGTTTTATTCGCAAGGGGAACCAGTTCATTATGTGCGATCTTCGCCAGGTATTAACAGACAACAGCAACGCAGCTTTATTGATACGGTTGGTAAGTTGAATCGCATTCGTAACAATAAAGTTAATAATCCAGAAATTGAATCACGTATATCACAATATGAACTGGCGTTTCGTATGCAGGCGAGTGTGCCGGAATTAATGAATTTTGATGATGAGCCGCAATATGTTCGCGACCGATATGGAGTGAAAGAAATGGACGGCTCGTTTGCTTCGAACTGTCTTCTTGCTCGTCGACTTGCTGAGCGTGGAACTCGTTTCATTCATCTTTACCATCGAGGATGGGATCATCATGGGGATCTTGCTCGTTATATGAAAATTTGTTCCGGCCTATGTGATCACCCTAGTGCAACCTTAGTTAAGGATTTAAAAGAAAGAGGGTTACTGGATGATACATTAGTTGTTTGGGGTGGTGAGTTTGGTCGTACGCCTATGTTTCAAGGGAAAGGTGCCACGGCAGGTCGTGACCATCATATGAGAGCATTTTCGGTTTGGCTTGCTGGTGGTGGAATTAGAGGAGGGGTGACTCATGGGGAAACTGACGAGTTAGGATATCATGCAGCTGTCAATCGAACGCACATAAGGGATTTACATGCTACAATGTTGCATTTATTGGGAATAGAGTCTCAATCGTTTACACATCGTTATCAAGGTTTGGATGCAAGATTAACTGGGGTTGAAGAAGAAGCTAAAATAATTAAGCCAATTATTGGTCAATTATAATGAGAATTCAGATGTTTATGATTTTTTTTTGTTTTTTTGTAAAACATAAAACTGATTTGACTAAGCAATAAATTAGCGTAACGGTACTTTGTTAAGTCAATCTACCGGTTTATGAGTTTATCTACACGTGACAAAAGTACTGTGACTAAACGTGATTTAGCATCAAGAGTGAGAGAGGCTGTTAAGCCGCAAATAAAGCTACATCAAGCTGAAATTACAGAATTAATTACTCAGACACTTGATGCTATTCGTGATTCACTATCTAGAGGTCAAACTGTAGAGCTAAGAAACTTTGGCGTATTTAAAATAGAAACTCGCAAAGAACGAGTTGGGAGAAATCCAAAAAATCCTGATGTTGATATCCAAATTCCAGAAAGGTCAGTGGTCAAGTTCCGTCCAGGTAAAGAGATGAAACAATTACTCTTGAATATTTCACCATCCAAAATCGATGATTCAACTGAATCTTCGAATAAATTGTGACATTATTTTTATTCTGAAGCTTGTCTTAAATTTTCTAGTTCTTCCCATCTTTTATATAACGAAAGAGATCTTTGTTTTGAAGTTTCTAACTTCTTGTTTAGTTCGCTAGTTTTGGCCCTGTGTTTTTGGTGAAAATCTGGATCGGCAAATATAGCTTCAATATCTAATGCTTCTTTTTCTGCTTCAAGGATTTGATCTTCTATTCCTTCAAGCTCTTTTTTTTCTTTCCATGTGAGTTTTTTTGTTTTGATCAGAACAGTTTTATTTTTTTCGGACTTAGGCTTAATATTTTTATTATTTCCAGTAATTGGAACAGTCTTCCTGTCAGTTAATTTCTCGCGATAGTATTCATAGTCTCCTTCATTGTAGACTACTTGTCCGTTTCCTTCAAAAGCAATAATACCAGTGCAAACTCTATTCAGAAAATAACGATCATGACTTACGACAAGAACACATCCAGGAAATGCCAATAGAGCCTCTTCAAGAAGCCGCAATGTAGGTAAATCAAGATCGTTAGTTGGTTCATCTAAGATCAAAAAATTTCCGCCATTTTTTAGGATGCGGGCTAGTAGCAATCGACTTTTCTCCCCGCCTGACAAGCTCTTAACCTTCATATTAATCCGCTTGGGATTGAATCCAAAACGTTGAAGATAGGCCCTAATTGCTAGTTGCCCGTTGCCGAAATTAATTGTGTCAGAGCCTTCAGCGACTTCTTGAAGTAGAGTTTTTTCTGGGTCCAGCTGTATGCGTTCTTGATCTACATAATTAAACTCTGTAAGTACGCCTAATTTTGTGTTGCCCTCTGTTGGTTGTAGTTGACCTAGTACTATCTTTAGTAGGCTTGTTTTGCCTAGGCCATTTCGGCCACAGATACCAATGCGCATTCCGGCTTCAAATTTAAAATTAAATTTTTCAATAAGAGATTTCCCTCCCAATTCCAAAGCGATGTTAATTAAATCAATAACTCGATTAGCTAATTGACCTGGAGGTGGGATAATCATTTCCATTGTAAGTTCCATGTCGGGCTCCTGAGTGTTTTTAATATTATGAAACTTATCGACCCGGAATTTGGCTTTTGTAGTGCGTGCTTTAGGCCCGCGGCGAATCCAGTCTAGCTCTCTTCGTAAAAACCTTTTACGTTTCAACTCCATCGCTTGTTGGCTGCCCATCCTTGCTAGGTTAGATTCAAGATAGTCTGAGTAGTTCCCTTTGTGGAGATAGAAGCGTCCGCTTTGCAGTTCAACTATATGATTGCAGATTTCATCGAGAAAATAACGATCGTGAGTAGATACTAAAAATGCTCCTCGAAACTTTTTTAAGTATTCTGCCATCCATTCAATTGATTCGGTATCAAGATGATTAGTTGGTTCATCGAGAATTAAGAGGTCAGGATTAGAAATAATAGCTCGGCAAAGTGCGACACGTCTTTTTTCTCCTCCAGAAAGTGTTTTAATTAGACGTTCTGAATCTGGAGCATTTAGATGCATCATTGCTGCTTTGATTCTTGTATCAATATTCCATGCATCATTAGAACTAATCTGCTGTTCTAATTCGGATTGTATATTTGAATCTGCAGGTAGGCTTTCGTATTTTTCGAGTAAATCATATATATGTTTTGCTCCCTCTCTTATTGTGCTTTCGACTGTTGCATCTTCTGCCATCACAAGATCTTGTGATAGATATCCAATTACCAAGTCATTACGACGTGATATATTTCCTGAGTCTGGTTGCATGACTTCAGTGAGGATTTTAAGAAACGTTGATTTACCAGAGCCATTACGTCCTACCATTCCGAAATGATCCCCGATTCGAATGGTCAGTGAAGCCTCTTTTAAGACTTCATTGTCATTAAATCGAACTTTGATTTCAGCTGCATCAAGTAGAGTGATGTTAGAGTTTTGAGGCATGCTTTGAAACCGGTCGCTTAAGTTAAAGCTTATTATTAGAGCTCTTTTTGATTTGGAGGGAACAGTGATAATTTCAGGTCATTACTGTTTTGTTCAAAGTAACTTGCTGCCCAATCACTTTGGAAAAGTAATACTGGATTCTTATCCGAATCCCATCCAAATCGAGAGCCAGTTGGAGGTGAAAGTTTATCCATTTGTTCCTCGCTAAACGATTCTGGAAGCCATCGCATTACCTGCCAAGGGGCAGGTTCTAATCGCGTCGATGCATTATATTCACTTTCAAGCCGGAATTGAACTACGTCAAATTGCAACGGCCCTACCGCTGCAAGAACAGGTACTGCTACAGTGCTTCCTTTTAAACTTAAGCATTGTATAGCACCTTCCTGAAGCAATTGGTCTAGGCCTTGGCGGAATTGTTTAAACTTTCCGGTATCGGTGTTGTGTAAGTATGAAAAACTCTCTGGAGTGAATCTTGGGATCTCCTGAAATTCTAGGTTTTTTTGTGATGTTAGAGTATCTCCAATACCAAAATCTGAATGCCCTACCAAACCGATAATATCTCCAGCATAAGCCTCATTAACTGTCTCTCTCTCTTTTCCAAATAATCTGTGAGAGCTTGCTAGACGTACTTTCTTTTTAGTTCGAGAATGAAAAACCGTCATGTCTCGTTCAAACTTTCCAGAGCAAATTCGAATATAAGCTATTCGATCTCTGTGTTTAGGATCCATATTAGCCTGGATCTTAAAAATAAACCCGGAAAAATCTTCACTGTTAGTAGGAATCAAATTCCCTTTGGACTCGCGTCCTGAAGGAGGGGGAGCGTGTTCAACAAAACCCTTAAGTATTAATTCTACTCCAAAATTATTCATAGCACTACCAAAGAAAACGGGAGTCGTTCGACCAGCCAAAATTTCATTACTGTCAAATTTTGCCCCAGCCATTTCTAGCATCTCTAATTCCTCAGTTACTTTCGATAGAATTGTTTCTGGTACCCTCTCTTTTACAAAGTCCTCGGATATATTTCCGACTTCTACAGGCGCAATGTAGGCACCGCCTGTTGTTCTTTCAAAAAGGTGAATTTTTTTTGATAGCCTATCATATACCCCAGAAAAATCATGCCCATCCCCGATTGGCCAATTTACTGGAAAGGGTTTTAAATTAAGAACACTTTCTACTTCATCAAGTAATTCGATGGCCCCCTTGCTTGGCCTGTCGCACTTATTGATAAATGTAAAGATTGGAACTCCGCGCTGTCGGCATACCTCAAATAGTTTTTTTGTCTGAGCTTCAATGCCCTTAGCTGCGTCAAGAACCATGACGACCGCATCTACAGCGGTTAGAACCCGGTATGTATCCTCTGAAAAGTCTTTATGGCCCGGGGTGTCGAGAAGGTTGATTTGATATCCTTGATAATCAAATTGTAATACTGTTGAGCTAACGGAGATTCCTCGTTTTCGTTCTAGCTCCATCCAGTCAGATGTAGTTGCTCGTTGAGTTTTGCGTGATCGTACAGACCCAGCTAACTGAATTGCTCCTCCGTACATGAGCATTTTTTCAGTTAATGTTGTTTTACCAGCATCGGGATGCGAAATAATAGCAAAAGTACGCCGTCGATTAATCTCTTTCTCCATGGGTCAAAACTAAAAAAGGTGGTGGACTGTATCAAAAGTGTAAAAAGCCTCAAGAAGCAATCCAATTTAGATTTAATATATGCGGAATAATTTAAATGTATTATAGTGTATAATATTGACGTATTATGTATTTATATGATTTTATTTGGCTTACTATTATGATTCATGTAGATGATTTTAAGGCTTTCGATGCAAATGAAGTAGCTGAAATGCTAGATATGAAGTACAGAACAGTGACTCGATATATTCAAGCGGGAAAGATTCGAGCACGTAAAATAGGTAAGAAATATTTTGTGACTGAACAGGATGTTAAAGCATTCATTCTTGCCCAGAGTACTAATGTTGAAAATGGCGAAATAAAGCAAGATTTAACTCAAAATAATGAATTTAATGGTCAAATTAGAGAGGATTAACGTTAAAGTTATTTCATGTTTTCAGATAGCCAATTTAGATATCTATGGTTTCCTGCAGTTATTGGGACTGTAATGAACTCTGGGGTATCGTAGGTGTGCAAATCACAAATAGTCCTTTCAAGTTCCGGAATATTTTTTTCTGATGTTTTAAAAAAAATCAGTACTTCGCTTTCATTTTCAATTTTTTCATCCCACCAATAATGAGATTCTACGTGAGGAATTATATTAGCGCATGCAGCCAGTTTGGTTTCAAGTGCGGCCTTTGCTAGGTTTCTTGCTAATTTAATATCGGGTGCGGTAACCAGAATTATGTTAAATTTATTCATAGTTTATCATAGAAGTGAACAGCTAAACCGAACTCCGCAATCGGGTCAATTTTCTTGACCCAAATTGTAAGAGGTCAAACGATATCTGTAATATGCTTGGTTTCAAATTCAGTCGGCTTTTCGGCTCTGTTCTAAAGACTTGTGCCTTAATTTTTACTCAATTGGAGGCCGCAGAAAATTGGCCTATGTTTCGAGGTGGTTTTTCACGAGGCACTTCAGATAATATTAATTTGCCGCTCGAATGGGATTCAAAGAAAGGCAAGAACATTGAGTGGAAAGTAAAAGTACCTGGGCTTGGTTGGTCTAGCCCAGTAGTGCATAGCGGACGGATTTATTTAACAACCGCTGTGAGTGAAGGGGAGATAGAGCCACGAAAGCCTGGATTATATTTTGGTGGCGATAGAAAGGAGCCTATCAAGCACATGCATCATTTTCTTGTGCTATGTCTTGATATTGAAAGTGGGGATTATCTCTGGCAAAGGGAGGTTCTTGCGTCTCGTCCATTGACCCCGATTCACATAAAGAATAGTTATGCAGCTGAGACGCCAGTTACTGATGGTGAACGGGTTTATGCATATTTTGGAAGTCACGGTCTTTACTGCCTTGATAAGACAGGTAAAAAGCTATGGGAAAAAATGTTTAAGCCTTATGAGATGCGAAATGGTTGGGGAACTGGTGCATCTCCCATACTTGAAGGTGATCAACTTATCATCGTCAATGACAATATGGAAGAGAGCTGGCTCGCAGGTTTTAATAAAATTACAGGTAAACAGCTATGGAAGACGAAACGCGAAGAACCAAGTAACTGGTCTACGCCATTCGTTTGGAAACATAACGGGATTAGTGAATTGATTTTGACTGGGCGTAATCAAACTCGATCGTATGATTTAGTCGGTAATGAGCGTTGGAGATTAAAGTGGAAGTCACGTACTTCGATTGTGATTCCAACTCCTTTTGAAGCTCATGGCTTATTATATATTGCTTCTGGTTATGTTGGTGATCGGGAAAAACATGTTTATGCTATTAAGCCCGGCGCGAAGAATGATATTTCCCTAAAGCCTGGTGAAACAAAAAACGATTTTATTGCATGGTATGATAAAAGAGCGGCGCCTTACAATCCATCGCCTTTGGTTTATGGGGATGAATTTTACTCTCTATTTGACTTTGGTTTTTTAGCTTGCCGTGACGCTAGAACAGGAAGTGTGTATTTTGATAAGGAGCGTATCAATCCAGATAAGTCGATCGGATTTACGGCATCTCCTTGGGCCTATCGAGGGCATGTGTTTGCTCTGAGCGAAGCGGGAGACACTTATGTGTTTTTAGCTGGGAAGGAATATAAACTTGTTCGGGTTAATTATACGGGAGGAATGAGCATGGCCAATCCAGCCCTTGCTGCAGACCGTCTAATACTTCGTAATCAGAATCATTTATTTAGCATTAGAGAAAAGCGCTAGATGATGCCTTAAAGATCAATGTCATAAACCCGCCATCGCTTTGTAGTCTGCGCTTTGATGCTATCCAGCACGCGGTGGACTCGAAAGTTAGACTCTAGCATCCAAGAGAATTCAATACGTTTATATTGGCTTCCTATTAATGTGTTTAGCACACTTGAGTAGAACGCTGACTCAATTCCTTTGTTTCGATACGGCTTCAATACGCCAGCCACAACACCTCTCATGAGATCAACTCGCCGCTTTGCAAGCATGAATCGAATTAAACCAATTGGTCCAAGATTTCCATTGCATGCTTTGATGGCGATATTGATATCAGGTATGACGATAAATACGCCAACTGGGGTGCCCTCGAATTCGGCAATTAAAGTACAGTCTGGTAGCAGAAAAGGTTTAAGTTCAAGCACTAGCTTAGTGAATTCATTACGATTTATTGGAACAGCTCCCCAGTTTTCATTCCACGCTTCTCCATACACTTTGACTAGAATATCGATTTCGTTTTCTATGTTTTCTAGGTTTGCTTTTCGGATGGCTATTTTTTTGTTGCGCGATCCAATTCTAGCGATTCGGCTTAGATATTGTGGATCAATATCGGAAAGTACAACTTCACGAGCTAATAGGTCTTCTGCTTTGACTAAACCTGCTGCCTCCAAAAGCTTTTGGTAGTATGGAGGGTTCCATGTGGTTAAAAGGGTTGGGGGCTCGTCGAAGTTTTCGATTAATAAGCCAATTTGCTCGTTGATAGTGAAGCTGGCTGGTCCGCGCATTTTCATCAAGCCGTTTTCGTTAAGCCATTTTTTTGCTTTTTTAATAAGTTGATCTGCAACTGCCTGATCATTTATGCATTCAAAAAAACCAAAGAAACCCAACTTGTCTTTGTACGTTTTGAGGTGGTCATTAAATTTTATAGCTGCAATGCGTCCTAGTGGATTGCCATCATTGTCACGTGCGAGGAAAAGTTGCGCATCCGAATGAGAGAAAAAAGGGCCATATTTGGGGTTTAGCCGTTTCATTTCTTCTTTCCATATCGGAGGAACCCAAGGGCAATCATTAGAGTAAATACGCAAAGGGAATCGAACAAAATCGCTAAGTTCTTTAGGTGAATCAACTGTTTCAATACTTATCATTCTATGATTGAGAAGGAGGGAATGATGCCATTTAATTACTTAAAAACAATCTAATCATTTAAAAACCCTGATTGAAAAAAACTCAGTTTAATTTTAAAACTGGCCTCGAATGTTACGACTATACCCTATTGGACTTAGAACTCCTTTAGCTATCATGTTGTTTGTTGGTTTTGTAAATGAAACCATAGCGAATAATCAGGATACTCTTCTTTCTCGAGTTAGGCAGTTAACATTTGAAGGGCGCCGAAGTGGGGAAGGGTATTATAATTCTGATGGTTCAAAGTTGATTTTTCAAAGTGAAAGAGAGGCAGGGAATCCTTTCTACCAGATTTATACAATCGATTTTAAGACAGGTCATACGGTTCGTGTATCTCCTGGATTTGGTAAGACAACATGTGCATTTTTTCATCCAAGTGGTCAGAATGTTTTGTTCGCATCAACACATCATGACCTTCGAGCGAAGGCTAAGCAAAAGGCAGAGCTCGAGTTTCGGGCTGCCGGAAAGCAGCGCCGTTACTCTTGGGATTATGATGAGACAATGGATATATTCACAGCTGATAACAATGGGGGTAATCTTCGTCAACTAACGACTGCTAAAGGTTACGATGCTGAAGCTGGATTTTCTCCAAATGGTAAAAAAATTGTGTTTAGTTCGACACGAAGTGCGTATGTAAATGACCTTACAGAGGAAGAGGAAAAGCTCCGAGATATTGATCTTTCCTATTTTGGAGAAATTTACATTATGAATGCTGATGGTTCGGATCAGGTTCGTCTTACGCAGTCTCCAGGTTATGATGGCGGCCCGTTTTTTTCCCCTAACGGACAGCGCATTGTTTGGCGTCGTTTTAACAAATCCGGTTCAGTGGCTGAGATTCATACGATGAAATTGGATGGTTCAGACGTAAGAAAAATAACTAGTTTTAAATCAATGTCATGGGCACCGTATTTTCATCCGTCAGGCGAATACATTATTTTTGCAAGTAATAAACTTGGTTTCTCAAATTTTGAGCTATATTTAGTTGATTCTCTTGGTCTCTGCGAACCAATCCGAGTGACAGAGCGGGTTGGTTTCGATGGATTGCCAGTGTTTTCGCCAAACGGATTACAGCTATGTTGGACTTCAAATGCTACGTCGGAAAAACAGTCTCAGTTGTTCTTGGCCAAATGGAATCACCAAGCTGCATTGTCTATATTATCGCGTTCCCCAAAAAGAGAAATAGAACTAGATAAACGTTCTTCAATTGTTCTGAAGGATAACATTAAGAAGCATGTTGAATTTTTAGCATCTGACAAATTAGAAGGTCGCCGTACCGGCAGTGAGGGTATTCGTAAGGCTGCGAAATATATTCGTGAACAGTTATTAGCTTCAGGTCTTAAACCGCTTGGATCTAAAGATGGCAGTTATGAACATAATTTCGAATTTACAGGTGGTGTGGAATTGGACAAGCCTAACAATCAAATGATACTGAGAGGGCATACAGGTGAAGATCATACTTTTGATTTAGATAAGGATTTTCGGCCGCTTGCTTTTTCAGCCAATGGCCAAATTGAGGGGGAAGTAATCTTTGCTGGTTATGGCCTTACAAAACCTGGAAAGCTTGGAGTGGGATATAATTCTTATGGAGATCTAAATGTTAAGGATAAAATTGTCATGGTACTTCGCTATGTACCGGAAGAAATATCGGTAGACCGCCGCCAGGAACTAAATCGTTATGCTGGTTTAAGATATAAGGCCTTAATAGCTCGAAACAATGGCGCTAAGGCTTTACTAGTTGTTACTGGCCCAAATTCACCAAATGCCGGTAAATTAGCTAATTTAAATTTTGATATAAGTATGGCAGGGGCAGGAATGCCTGTTATTTCGATTAGCGGAGAAATTGGTAATTCATTAGTGCAATTTTATGGTAAGTCTCTAAAAGAATTGCAGACCTCTCTAGACAAGGAGAACCCACATGCAGTTCATGGTTTGTCACTGCCCGGTATAGTTCTTAATATAAAGACAAAAATTAAAAGGATTCGAAAGAAAGGTAGTAATATTATCGCTTTGTTGCCTCCAAGCAGCGAAGCGGCTTCAAAAATAAATTCTGAATATGTTATGCTTGGAGCTCACTATGATCACCTTGGCCGTGGTGAGACTGGAGGTTTTGGTATCAAGGGGGAGGAGGGCTTAATACATAATGGTGCTGACGATAATGCTTCCGGAGTCGCGGCGCTGCTAGAGATGGCTGATCAATTAGCTAATCGTCAAAAGACAAAGCCACAAGAATTTGAACGCGGTTTAATTTTTAGTTTTTGGTCAGGAGAAGAATTAGGGCTCATAGGTTCTGCTCGTTATGCCGCTAAGCCGACAGTCGATCTAAAGCAACTAGTTGCTTATCTTAATTTTGATATGATTGGTCGACTAAGAAATAATAAGTTAACTTTACAAGGTGTTGGATCGTCAACAAATTGGAAGAAATTAATTGAACGACGTAATGTACTCGCCGGCTTTGATCTTACCCTTCAGCAGGATCCTTACTTGCCGACCGACACCACTTCCTTTTATCCCAAGGGTATTCCTGTGCTTGCCTGGTTTACTGGTAGTCATAAGGAATATCATCGGCCTGCAGACGACCCCGATACATTAAATTACGAAGGCATTGAAAGGATTACTCAATTTGCAAGTAATATGGTTCAAGACCTTATTTCTGACAGTGTTCGGCCGGATTATGTTAAAGTCAAAAAGTCGGATCAAGGTGGGAGCCGTGATGCAATTCGAGTATATCTTGGAACAATACCAGATTACGCTTCAGAGGATATTAAGGGGGTTTTGTTGTCAGGTGTTCGTGGAGGGGGGCCCGCTGATAAAGCAGGTATCAAAGCTGGTGATATAATTGTTCATTTTACAGGGAAAGAAATTACTAATATTTATGACTACACTTATGCTCTTGATGCTGTGAAAGTTGGTAAGTCAGTAGAGATGGAAGTATTACGTAAAGGGAAACGAATCAAAATTAATGTAACGCCTGGCACAAGGTAGCTTTATATTAGATTAATTATTTAAATTTCTATTATATTTAAAATTAGAAGAGTTTGTGAAAGTAATCGTATTAAAAAATATTTTTCCTCCATTTATTTTCGAGTTGTAAAATATAATCTTTTGGCAGTTTAAAAAACTTCGCTCCGTTCAATATATTTTTCATGTAGATTGAATCAGATGCGCCTCTTTCGCATACAGGATCAATATACACTAAGGCTTCGATTGGCTTGCCTTCATGAAGGACTTTCAGGGTTTTTTTATAGTACATTTCCTCCTCGACGGCTTCATATTCGTCAAGGGTGGCTATGTGCTTTTTTGTCAGAGTCCAGAGTACACCGTGTGTGGTTGATTTATGTTTAGTTTCAATTGTTGCATAGGTGCGAATATTGATAAGGAATTCCCAATTATGAAGTTCCGCCGAGCCAATAGCTTTTCCTCCAGGGCATCTTTCAGCCATTTGTTCTGGGCACATATTCGAACCGTAGGCAAAATATGCAATGCTGCCGGCAGACATTTCTGTTTGTATTAATAAATCAGTCTTCTACTACAACGAGATCGCTGCCGCTGTTGCCAATTACTTTCACCGAAGTTCCAGACCCGACCATTTCACCTTGGGTAATTACGCTGCACAATTCATCTTGAAAAAGGGCTTTTCCACCTGGATTTAGAGGTGTTGTAGTAATCCCAACTTGATTTTTTCTTGATTCAATTTTAGTTGCCAAATCGGCAATTGATTCTGCTCCACTTACAGAGGCAGTTACCAGTTGAGAAAAATATTTTGAATGCGAAAGCCATTTTGATATAGACCATATTAGTGGTACAGAAAGCAAAATAGCAATTGAGATGTCACGCAATGGTTTGCTGAAGTCTGGCATGCTAAAATCAATACCTTCCACTGGAGAAGGCATTCCTTCTGTTGGATCGACTGGGAACCAAGGAACGCCAGGGTATAAGTCGGTCATTCCCATAATAATTGAGATAAAGATACAAGCTGCGCCACATAGACCAACAATCAGTGTTCCAGGGACAACAAAAATTTCAATCATAACAAGTACTATGCCTAGTAAAAAGATGCCGATCCATTCGATGCCAGCTAGTCCGGACACGTACCCACCAAAAAAATATATTAAGAGGGCTCCTATTCCTAGTGCTCCAAATACTCCAAACCCGGGTGTTTTAAATTCGATATAAAGTCCTCCAATACCTATTAACAAAAGGAGTGGGCTTATCGATGAAATCCAAGAGCCAAGTTCCTCTGCTCCGAGGGGTTTAATATCGACTCTTTTAGCCCCGGTGTAACCAAGTTTTTCAATCAGTGCATCGATACTTTCGACTGTCCCTGTAGAGAGTAGTGGAGTTTGGCCTTCCCCGTATTTTGTGGCCGCTTCGATGTTTGTAAGAGTTAAAATTTCGTCCTTAGCACAAATAATTTTGCTATCTCGTTCAAGCGTTTTTGATTTGTCGACCATAGCTTCAATTACGTCTATGGCATAGCCGTTCTTTTCTGCCTGAGTACGAATCTTAGCTCGTATTGCAGAGTTCATTTTGGCTTCCATTGTAGACGGCAACTCAGCCGCCCCTCCCCCTGGCCCCATCATAATCGGTGCTGCTGCCCCAATGACGCTCTGAGGAGCCATATAGATTTGATCTGTCGACACAGCGATGAAAGCACCTGCGGAGTATGCGTCCTTATTGACATATGTAACAGTCTTCCCTTTGAATTTATTTATTATCCCAAAAATTTCCTCGGTGATGTCAACTCTGCCTCCGTTAGTATTCATGTCGATGATAATACACTCGGCATTAGCCTCCATTGCTTCTTTGACCCCACGGCGAATAACGTAAAGGATTGGTGGCATGATATCGTCGCGAACCGGTATCACATAAACTTTCTTCTTTAAATTCTCTTGGCTTAGAGATGTTTCACTTGCATTCTCTGTTGCTGTGAGGTTCTGAAGCTTTTCAACTGTTTCAATTCCATTATTAGTTGCCAAGTCCTGTTTTTGGCCATGTAGATCAATGGAAATACACAACAGGAAAGTGGCAAAAATCTTCCACCCAGTTTTCATGGGCTCGAAAATACCTGCCGAGATGGGTGACGGCAAGTCTGCCTAGAAAGAGGATCGTTGCCAAAGTATGTGATAGTCAATTAAGGTTTGCCAACTGCGCATAGAGCGTTTGAATGTCTGATTTTAAAATCCAATTTGAGGTTTTTGAGGGGCCGATGGACCTTCTTCTATTTCTTGTTAAGAAACAGGAAGTCGATATTTATGACGTCAATATGACCGAATTAGCTCACCAGTTTCTTGAGTATCTTGATATTATGAAGACTTTGGATTTGGATTTAGCCGGAGAGTTTATAGTAATGGCTTCAACGCTCATGTATATCAAGAGTCGTGAGTTGTTGCCTGTTGATCAGCAGGTAGAAGACGAGAATGAGGAGGAAATAGAGGATCCAAGATGGGAATTAATCCGCAAATTGGTTGAATATAAGAGATTTAAGGATGTCACAACCGATCTGCAAAAGCTGGAATTTGAACAGGAGAAAGTTTACACACGTCGTCCCGGGAGTATCCCATTAGATCCTTTGCCAATGGATAATCGCCTAGAGGCGAGTATTTTTGATTTGATTGGAGCTGTTGATAGGGTTTTACAGCAGTATTTTTCTCGTGAAGCAGCAAAGCGAGAAATTGTTGACGACCAGTGGAGTATTAGTGAAAAAATAGTAGTGATTCGCCATCGTCTTGGTGAAGCTAAGCGTTTAAGGTTTTCTGAGCTTTTTAATGAAGCAGGGAGTAGAGGTGAAATTGTTGCTACCTTTTTAGCTCTCTTAGAGTTAGTTCGCCTTAAACAATTACTAGCTATGCAGAGTGAAGTTTTTGGCGAAATTGACATTGTTATTGCGCCGATTGAGATGCAGAGAATTGTGCCAGGAAAACATAATACAGAAATAGTGGAATCACTTTAAAGTGGAGCTTAAAGAAATACTTGAATCTATCGTCTTTTCGGCTCAAAAGCCGATGAGTATCGGCGAATTGCGAATTATTCTGCGCGATACTCCTGAAAAGCTTCCAGATGAGAAACATACTCGAGAGTTTGCCAAGCCAACTGCGCGCGCGGTTGAGAAAGCTCTTGAGGAATTAGTGGTTGAGCATGACAATGCGAATAGAAGCTATAGATTAGCTTGTGTTGGAGGCAATTGGCAGTTTGTCACAAAGCCTGATTTTGCACCTTGGCTTCAGGTTCTTGTTGGAGCTAAGCCGCGGCCTCCTAAATTGTCACAACCTGCACTAGAGACTTTGGCCATCATTGCCTATCGTCAGCCGATTACCCGAGCCGAGATAGAACAAATACGTGGTGTAGCTGTGGATGGTGTGGTCGTGACTCTTACAGAACGAGAGCTAATAGAAATCAAAGGTGAGGCTGATGCTCCGGGACGCCCTAAGATATATGGGACAACTCAGTATTTTCTTGAAAATTTTGGTTTGAAAAACCTTGATGAATTACCTGCTTCAGATGAATTACGTCGTATAGAGGTAGAACTTTCTACTGCATCCAATATGGAAGATGAGGATCAAAGCCAACTCAACTTTGACAGTAATTCTCATGACGAAGAAGCTGACGAAGAAGCTGACGAAGAGGCTGACGAAGAGGCTGACGAAGAGGCTGACGAAGAGGCTGACGAAGAGGCTGACGAA